>NZ_BMQH01000012.1:0-97977 GCF_014648015.1 Butyricicoccus faecihominis
GTGATCTTGCGCTCTGCCAGCCACTCGCGTGCGCCGGACTTGTCAAGCATCGGGTCAGCAGCAGCTACTACCTGAACGCCCGGTACGGAGTTGATCAGGTTGTTAATGTGCAGCTTGCCGATTCGGCCGCAGCCTACAACGCCAATTTTCAAAATGCCCATTGGAATTCTCTCCTTTTATATAAGGTGATTCTATTATAAACCACTTGCGGGTGTGCTTCAAGGGTGCAGCGTATTTTTCAGCGCACCGCCCAATTTTGGGGCTTCTGTTTGGTGAAAAATAGCAAAGCGGAGCGCAAAAAAATCGTGCAAAATATCCGTGCATTGTGCTAAAAAGGAAAATGCACAGGAAAATGCAACACATTGCACGTTGGTGTCTAAAATGCGGTGAAACGCTTGTGCGCTTTACTGCACTATGATAAAATATGAACGTATTGTGGCAAAAATGTGTCTTTTAGGGATAAAAGAGGATACATGGATGCCTGAAAAGGAGAATATCTTATGAAGGTAACTGCACAGTGGATCGCAGAGCAGTGCGGCGTATCGCGTGGAACAGTGGACCGAGTTGTAAACGGCCGACCGAATGTAGCGCCGGAGGTGCGGGAGCGCGTGCAGAAAATAATCAGCGAATACGGCTACAAAACGCCGTCGCAGCGGCAGGCCGCCCGTGCGGGACACGGCGCGTTCCGCATCGGCGTGATTCTGCCGAGCTGGGATGCGTTTTTCATCCGCCGGATGCGCGAGGGCATTCGCGTGGCTGTACACAATCGCGGATTAAATGATGTAAATGTGCTGGTGGAGGAGCTGAAAAACCGCTCGCACCGTGCGTATTTCGAGGCCATCGGACGCATGGAGGAGCGCGGCATTGACGGTCTCATTGTCACCGCGCCGGACACGGTAGCGATGAGTGAGGAGATCGACCGGCTGGTCGCAATCGGTATTCCGGTCGTTACCTGCGACTCGGATGTGCGGCAGAGCCGCCGCCTGTATCATATCGGACAGAACATGGTCAAATCCGGCCGGATTGCAGCCGGACTGCTTGCACCGTACGTTGAGGGACAGGATGTGCTCGTCGTTACCGGCAACCGTGAATTCACGGCGCACGGACTGCGTGTGCGTGGCTTCCTTGACCGTCTGCACGAGATTTTTGACGATAATGTAAACGTCAACGTCATCGAGAGCGTCGAGCAGTATGAGCTGACCTACGACGGCGTACTGCAGCAGGTGCGGCAGAACCCGCGTCTGCGCGGTATTTATATGGCAAACGAGTCCGTGCGCGGCTGTATGGACGCGCTCGAGCGCGCAAAGCCCAATCGGCGGATTCATGTTGTCTGTCACGATCTGACGCCGCATGCGCGCCAGTATTTGGAGGACGGACGGCTGGATTTCATCGTCGATCAGGATTTTTCGGCGCAGACGACGCGGGCGATCGAAGTGCTGGCGCATACACTGCGTACCGGAGAGTCGCCGCGGCAGAGCATCGAATATATTCACACCAGCATTATCACACGGGAATTGTTGTGAGAAAGGAGCCTATATGAAAGCAAACTGGAAGCGCACACTGCTGTCTCTGGTGCTGTGCGCCGGATTTGTATGGCCTGCAGGCGCGGTAAGCACCGGACAACCGGCAGCGTCGCAGACCGGGACGAGCACCGCGCAGAGCAAACCGGCGGCTTATACCGTCAAGAAAATGGGTCTGCTGGGCGTCAAGCGTACGGTGGAGAGTGACAATAACACGGTGAAAATGCTGAACAAAACGGCAGCTTCGCTGGACAGCAGCTCGTATATGTCGGGTTCGGCGTCCGGTGCGACCGGCGAGAGCGAGATAGCAATCTACGCTGCGCTGATTGAGGATATGAAAAAGGCCATGGATGGACTGGATACGACCAGTGATCTTTATAAGACCTATGCGGCACAGTTAAAGGTATTAGAGGATTACCAGACCAGCCTGAATCAGAATGCCGTCAGCGGCATGCAGCAGGCGATGGCTATGCTGTCCCAGCTGGATGACGCGGCGTACACGCTGCGCAAGCAGGCGAAAAACGTCTCCGGTCAGCTGGCGCTCGGTGCACAGACCATGCTGATTACCATTAAAAATCTGGGCTACACCAAGGAAAACCTGCAGGTAACGCTCACACAGCTGGATCGCAATCTGGCTGTGCTGAAAACTCAGCGAAAACTCGGCATGATTGGGCAGCTGCAGCTTGACACGGTGCAGAATCAGCGCGACAAGCTGGCGCAGTCCATCGACACGCTGGAGACCACCCGCGAAAACCTCGGTTCGAGCGTTGCGCTGATGTGCGGTCTGGATGCGAACACCATCGTGATGCCGGCCGACTTTGAGACGCTGTACGAGGGCAATCTGGATAAGATGTCCTATCAGAAGGATTTGGAGCAGGCGCAGAAGAACAGCTTCCTCATCTGGCAGAAGCAGGATGCTGTGCGCAGCGCGTACAACGCGTATGACAAGAATATCAGCGGTACCGCCGAGGCGGTCAAGTCCGCTGAGGACGCATTGGCGGCGGCCAGGGAGTCGGTAGTGGCTGCCTTCGACAGCACCTACAAGACCGTCAAGGACTGCCGGACGACTCTGGCAGCCAAGCGAACCGCGCAGTCGCAGGCGGAGCTTGACCTGAAAACCGCGACCGTGAAGTACAGGAAGGGCATCATTTCCAAGCTGGCGTATCAGCAGGCGCAGGATGCCGTAACGACCGCAAAGCTGAATGTGGAAAGCGCGTATCTGTCGCTGTATACCGCATATAACCAGTACGAATGGGCCAAGGAAGGCGTACTTATCACCACCGCAGCCGCATAAGAGAGGAGTATATTATAATGAAACGAACCATTGCAGCCGGTCTTTCCGCCGCTCTGCTGTGCGGCATGGTCGTGCCGGCGTTTGCCGCCGATACCAAGACCGCGACGAACGCCACCGGCACCACCCAGACCCAGCCGACGGCGCCGGTCAAGCTGACGTTTGACAAGCTGGAGGAGACCGTCCGCCGGAACAACGTCACCATCAAGGCGAACAACAACACCGTGCTCAGTGCGGAAAAGACCGATGTAAGCGATCGATACATCGAAAGCTATTTCCAGCTTTCCGAGCAGATTTCGTCCTACCAGAAGCAGATCAAGGAACTGCAGAAAACGCTGAAGGAACTGGGAACCGACGAGGCGAACGCCGGTCTGCGCAAGACGCTTGAGAGCCAGATTTCCATCCTGCAGCGCAATCTGGCAGCTGCTGAGGCTTCGTACAGGAACCTCGACGATGACGAGGACGACGCCGAGGAAGATCAGGAGAAAACGGTTGATCACACCCGCCGTCAGATGCAGAATGCAGCCGATGAGATCTGCCTGAGTGCGGAAAACACCTACATTTCTCTGCGCGGCATGAAGTATACGCTCAACCAGACAAACCGCAGCATTCAGCAGCTTGACCGCAACATTGCGACTGTGCAGAATCAGGTAAAGCTGGGCATGACCGGTGTAAATACGCTCAAGAGCCTGCAGGCACAGCGAGAGAGCGCTGTTGCCAGCAAGGCATCGCTGACCACGCAGGTAGAGGCGCTGACCAACACGCTCGCTATCCAGTGCGGCTATACCACCGGTACGCAGATCGAAACAAGCGATCTTCCGGTCGTAACCGCCGAGCAGGTCACCTCCATTGATTATAACAAGGATCTTGCCGAGGCGCTCAAGAACAGCTATGCGATCTACTCCAAGGAGTACGCAATGCAGACCGCGTCCGACGATTACGAGAACAACAAGACCAACACGCTGTATGCTTATCAGGCAGCCAAGATCGACCGCGATGCACAGAAGGAGAGCACGACCGCTTCTTTCCGCAAGCTGTATACCGACCTGCAGGAGAAGCAGACCGCGCTTGCTGCGGCGGACGCCGATCTCGCACAGGCGAAAAAGACGTTTACGGTAAGCCAGGTGCAGTACACGCGCGGCATGATCTCCAAGATGGCGTACACGGATGCGCTTGATACCTTCACCACAGCACAGGAGACCGAGGTTGCAGCGCGTATTGATCTGCTGACCGCCTACAACACCTATCAGTGGGCAAAACGCGGTGTCATTACGGCAACAACTTGATAAGCTGACCGTTTTTGCGAATATAGCAGATATGTATAATGAATTGGAGGACCCCGATGAGCAATAGCAAACGAATCCTTGCGGCGCTGCTGGCCGGTGCGATGGTACTGTGTGCAGGCTGCGGCAAGGAAGAGGAAACCGAGGAGGAAAGCTCAAACAGCACTGCGGTTGAGGTAACCGATGTTACCTCGGGTGCGATGAGCTCGGAGTACACGCTGAATGGCAAGATTGCCGCCGTCAATGAGGTGCAGGTGTTCCCGCTGCTGGCAGGTCAGGTGCAGACGCTGAACGTCAGCGAAGGCGACACCGTATCCAAGGGTCAGACCCTGTTTACGGTGGATACCTCGACGGTTACCTCGACGATGAGCTCGCTGCAGCAATCCTACAGCGCCACAAAGACCGCGACCGACCGTGCGATTGAATCGGCAAAGGTCGGTGTGGAGCAGGCGGAACTGGCGGTCAGCAACACGGAAGCACTGCTCGAAGCCGGTGCGGCTGCCGAGCAGGATCTGACCAAGGCTAAGCAGGCACTGACGCAGGCGCAGGCAGGTGTCGCGCAGGCTGAGGCCCAGCAGTCCGCGTCTTTGGCGCAGATTCAGGCGTCTATGGACCAGATCAACAAGCAGGCAAGCCTTGGCACGGTAACCGCTCCGTGCTCGGGTACGGTTACGGCTGTAAACGTAGACCGCGGCGGCATGGCATCCTCGGCGCAGCCGAGCGTGGTTATTGCCGAGAACGGTGCGGTTGAGGTGCAGGTTTCTGTCGCCGAGGACGTATTCACCGGCATCAAGGTCGGCGATACCGCAAGCGTCACAGTTTCCGCTGTCTCCAAGGAGTCGATGAACGGTACGGTCAGCACGCTGCCGGCGGCTGCCAATGCACAGACCAATCTGTATGACGTTTCGGTTTCTCTGCCGTCCGGCACCAAGCCGCCGATCGGCGCGTTTGCTACCGTCACCTTCTATACCGACCGCCGCGCAAGCACGATTTCCGTGCCGACCGAGTCCATCCTGACCGGCAACAACAACGAGCAGTATGTGTTCACCGTAAATGCGGATGGCACTGCCGCAACCCGCGTTACCGTCACTACCGGACTGGTTACCAAGGATTCGACCGAGATCGTTTCCGGCCTCAAGGCGGGCGACCGGGTTGTTACCAAGGGCCAGTCCTATCTGTCGGACGGTGCAGCCGTGCATGTCGTCACCTCGGACGCCGCAGACGGCGGGGAGGGCTAAGCGCGCATGAAATTCGCACAAACCTTTATCAGACACCATGTAATGACCATCCTGCTGTACATACTGGTCGTTGTGTTTGGTTTTTATAGCTTCCAGAACCTGCCGCTGGCGCTCATGCCGTCCATGGAGGTTCCGGCAGCGGTTGTTTACGCTACTTACCCGGGTGCCGGCCCGGAGGATATCGAGCAGCAGGTAACCAAAAAACTCGAGGGTGCGGTAGCGGGTCTGTCCGGTCTGGATACGCTCCAGTCCACCTCGTCCGAGAATATGGCTATGCTGGTCATCCGGTTTACGAATGATACCGATATGGATCAGGCAATGACCGACCTGCGCGACAAGGTTGCACAGGTAAAGAGCCAGCTGCCGGATGACGCATCCGACCCGACCGTTATGTCGATTGATATTGACTCCATGCCGGTCGTTTCGGTGGCGCTGCGCGGCAACGACCTGGCCTCTCTGCAGTCTATTGCTGAGGACGAGATTCAGCCGGCGCTCGAGCGTCTGGACGGCGTAGCGTCTGTTGATATTTCGGGCGGCTACGAGCAGGAGATCGCAGTCCATACGGATGCATCCCGCCTGAAGGGCTATAACCTGACGATTTCGTCCATCGGTCAGCAGCTCGGCGCGGACAACATCGCCATTCCGGGCGGCGATCTGGATAACGGTTCGCAGACGCTGGCTGTCCGCACGGACGGTGAGTATTCGTCCATTGATGATGTTAAGAACGCCCTGATCTCGCTTCCGGCAGGCGGCACGGTACGTCTGAGCCAGATCGCGGATGTTTCCATGCAGCCCAAGGATCAGGACGCCATCTCCAAGGTTGACGGTGAGGAATGTATCATCCTGTCGGTCAACAAGCAGTCCGGCTCCAATACGGCGCAGATTGCCGAGCTGGCCAAGGCTGAGTTTGACTCCCTGCTTAAGAGCAACGATTCCCTGCAGTGGAATATCGTTATGGATCAGTCCGACTATATCAACATGACGGTTGATAACGCTATTCAGAACATCTGGATGGGCGTGCTGTTCGCCGCGATCGTGCTGTTCCTTTTCTTGCGCGACTTCGGCGCGACCATGGCTGTTACCATCGCAATGCCGTGCTGTATCCTGTTTACGTTCCTGATTATGAACGTGCTGGGCATTACGCTGAACATGATGTCGCTCGGCGGTATCACGCTCGGCGTAGGTATGATCGTGGATAACTCCATCGTTGTTCTGGAGAACATATTCACCTATCGAGCGGACGGCTACGACCGTATGGATGCCTGCACCAAGGGCACCGGCGAGGTCATCGGTGCGGTTATCGCTTCCACGCTGACCACGGTTGCCGTATTCCTGCCGATCGCACTTTCCGGCGGCATGGCCGGCATGATGTTCAAGGAATTTTGTATCACCATTGTAGCGCTGCTGCTCAGCTCGCTGATCATTTCCATCACGCTCGTGCCGCTGCTGTGCTATTTCCTGCTCGGCGGCACCAAGCAGCAGAGCATCAAGCCGCAGGGCTCGGGCGCAACGCCGATCACCGAAAAGCCGCTGTCGCGTGCATACCGCAGTTCGCTGAATTTCCTGATTACCCACCGCTGGGCAGGCGTCGCGCTGACCGTTGTCATCTGTATTGTCAGCGTGCTCAGCGTCAGCCAGGCGGGCATGGAGCTCATCCCGGAGATGGATGAGGGTGAGGTGAGTGTTACGGTTTCCATGCCGAACGGTTCGACTATGGAGGACACTGCCGCCATCGAGGACCGCATTGCGGCCATCGCAGTTGATACCATCCCGGAGCTGGAGCAGATCTACTACTCGACCGGTTCTTCGACCTCGATCATGTCCTCGTCCTCGGGC
The DNA here is from genome assembly GCF_014648015.1 of Butyricicoccus faecihominis. NCBI lineage: Bacteria > Bacillati > Bacillota > Clostridia > Eubacteriales > Butyricicoccaceae > Butyricicoccus > Butyricicoccus faecihominis. The sequence goes on from NZ_BMQH01000012.1 coordinate 7,169, forward strand.
GCAAGCGTTACCATTTCGCTGGTAGATCTCGATCAGCGTGACCGCTCGTCAGCGGATATCGCCAAGCAGCTGCGCCGTGACCTGCAGGATATTGCAGGCTGTGAACTGACGGTTTCGACCAGCAGCACCATGTCGATGTCCACGGATTCGGACATCAGCGTTGAGCTGACCGGCGATGACTACGACCGGCTGGCTGAGACGGCAGACGATCTGGCAAACCAGATCAGCGCACTGCCGGATGCTATCAACGTGGAATCCTCGGCAGGCGAGCAGACCCCGCGTGTTGCCGTTAAGATCAACCGCGAGAATGCGTCTCGCTTCGGCCTGAATGCGGCCACCATTGGCGGTCTGGTTCGTGGTGAGCTGACCGGCTCGACCGCGACCACGCTCCGCATGAACGGTGAGGAATACGACGTTACCGTTGCCGGCGACGAGGATGTAGCAACCAGTCTGGACGCACTGCGCTCCATGCAGATTCCGACCATGACCGGCGGCACCGTACCGCTGTCCATGGTGGCGGATGTCTACACCGAGCTCAGCCCGCAGTCCATCGTTCGCAAAAACCAGAAAGAAACCGTAACCATCACCGGTGAAAGCGAATCCGGCGACAGCAATGCCATTAAGGCAGCCGTTGACGACATTGTTGCCAAGTACGAGCTGCCGGACGGCGTAGAGGTCGGCGAAGGCGATACCGCTGCTTCGCAGATCGCGGAAACCACCGGTACGCTGATGCTGGCCCTTGCGGTGGCAATTGTGCTGGTATATTTCATTCTGGCAACACAGTTCAACTCGTTCTCGCTGCCGATTGCAATCATGCTGATCCTGCCGATCGGTCTGCTTGGCTCGATGATCATGCTGTGGCCAACCGGAAATCATGTTTCCATGGTCGCACTGCTCGGTGTTATCATTCTGGCCGGTACAGTCGTCAACTCGTCCATCGTACTGATCGACTATACCCTGCAGCGCCGTCAGCGCGGTGAGGATAAGAATACGGCTATCCTGAACGCATGTCCGCGCCGTGTCCGTCCGGTGCTGATGACCGCCATGACCACTATCCTCGGCCTTGTGCCGATGGTATGCTCCAGCGGCGAAGGCTCCGAGATGATGAAGCCGATGGGTGTTGTTATGATGACCGGTATGGTTATCTCCACCATCGCAACGCTGTTTATCACCCCGGTTTACTATTCGCTGACCGACAGCGTCGCTGCCCGCCTTTCCGGCCTGTTTAAGAAAATCAAGCTGCCCAAGTTTAACTTCCATAAGAAAAATCCGCAGCAGTAAGCAAAAAGGGAACCGAAATCGGTTCCCTTTTTGAATTGAGAATGGATAATGAATGGCGGGCAAAATGGGTACCGCAGTTGTCCAATGTCTGTACAGTCTACCCCGTAGGGGAGCACAGTGTGCTCCCGCACCCATTTAACGATGACCTGGGAGAATACGGTTCGCCCCTGCGGGTATGCGTGTGCAAATGAATTTACAAACGATGTATTGATTCAACCGCCGCGATAATTTTCCATTCTTCATTCTCAATTTTCAATTCCGATATTCCCTTGCATATCGCACAAGTGAAGTCTATAATATTTGTATAAATTGCAGATAGGAGCGAACAATATGGCTTCGGATAAAACAAATGTAATGCGTGTGCTTGAGCAGCACAAGATCACCTATAAGCCGCACGAATACCCGCACGGCAAGGACGCCGTAGACGGTGTTTCGGTTGCGGAACTGCTCGGCCAGAACCCTGATCAGGTCTTCAAGACGCTGGTTGCACGAGGCAAATCGGGAGGCTTTCATGTATTCGTTATTCCGGTTGCAAAGGAGCTTGACCTGAAAAAAGCAGCCAAGGCGGCAGGTGAAAAGTCGGTCGAGATGGTGCATGTCAAGGAACTGTTGGGCCTTACAGGATATGTACGCGGCGGCTGCTCGCCGGTGGGCATGAAGAAGGCGTTCCCGACCGTGTTTGACGAGAGCGTGAACAATGTCCCGACCGTGATGGTCTCTGCGGGCAAGATCGGTTTCCAGATCGAATGTGCACCGGCGGATCTCATCAAGCTGGTACGCGCCACGACCGCGCATATTACGACGGATTAAGGCAATACTGCATGATTAAACAAGAGCGATTTGTGAGTGGATTTTGTGCACTGACGAGGCGCGGTTTTGCGGTAATACTTGATGTATTACCGTAGAATCAGCGGCAGCGCGACCGGAGCCTGCACAAGGGACCGCTATAAAGTCAGGACACAAAATTTCCGCAAAGCGCCGCAGTCTTAATTGTGCAGTGCTGCCTTACGCCTGTGGCTTCAGCAGCCCTGCCGCATCCGGAAACAGCGCGAACACATTCTGCACGCCGCAGCCCGTCAGCTGTGCCAGCTTGGCCGCCAGCGTGGAGTCATCGTCGTACAGGACAAAGTGTGCCTGTCCGTCTGCATTCATGTAGGTGAAGTATTTCGCGCACAGCTCGCGCGAAAAGAACGGCTGTGCGCCGGTCTGCGCGAGCAGCGCGGCTCTTGCTGCGGAACTGAGCGAAACGCCGTTCGGCGTGGGTGACGGCAGGGTGAAATCCTGCGAAACCGGCTGCAGAAACGCGGCAATCCGCGCCGCGCCGTAAATGCCCTGCAGGGAGGAAATGTACTCGGTCAGACTGCCGCCCGAAATTGCGGTGGAGACCGTGAGTATCGCGTGCGACAGCGTGCGTCCGCACTCGAGCGGCACATACAGCGGAATATCCGCATTGTACAGTGCTTCGTCGAATGCGGCCAGCAGGCGGCGGTTCAGCGGCGTGTCGTGCTCAAAATCCGCGAATACGCCGGGCGCTTCCGTGCGCCGCGCCTCGAAAACCAGATCGGCAGCAATGCGCTCGGCGCTGCAGAAGTTGATAGCCTGCGGCGGGTCGGTCACGCCGAGCAGGCAGTGCCGCTGCACCGCGGACACCTTGAGCCGCTGCAGCGCTCCGGACGGTGAAATACCAAGGCAAAGCTGCAAAACCGGCATGCCGAGCGAAGCGGCTTTCGTTGTGTCGCGTCCGGTGCATACCAGAATAAGATTTTTCGTGTAGACCATAATCGTCAACTCCTTGATGATAGAAATACGTTGGAACGGCCCGCGGTCCGTTCCTCCTGTCGGCAAAACTGTAGTTTTGCAACAGCTTCTTTTCTGGACTTTTTGAATAAATTCCATTACACTATATGTAGCATTACGCTAAATTAGAATACGGGTATTAACAGGAGTGTATGAATGAGCAAACTGATTCCCGATTATGTATTTGATTCGATTTACGATATTACGCCGGAGGTGCTGACTGCCCACGGCGTACGCGGCGTGCTGGTCGATCTGGACGGCACAATGGCGTCCCACAAGGCTGCTTTGCCGCCCGATACGCTGCACCTCTTTGTCGATCGGCTGAAGGATGCCGGCATTGCTGTGCTGGTGTTCTCCAACAACCATCCCGAGCGGGTAGGGAAGTTCTGCGAGCCGCTCGGTGTGGGCTATATCAGCCATGCCGGAAAGCCGTTTTCCCGCGGCTTCCGCAAGGCGGCAAACCGGCTTGGCCTGTCCATGCGCGAGATTGCCGTCATCGGCGACCAGATTTTCACCGACGTGTTCGGCGGCAACCGCGCGGGCGCGCTGACCTGCTACGTCGAAACGCTCGATCGTCGGTTCTTCTGGATCAATGTGCGCTATCAGCTTGAGCGCGGCTTTATCGCGCGCGGACGGCGCAGAATGGAGGCGAGAGCACATCATGGCTGAGCCGAAATTCGGTCCTGCGGGCAACTCGGAGTCGTTTGCCGCCGCAGGCTTCAAGAAAAGCGAGGATGCGCCTGCATGGCTCGCACAGATGGGACTGACCGCGTTTGAGTATCAGTGCGGACGCGGCGTGCGCTGCGGCGAGGAGACCGCACTCAAAATCGGTGCGGCAGCCGAGCAGCACGGCATTCAGATGAGCATTCATGCGCCGTATTTCATCAATCTCTCGTCCGAGGAGAGCGAGCGCATGGAGAAAAACGTCGGCTATGTGCTGGAGACCGCGCGGCTGGCTGTGCCGCTTGGCGCAACGCGCATGGTCGTGCACTGCGGCGGTCAGGGCAAGCTGACCCGTGACCGCGCCATGCGCAACTCGCACGAAAACGTAAAAAATATTCTGCGTGCGCTGGATGAGGCCCACCTGACCGGCTGCACGGTCTGTCTGGAAACCATGGGCAAAAAGAGCGTGCTCGGCACCGCCGAGGAGGTCTGCGAGCTGGTGGCCGCCGATGACCGCCTGCTGCCGTGCATCGACTTCGGTCATCTCAACTGCCGCACGGGCGGCCATATGAACACCCGCGAGGAAGTGAGAGCGCTGTTCGATCTGATGGAAAATACCATCGGTCATGAGCGCACGGCTAAACTGCACGCCCACTTCTCTCATATCGAGTATAACGATAAGGGCGAGGTGCGCCATTTGACGTTCGCGGATACGGTATACGGTCCGGATTTCACGCCGGTCGCGGAGGAAACCGCCGCCCGCGGCTACGCACCGACGTTTATCTGCGAATCCGCCGGAACGCAGGCGGAGGACGCACTCGCCATGAAGCAGTGCTTTATGGCTCAGGCGGAAAAGTAAAAAGTAGGACATTTGCCCTACGGAGACGCTTTGTAGAACTATGCAAAGGGGTATAAACGTATGAAAAAGGTATTATTGATCCACGGTCCTAACCTGAACCTGACCGGTCAGCGCGAGCCGGGCATTTATGGTTCGGACACGCTGGCATCCATCAATGCGGAGGTTGTACAGAAGTGCGAACGTCTGGGGATGGAATGCGCGGTGTTTCAGTCCAACTCCGAGGGTGCGCTGATCGACCGTATTCACGCGGCTCGTGAGGACTGCGATGCGATCATCATGAACGCCGGTGCGTACACGCACTACAGCTACGCCATCCGCGATGCGATTGCGGCTGTGCGCCTGCCCTGCGTGGAGGTACATATGTCCAACGTGCACGCGCGCGAGGAATTCCGCCACAAGTCGGTCATCGGACCGGTGTGCGCAGGCGTCATTGCAGGCTTCGGCAAGCACAGTTATCTGCTCGCCGTGGATGCGGTAAAATCCATCATCGGCTAATATTTAAGAGGCGATTACCATGAAAAGAAACGAACTGCGTGCCATGCTGCTTGAGCAGCCGTATGACGCGCTGGTGCTGACCAGCGAGATCAGCCGCCGCTACGCCACGGGCTTTCACTCGACGGCGGGCGCAGTGTATCTGTCAGCTAAGCAGGCGGTATTCTTCACGGATTTCCGTTATGTTGAAGCGGCACACGCGGCCATCAAGGATTTTGAGGTGCGCGAGATCAAGGCGGGGCAGAGTTATTCTGCGCTCATCAATGAGCTGCTCGACGAGGACGGCGCAAAAAAGGTCGCTCTCGAGGACAAAACGCTTACCTATGCGGAGTTCATGTCGTGGGGCACGGCACTGCACGCGACAGCTGTCCGTCTCGAGGACGGTGTGGAGCAGCTGCGCATGTGCAAGGAAGAGGACGAGGTTGAGAAGATCGTCGCGGCACAGCGCATCGCTGAGCAGGCGCTTGAGGAGGTGCTGAACGACATCAAGATCGGCGTGACCGAGAAGGAGATCGCGGCACGGCTGACCTACCTCATGCTGCACTATGGCGCGGAGAACATGTCGTTTGATCCGATCGTCGTTTCGGGTGCAAACAGCTCCAAGCCGCATGGTGTACCGGGTGAAAAGACCATCCAAGCGGGCGATTTCGTGACGATGGACTTCGGCTGCATTTACGACGGCTACTGCTCGGATATGACGCGCACGGTCGCGGTCGGTCATGTCACCGACGAGATGCAGACCGTGTACGACACGGTGCTGAACGCACAGCTTGCAGGCATTGCCGCCTGCAAGGCCGGTGTGACCGGTCGGGACGTCGATGCGGCAGGCCGTAAGATTATCGAGGCAGCAGGCTACGGTGATGCCTTCGGTCACGGCTTTGGCCATGGTGTAGGACTGGAGATCCACGAGGCTCCGGTTGCCTCTCCGCGCGGAGAAGCGCCGCTGCCGGCAGGCAGTATCGTCACCGCAGAGCCGGGCATTTATTTGCCGGGCAGGTTCGGCGTGCGTATTGAGGATATGCTGTACGTCATCGAGGACGGCTGCATTGATCTGACCGATGCACCCAAGCAGCTTATCGTTCTGTAAATTGTAAAAAAAGGAGAAAACGCTGTTTTCTCCCTTTTTTATATTCCGTGAATGTTGAAAATCGGTTGCCGCCTCGCTTGACGGCGGCTTGATGAAAAAGAATCAATTTAACAATTTATCCATAAGCTATACACAAAAAATCCACACAAGTTCGGCACAATGGTTACACCGATAGGAGGAGATGTTCTCATGCGTATTTTGTTAATCAATGCAGAGCAGGACGAGCGCCTGTTCGCCACTTTCAAGCATGAACATATTCTGTATGATCAGCAGCCGGAGAGCGACACGCTTGATATTTCGGAGAATATATATGATGTAATCGTGTACAATGCCACTAAGCTGGATGAGAAGACCATTGATGCGGTGCGCTCTCTGCGCGAAAGTGGCGATATGACACCGTTGCTCGTCATGGCAGGTCACACGACCGCGCGGGCGCGTATCCGTATTCTGAATGCGGGTGCGGACAATGTGCTCATGCGTCCGTGTCAGAGCGATGAGATTCTGGCGCATGTCAATGCACTGGCACGTCGGCCGAGAATGATGCAGAGTGAAATCCTGACCGCTGGCGATCTGACGCTCGACCGCGGCCGTTGTGTGCTGTCGAGCAATGACGGCGAAGTCCGTCTGTCCGGCAAGGAGTTGCAGCTTGTAGAGATGTTCCTGCGGGAACCGGGACAGGTGCTGCCGCGTGAAATGCTGCACCAGAAGGTCTGGGGAGCAGGCAGGGACGCGACCTACAATAACATCGAGGTTTATTTGACACTTGTGCGCCGCAAGCTGCGTGCGGTCGGCTCGAAGGCCGAGCTGATCTCCGAGCGAGGCATCGGATATTATCTGCAGGAAGCAGAATAAGGGAAGGGACGTACTTTTATGGTACGTCCTTTTATTTTTCCTTCCTTTTTGAACTTCTGCCGTTCCCTTGCTTCCTGATCTGGTGCAGACCAGAGACCTGCGACAGTTCCGAAAAGGTGAACGGCTGAGGTCAAACCGTCTTCAGATGGAGGATGGGATGTTTCTGCTGAGATATTTGGTACAGGCATTGAAATGTGGATCCGTAGTCAAGGTACATATGAAGAATATAGAAAAATTCGACAGGGTTACGAGATCGACAACCGCAAAATCTTCGGTGAGTACGCCGAAGATGTGATTGGTGTCAAAGAACGTGCAGGTGTCAAGCACAACACGATATACGAGAAGTTACATAAAGAAAAAGAGATGATGGAAGCAAAAATGCTTCTGCCATCTCTTTTTTAGGTTTGTAAAGAAGAAACGATTCATTTGGATAAATTACAGTGTTCAAAATCATCTGCCATACCGGTCATGGTATTGCGGCGTTGCCTTAAATGTATCAGAAAATAAGAAAAACCGGTTATTTCAAACGAAATAACCGGTTGATCTGGTACGCCAGAAGGGATTCGAACCCCCGACCTTTTGGTTCGTAGCCAAACACTCTATCCAGCTGAGCTACTGGCGCATACACGATCTATTTTCTTTTGCTGTCGGCGTTTCGCTTTGTCGCTCTCGCTGACTGCCTTATTATAATATCACGGGTGGGCCCTGATGTCAACAATTATTTTCAGATTTTTTGAAAGTTTTTTCGGAAACCTGTTTTCGGCAAAACAAAGCCGCCTGTGGGGGAACAGGCGGCTATATACAGCAGAGAAGTTGGAGGTCTGCCATATACCTTATATTGCGTTTTATTCCTGCGGCGGAATGGTATCGAAGCCGACCTGCAGCTCGTCATCGGTGGGAACGTGGTTGCGCATGGTGCCGTTATGATATGCCTCGTATGCTGCCATATCAAAGTAGCCGGTACCGGTCAGACCGAACAGGATGGTCTTAGCTTCGCCGGTCTCCTTGCACTTGAGCGCTTCGTCGATTGCGGCGCGGATGGCGTGGCTGGACTCCGGCGCCGGAAGAATGGTCTCCACCTTGGCGAACTGAACCGCTGCGTCGAATACGTCGGTCTGCTTGACGGAAACCGCCTCCATATAACCGTCGTGGTACAGCTTGGAGAGGATCGGGCTCATGCCGTGGTAGCGCAGGCCGCCTGCGTGGTTGGGCGCGGGCATGAAGCCGTTGCCGAGCGTGTACATGCGGGCCAGCGGCGTAACGTGGCCGGTATCGCAGAAATCGTAAACGTACTTGCCGCGCGTGAAGGAAGGACAGGACGCAGGCTCAACCGCAATGATGCGCGGGTCAGCCTTGCCGAGCAGTTTATCCTGCATGAACGGGGAGATCAGGCCGCCGAGGTTGGAGCCGCCGCCGGCACAGCCGATTACGATATCCGGATACTCGTCGAGCATCTCCATAGCCTGCTTGCTCTCCAGACCGATGATGGACTGGTGCAGCAGCACCTGATTGAGCACGGAGCCGAGTACATAGCGGTAGCCCTCGTGTGTAGTAGCTACTTCAACGGCCTCAGAAATCGCACAGCCGAGTGAGCCGCCGGTGGTCGGATCGTGTGCCAGAATAGCGCGGCCTGCCTCGGTCGTATTGGACGGAGACGGCGTTACATTTGCGTCAAAGGTTTGCATGATGGCCTTGCGGAACGGCTTCTGCTCGTAGGAAACCTTAACCATGAATACCTTCAAATCCAGTCCGAAATATGCGCATGCCTCGGAGAGTGCAGTACCCCACTGACCGGCACCGGTTTCGGTGGTAAGACCCTTGAGACCCTGCTCCTTGGCATAGTACGCCTGCGCGATCGCGGAATTCAGCTTGTGGCTGCCGGAGGTGTTGTTACCCTCAAACTTGTAGTAAATCTTAGCCGGGGTGCCCAGCGCTTTCTCCAGATTGTACGCGCGGCACAGCGGAGACGGACGGTACAGCTTATACATATCGAGCACCGGCTCGGGAATATCAATATAGCGGGTGTCGTTGTCCAGCTCCTGGTGCGCCAGCTTTTGGCAGAAGATGGGGTACAGCGCTTCTTCCAGCAGCGGCTGATGCGTGCCCGGATGAATCAGTGGGTCCGGCTTTTCCTTCATGTCCGCCCGCAGGTTGTACCACTGCTTGGGCATCTGGTCTTCGGTCAAATAAAGTCTGTGGGGGATTTTAGCCATGGTGATTGCTCCTTTGCAAATTTCAGATAGAGCGGAGAGATGGTGAATATCTTCATTCGTCACTCTCAACTCGGTTTTACAAAATAAAAAGCTCCTGTCCCAGATTTCTCTTGGGACAGGAGCGAATACGCTCTTGCGGTACCACCCAGATTGACGCAAACTGCGTCCACTCTGCTCACACATCAAGCAATGCGCGCTCCCCTGATAACGGGCGGAGTCCCCGTCGCAGTTACTTGGCCGAAGCCGTTCGCCTTGCCCTGCTGAAGTCCATTCACACGGTCCTTGCCTGCCGCAATCACACCTCCTGCGGCTCTCTTGGAGGTTCGGTCTCCCTGCTACTCGTCTTCGTCATTGGTTTGTGTTGGTTTACTTGGTATGGTCACAGTATATTCGCAAAACAGAGGATTGTCAAGTGTAATTTGCGAAAAATAATATATTATTTCTAATATAAATTCTTATCATGAGAATGAAGGACGCAGTATCGTCTTTTTCTGCATACTGTGCTATAATGGGTAGCAGAATGAGAATTTATCGAGGGAGCGAGTGCAAATGCGCGTGATCGAGGGGGAAAACGAACTGCGGCTGACCTGTTCGCGGAGTGCGAGCGGCGGCATTGCGCTTTTGCGGTGCGAAACGCAGGACGATATTGTGCGTCTGCCGGACGAGATCGACGGCGTGCCCGTCACCGAGGTCGGCGCGTATGTACTCAGCGAGCGGGCCCCCGATCTGACAGGCAGGGACGCGTTCGCTGTCCGTATTACCTGCGGCGGCACGGAGCCGAAGCACAATGCAGCGGCTATCCGCACGGTTACGCTCCCGAAGGATGCGAAAAGCGTCGGAAGCTACGCATTTTATAACTGCCGAAACCTTGAACGCATTGAACTGACCGATTCGGTGAGTGAGTTCGGCGGTGGTGCTCTCATGAACTGCATGAGCCTGCGCGAAGTCATCCTGCATGCCGAGTCTTTCGCGCCGACCTGCCTGCCCAGGCTGCTCGGCGAGTACGCCGGAGAACTCGATGTGCGGTTTGATGAGCACGCGCGGCTGCTGTTCCCCGAGTACGTCGAGGAGCTGGAGGACCTCAGTCCGGCGCATATTTTTCAGCGGCGCATTCACGGTGCAGGCTACAGCTACCGTCAGTGCTTTGACGGCGGTGTGCTGAATTTTCGGCAGTATGATGCTGCCCTGAGCGAACTGCTCGAGCGGCACGATTTTTCGGTCGCGGCACGCGTTGCCGTGCGGCGGCTTGCCGTACCGTTTACGCTCTCGGATGGCGCAAGAGCGGAGTATCTTACGGTTTTGTGCGCACACGGCGGCAATCTGGCGCAGTCCTGCGCCAAGGCAGGCGAGACCGCTGCCTTGACTTTCCTGCTGTCGCTCGGTGTGCTCTCTGCCGCCGATGTGGATGCCGCGTGTACGTCTGCCCGCGCAGCAGAGAAGACGGCAGCACTGTCCGTTCTGCTGTCAGCCGCAGGCAAAACCGCATCCAAGGGACGGACAAAATCGTTTGAATTATAATATAAATATATAAAGTTATCAATAAATCCGCAGGGCAGGGTGCTCTACGATGCAAGATGAACCTGTGAGGTGATGTTTTCCATGCCGCAATCCTCCCGCTGGGCTTCCATCGGACGCGAAATCCTGTTTTCCGCCCGCACCGAACTGTACATGAACCTGCCGTTCCTCGATTCCGCGCTGGCGGCGCTGCCTGCGGCAGACGGTTACGATACACCCACGCTGGCTACCGACACGCGCGTGCTGTTTTTCAGCGGTGCATGGCTGGCGCAGCAGTACGAGCGTTCCCGCGCGAACGTCAACCGCGCCTATCTGCACACGCTGTTCCACTGTCTGCTGCGCCATCCTGGAAAGACACGCGGACGCGATGCCGATCTGTGGGATCTGTCGTGCGATATTGCGGTCGAAAGCATGCTGGATTCACTGGATTACCGCTGCCTGCAGGCGGAAAAGATGTCGGTTCGGCGGCAGAATATCTACCGCGAGCTCAAGGACGAGCTGCCCGTGCTGACCGCCGAGGCGGTATATCGGCATTTTCGGCGCACGCGGCTGAACTCCTATGACTGCGCTATGCTCACGCGCGTGTTTGCGACAGACGAGCACACGCTGTGGTACAAGGAGGACGACGATCAGCAGGAGCGCCGCTGGCAGCAGCAGGCCGAGCGCACGCAGACCGCGATGGAGACGGTTTTCGCGAACAAGGCGGAAGGCGGTCAGGCTGTGCGGGAGCAGCTTGCCGTTTCCACCCGCAAAACGACTGATTTCCGCGCGTTCCTGCGCCGGTTTGCCGCTCTGCGGGAGGAGGTCTCGGTGGATGCGGATTCGTTCGACTACGGCTACTACGCCTACGGGTTGCGTCATTTCGGAAATATGCCGCTTATCGAGCCGTTAGAAACGCGGGAGGTGCGGAAAATCGAGGATTTCGTCATCGCTATCGATACCTCGATGTCCACCTCCGGTGAACTCGTGCGCGCGTTCCTCAGCCGCACCTATGAGCTTTTGCAGGAGAACACCAGCTTTTTCCGGCATTTCAACCTGCGTATTCTGCAGTGCGACGATCAGCTGCGCTCGGACAAAAAGGTGACAAATGCGCGGGAACTTGCGGAATATATGGAGCATTTTGAACTGATCGGTCAGTCTGCGACCGATTTTCGTCCGGTTTTCGAGCACGTTGACCGCTTAAATGCCGAAGGCGCGTTCCGCCATCTGCGCGGCCTGCTGTACTTCACGGACGGACTCGGCATCTACCCGAAAAAGCGTCCGAAGTACGACGCGGCATTCGTCATGCTCGAAGGCGAAGCCTATCCGGATAAGGTGCCGTCCTGGGGGATTCGGGCGGTAATCAGCGAGGATGCGTTGGCCGTAGAATAAAAGTAGAATGAAAAAGGACGCTTTACGCGTCCTTTGAGGCTGTCGCGAAACTACAGTTTCGCCGACAAGCAGGAACGGACCGTGGGCCGTTCCAAAGTCGTCCGAAAGTTCCTATACAGAAACTTTCTCCCTCCAGAAGTTCAAAAAGGGTGATACATGCTCCCCTTTTTTGAGCATTTGCAGAGCAAATGCTATTTCATATGCGCGCTGCCGCGCGAAATGCTGAAAAATGCTGACTATATGACTTTTCGACAGACTGAGGACGCTTTACGCGTCCTTTTTTGCAGTTCGGTTATTTTTCACCCATTCGGCAATCGTCTGCTTGACCTTCTTTATCTGCAGTGGCTTTGCCAGATGGGCATTCATGCCTGCGGCGAGGCACTTTTGTGCATCCTCGTAAAAGGCGTTTGCGGTCATGGCGATGATGGGCAGCGTTTTCGCGTCCGGTCGGTTGAGCGAGCGAATGGTCTTCGCAGCGTCAATGCCGTTCATCACAGGCATCATCACATCCATGAGAACTGCGTCGAAGGTGTCCGGTGGATTGTTCTGCACGATCTCCACAGCCTGTTTGCCATCCGTGACGACGGTTACGGTCGCTCCTTCGTCGGTCAGCAGAATCTGTGAGATTTCGGCGTTGAGTGCATTGCCCTCGACGAGCAGCAGCCTGCAGCCTGCAATGCTGATATCCGGCGCGGCATGTGCGTCCGGTGTCTGCTCGGGAGACGGTGCAATTTCAAACGGCAAGGTAATCACGAAGGTGGAGCCGACGCCAAGCTGACTCGTGACCGCAATCGAGCCGCCCATCCGGTCGACAAGCTCCTTGGTGATGGTCATGCCGAGACCGGTGCCGTGATAATAGCTGCGCGCGTCCTGCTTTTCCTGCGTGAACGGCTCAAAAATATGGTCAACAAAGTCCGGACTCATGCCGATACCCGTATCCGAAATCGTCCAGCGGTAGATGCATTTGCCGTCCTGTTCACCGAGCGAGTCCGTACGGGTGGTGATTTTACCGCCGGGACGGTTGTATTTGATGCAGTTGCTGTAAATATTGAGGAAAATCTGCCGCAGATGCAGCGGACTGCCGTAAATATACGGGTACGGAATGATGCATTTGTCCTTTTCGTACACCCACTCAATGCCGGCTTCTTCGGCGCGGCCGACGATAATGGTAATGATATCGCGGGTCAGCTCCACCAGACTGATGCGCTCATGCGTGAGGACGGTCGTGCCCTCCTCCAGTTTGCTCATCTGCAGCACATCGTTGATGAGCGACAGCAGGTGATTGGCGGAAATCTGCATTTTTTTGTGATTTTCCAGCAGCAGCGCCTTGTCATCAAAGTGGGTTTCGTCCACCTGCAGCAGACCGATAATGCCGTTGAGCGGTGTGCGGATATCGTGACTCATGCGTGAGAGAAATTCGGTTTTGGTGCGGTTCGCAATACGCATTTCATCGAAGGCGGCCTGCAGACGGGCGTTCTCCTGCTCGTCGCGGGCGTGCATCTGCGAGGTATCCTGCAGCAGGATAATCGCCGTGACCATCGGCGTTTCGGCATTGATTTCCGGATCGAACACGGTGGTCTGTGTCATCAGCACGGTTTTCTGTACCCAGCGGATGGCGCCGTCATCCTCCTGCACGCAGTATTCCACCGTGATGTGTTTTTCACCGGCGGCAAAGCGCTTGAGCAGACGGGCACTGGTATCTGCCGTGCGGTAGCTGCCGAGTGTTGCCGGTGTGACGCGCTTGCGGTACTCGTCGCAGTAGTCGCGGTAGGCGCAGGGAAGCGGGTAGTCGAGGAACAGTGCCCGGTCCGAATCGCTCTTGCCGGCAGGTGAAATGTTGCGCTCGAGGGTGTCGCGCGTGAGGTTTACCGTGTAGATTGTGCCTGCCATATCGAGCAGCGCGTCCACATAGCTGTCGTTCTCAAGGATAGACTGCTTTAGCTGCTCGTAGTACAGCGTCAGCTGCTCCTTCGGGTCGATGGCTTGGTCGGCGTTCAGCCGAATGGTCTCGAATGCGAGGATGAAATGATGCAGCCTGCCGTTTTTGTCCCAGTCAATCGGAAGAACGGTCAAACGGCTGTAGCAGCTTTCCTCGGCCGCGTTGTACTGCAGTTCGAGGGTATCCTCTGCGCTGTGCAGGCCGCGCTGCAGTACGTCAAGCTGCAGCGCAGAACGGACGCGGCTGCGCTCGTTTTTAGCAGCCTGTTCCTCGGCAATCTGCTCGACGGCGCTGGTGTAGCTGCCGTCCGATGCCAGAAAAAAGTTCTCGCACGCGCGGATAGTGCGGTAGGTGTCCAGACGCGCATCGCAGTACAGGCAGTCGGAAAAGCTGCGGTGCAGGCGGTTGACCCGCTTCAACAGCTGAAAATCCAGCCGCTTTTCGGCGGCGGCTTCCTCACGCTTGACGTGGTTTTTGTTGATGTACATGTTTTTGTCCGCAAGGTCAAACAGATCGCGCATATTGCTGTCCGGATTGTCCGATGCAAGCGCAAAGCCGGCCGCATAGCTGAGCGGTGTATCCGGATGCTGTCGGGACTCCTCGGCAAGCTGTTTACGGACATGGGAAAGCAATTTCTGCAGCGCATCGGCATCCGGTCCGTGCGTTATCGCGAGGAACTCATCGCCGCCTGCACGGCCGACAAAATGCTCCTCGGGCATGGCCGCACGCAGCGCGATCGCAAATCGCCGGATGTATGCGTCACCGGCCTCATGGCCCATGCTGTTGTTGATGCGGCGCAGATTATTCAGGTCAAAGCTGCACACGCCGGTTTCTGGCGCAGGCGGCGTCGGATCGTCGAGCAGCTCCTCGCACTTGTTCTTGTTGGGCAGGCCGGTCGCGGCATCCAGATAGACCTTATGCTGCAGAGCACGGTTCATCGCAGCCGTGTGCAGCGCCTGAAACAGCTGGTAGCCGATCAGCAGCATGAGCACAACGATATCCGCGGTGATGTACTTCTCCAGAGCGGAAAGCGAGGTTGCCTTGCGCTGCGAGTACGCCTCCGCCAGACCGGTCGCGTCGTCGCAGATGCCGAAAAAGGTTTCGCTGATGGGAATGATGTCCGTGTTATTTGAGCCGACTGCGCGCACGCGGCCGATCTCCTGCTTGAGCGCTTGAAAATAGTCGTCCAGTTCCTGCATTTTGCTTTGGAAGGCGTCATTGTTCAGCCGCACGAGGTTGAGCTCGTCGCTGCCGAAGCGCAGTCCGACGATAAACGCGTCAATATCTGCGAGCATGCCGTCCTGCGGCTGACCGGAGATTTCCAGCTTGACGATACGCTGGGTCATGCCGCGCACGAGTCCGGCGTAGTTGACGATACGCGCGGTGCCCTGAACACTGGCAACGAGGTTCATCATCCAGACGATCAATATAGTCAGCACGACTGCCAGTGCGCCAATGGCGGCGTTGACGATGCCGGTGCTTTTCTTTTTGGGGTTGCCAGCCATGTGCAATGCCCTCCTTGCAGGCTGTCGAATTTTGTCGAACAAATTAGACAGGTGAGAAAGTTATATATAAAATTATTATATCGTGAAAAGGGAACAGATGCAATGACAGAAGCGAAGAATCACACGCTTCACAGAGATATCCACAGACTTGTGGATACATTGCCGATTTTGTGCTATAATGCAGAAAAAAGCAATCGGAGGGACAGAGGATGAAGCTGCGTTATATGATTATCGGTGCCGGTGGCGTTGGCGGACCGGTAGGCGCGTATTTGAGCAAATCCGGTGCGGATACCATGCTTATTGCACGCGGAAAGCATCTTGCGGTCCTGCAGGAGCACGGCTTGACGCTCGTATCCGGGGAAAATGAGCGCGAGAGCATTCCGGTCAAGGCGATCGACATGGACGGCTTTCTTGCCGCGCGGGAGCAGGGCGCTCCCGCGCCGGATGTGATTTTCGTGTGTGTCAAAGGATACTCTCTCGCGGATACCGTGCCGTTCATCCGCAAGGCAGCAGGCAGGGACACGGTAGTTATTCCGGTGCTCAACATCTACGGCACGGGCCGTGCCCTGCAGGCGGAGCTGCCTGAGCTGCTCGTCACAGACGGCTGCATCTACATTTCGGCCAACAGGATTGCGCCGGGCGTCATTCAGAAGCACGGAGCGATCTGCCGTATCGTGTACGGACTGCCGAGCCACAAGACCGACCATCCGGTGCTGCAGCAGGTCGAGACCGATCTCAAAAACGCCGGGATCGACCCGGTTTATTCTCCCTATGTCGAGCGCGACACGCTGCTCAAATTTGCATATGTGTCACCGAATGCGGCCTGCGGACAGTATTATCACGCAAAAGCTGCGGAAATGCAGCATCCGGGCGAGGTGCGCGACAGCTTTGTGCGCCTGATAAAAGAGGTCGCTGCGATAGCGAACAAGATGGGTATTCCGCTGGAGAGCAGGCCGGGGGAACTGGTCGAGCGCAACCTGCGCATTCTGGACGCACTTGCACCGACTGCGTCTACCTCTATGCAGCGCGATATGGAAGCCGGAAAGCAGTCCGAGGTGGATGGTCTGATTTATCAGGTTGTGCGTCTGGCAGAGCAGTATGGCGTGGATGTGCCGGAGTACCGCACAATCGCAGAGGCGGTAAAAAAACAGACGGAAAATAAGTGAAAACGGCAAAGACCCGGAATCTTCCGAAGAAAGATTCCGGGTCTTTGCGCTATAGATGGTGATGCTGTTTCGACTGTCATTGTCAACAACGACAATTTCACTGCACACCGTCCGATGGACGGTGACATTCGCAATCCTTTTCGAGCGCCTGAAGCTGCTGCTCCATGGTCGGCACCTCGCACTTGCCGGTGCGGATGGCCTCGAGCACGACCTCGGGCGACGCAGGAACCTTATTGATGCGCACGCCGATGGCACGCGACACGGCGTTGAGAATCGCCGGTGTGACGGGCACGGTCGCAACCTCGGAAATGCCCTTGGCACCGAACGGGCCCTGCGGTTCCGGGTCCTCGATTAAAATAATCTCGTAATCCGGCGTATCCTCGGCACGCGGCAGACCCAGCTGACGGTACAGCGTCTTGACCGGATAGCCGTTCCTTGTCGGATAACCCTCGGTCAGTGCGTAGCCCTGTCCCATCGAGCAGGAGCCGTGCATCTGTCCCTCGATGATATGCGGATTGATGGCGCGGCCGACATCGTGCGCCGCGATGATTTTGAGCAGACGAACCTTGCCGGTCTCCTTGTCCACCTCGACAATGGCGGCCTGCGTGGCATACGCATACGCCGGAAAATTGCGGTATTTTGCACCGCGCTGCTTTGCGCCCTCAAAATCGCCGATGGCGAAGCAGGGGTCGGATGCATAATAGTATTCCGCGCGGCGTTCTTCGCCCGGCCGCCACGGACGGCTGTCTAAATCCTGCTTGAGCTTGACGCACGCCTCATATACCGCACGGCCGCCGCACAGCGTCTGCCGCTCGGAAACCGATTCGCCGGTGGGGATAGTCAGCTCGGTGTCGCCGTTGGTGATGTAAATATTTGCGATATTCATGCCGAGCGTTTCCGCCGCGATCTGCGTCATGGCTGTGCGGAAGCCCTGTCCCATATCCGTGCCGGAAACGATCATGTGCAGGCGGCCGTCGCCCTGCAGAATCAGCTTGCACGCGCCGTCATCGGTGAAAATACCCTTGCCGACGCCGACATTCTTAAATCCCGAGGCCATGCCCCATCCAAGTACCTTATTGCCCTTGGGATACTGGCCTTCGTATTCCTTGAGTGCTTTTCGCAAACTTTTTTCGCATTGATTGATGGTATCCATCATACCCATGCTGTATTTTAGCACCTCACCGCCGACTGACGTTGCACCCGGATAGACGGCATTGCGCCGGCGCAGCTCGAACGGGTCGATACCCAGCTTTTCCGCCATCATATCCATTGCGGTCTCAATCGAAATCGCCGCCTGATTGATGCCGTAGCCGCGAAACGCGCCGCCCTGCAGATTATTGTTGCGGATCGCCGAGCCTTCCACCTTGACATTGGGAATGATGTACGGGCCGCCGCTCATCAGCGCACCGGTCATCAGCGTGCCGTAGCTTTCGCATTCGTACGGGCCGCCGTCCGAAAACATGCGGCAGTCCAGATACTGGAACTTACCGTCCGGCGTAAAGCCGATCTCGTAATCCGTATGGTAGCCATGGCGTTTGGTGGTGAGGATTAAATCCTCCTTGCGCGTCAGCGTAATCTTGACCGGCTTGCCGCAGGCATGAGCGGCAACAACCGCCGGTGCTTCGAGAAATGAGTCGCATTTTTTACCGAAGCCGCCGCCGAGCGGCGTTACGATAACGCGGATATCCTCCTCCGGCTTGTCCAGAATCTTTGCTAGCATACTGCGGATTTCGAACGGCGCCTGTGTGCAGGAATAGAGGATCGTTTTGCCGTCCTGCACCATGCCGATAGCCGAAACAGGCTCCATGCAGGCGTGCTCCTGCGGCTCAATATCCTTGGAGACGTTGAGCTTGACGATATCCGTCCGCTGCTTTGCCTGCTCCACATCGCCGCTGACGCGGCCGGTGTGTACGATGAAGCTGTTTTTGCGGTAGCCGTCCGCCATGGTGTAGATACCGGGCAGTTCTTCATAGTCGATTTTAACCAGTTTGGCGGCCGCTCTCGCGTGCGCCGCCGTATCCGCGACAACCAGCGCGAGATGGTCACCGAGAAACCGCACCTCATCCGTGCAAAAGACCGGCTGCTCCGGCGTCCATGTGCCGACCTTATTCATGCCGGGCACGTCAGCCGCCGTCACGATGCGCACCACGCCTTCTGCCTGTTCGGCGGCGGAGTAGTCCACCGCGTTGATCTTTGCGTGCGGCGCCGGCGCCCAGACAAATGCACCATGCAGCAGAGTATCTGCGCCGATGTCCTCAGCGGTGAGGTCGTCGCAGAATTTCAGTTTGCCGCCGGTCTTGTCCATGCCGTCCACATCCCAGACCGACTTGCCGACTGCGGAACCGGTGATTTCGGGCACGACCTGATTTTCCCCGACCACAATAACCGTGCTTTCGTGGCTGCGGAAGCTGTCGATATCCGGATCTTCCCCGCGCAGCCGCGCCGCTGCCAGCTTGACCGCCTCGATAATTTTGACGTAGCCGGTGCAGCGGCAGTAGTTGTTTTTCAGCCCGTCGCAGATTTCCGGCTCGGTCGGGGCCGGATGGTGCAGCAGCAGCGCCTTTGTCGCCATCACCATGCCCGGTGTGCAGAAGCCGCACTGCACAGCGCCGACATCGAGAAACGAGTGCTGAATCACCTGCAGCATGGTGTCGTTCGGTGCGTTTTCGATGGTTTCGACGGCTTTGCCGTCCAGTCGGCGCACGAGCGTCACGCATGAGCGCGTCAGCCTGCCGTCCACCAGCACGCTGCACGCGCCGCAGTGACCGGTGCTGCAGGCTTCTTTTGTGCCCTTCATGCACTTTACATTGCGGAGATATTCGAGCAGGGTGCGGTTTTCACCGTCCTGCACCTCGATTTGTGTGCCATTGAGCGTAAATCGTATCATGGGATTTCGCCCTCCTGCCGTTACTTGATTTTTGCTTTGATGCGCATGAAGCGTCTGTGACCGGAGTCAAGCGCCTCGTAAAAGTCCTCGCTGTCCTTCGGGTCATCCTTTGTCAGCTTGGAGACCACATACATCAGCACGAACGCGGTCGCCAGACCGATCGTGCCGTACCACACATAGCCGAGATCCCAGACGAAGAAGGTCAGGCAGATGATGATCGCACCGATCGAAATCGAGGTGATAGCGGCTTTTCGGGTTGCCCACTTGCAGTAAATGCCGAATACCAGTGCCGGGAACAGCGATTCGACCAGGGAGTCCGCGAAAATCATCAGATTGTAGACGTATTCCCAGTGCATGAGCGATACGCCGACCGTCACCGCGCCGAACAGCAGGATAACGACACGGACGACCGTGGTTTCCGATGCCTTGAACTTGCAGTGACCGATGCCGACCAGCAGGTCCTTGTAGATGATAGAGGACATGACCATCAGCAGCGCATTTGCGGTGGACAGACCGACCGCCAGTACGCCGATGAGGAACACGATCATCAGAATCTGCGCGAGCAGACCGTGCGTGCCCGCGATGATGTTGCACATATACGGGATAACCAGTTCGGTTTCCGAGCTGGTAAGGTCAGGCATGGCAGCCAGCGCGACCAGACCGATGAGCATCGTGCCGCCCCAGACGATGATCTGCAGGAACGGTGCAAGGAACGCCATCTGACGCTGGTCCTTCAGACCCGCGCTGTAATAGCCGGAGCGCACGAACACCTGCGGCAGCAGCAGCGTGTAGCCGAACGCACACGCAAGCGGATAGCTGACGCGCGACGGATAGGTGCATATGCCGATCGGACCTGGATAGGAGAACCAGTCCGGCGTCTGAACACGGACGGTCTGGAATGCCTCGATGATCGAGCCGTTGAATACGATCTTGAGCGTTACGAAAATAATTGCCCACAGCGCCAGAATGAAGAACCAGCCCTGTACAGCATCCGCCAGTGCGGTGGATTTTACGCCGCCGAGCATGACGAATACCGTCATGATAATGCCGCAAATGAGCGTAAATGTCTGCGAGGATACCGCGCCGCCGGTGGCCACCTCAGCCGCGCGTCCGCCGGCTACCAGTACCGCCGAGATAAACGGCACGGCGCAGATAATGTAAACAATGTCGATGATAACGGTCAGCGCCTTGGACTTGTAGCGGCAGAAGAAGAAATCTGCCGGAGTGGTGAAGTGCTTCTGCTGGTTGACCAGCCATACCTTGGTCATTGTAAAGTAGCAGATGATCGGGAACATGGAGTAGATGCACATCTCCGAGAAGAAGTAGCCCAGTCCGTAGCGGTAATATGCGCCCGGGCCTGCGAAAAATACCCAGACGCTCATGCAGGAGGCGATATAGGTCATGACCATGACCGGCCACTTGAACCGGCCGCCCTGCAGATCGACCTTGCCGGCGTCACGTTTTTCCTTCCATGTGGTGTAGCGCGCGATGGCGATTAAAAATAGAAAATATGCCGCAAAAACGATCCATACCGTTTTGCCTGAAAGTAAACCCTGTGTTGTCATTTTCTCTGTTATCCTTTATTTGTCCGATTCTTTTTGCGTTTCGGAAGCGGCAGGCGTCATATCCTCTGCCGTTTCATCCTGTTCCTCGTCCTCAATCAGAGGATACTCCTTTTCGGTCAGCTTGCAGCCGATATACACGGACAGCACCGTGCCGACAAAGCTGATGAGGCCGTGTACGATGCAGGCCGTTTCGCTGCCGTAGGGCGGGAAGCCCGGGAAATTATAGAATACCCAGAAGAACAGCACAGACGCCAGCCAGATTTTCTCTGTTCTGCCGATTTTCATTTTGTGTCACCTTGTTTTCTTGTTTATATGTAATTTCAGGTATGCATTTAGTCCTGAGAGCGCCACTCGTCGAGCAGCGCATCCGAATCCACGACAAGTCCCAGATGCAGCGAGATCATGCGCAGCGCAGGCTCTTCGAGGTGCTCGGAGCCACGGGTCAGGTCGCGCGGCACGACGACGCGGAAATCGCGGTTTGCGGCATCGAAGGCGGTGTTGATAACGCAGCAGTCGGTCATGCAGCCGGTGAGCACCACGCGGCGGATGCCGAGGTTGCGCAGCAGCAGTTCCAGATCGGTCGGATAGAACGCGCTCAGGCGCTTTTTGGTCGTTACCATGTAGTCCTTGTCGTGTACGTCGATGGACATTCTGTTCCAGCGTGTGCCTTCGATGGCGTGCTCTGCGATGTTGGGAATCTCACCGACCGTAACCGGAAACACCATGCGCCACGCAGACGGAAACAGCTTTTCGTCTGCACCGCCCTTACGCAGCGTTGAGCGGACATGGATGATTGGCAGACCGAGCGCGCGTGCTTCGTTCATGAAATGATTGAGCGGTTCGATGATCTCACGTCCTCGCGGAGACGGACATGGACAGTCCGGATCGGTTGACAGGTGTCCATCGTGCATGTCGATCGTAATGACAGCCGTATCGCGGCGATTAAGGAAAACCTGCTGTAATTGCTCCGGAACCTCCTTTTCGATGCTGTCAAAGTATGCTTTCATTTGATTTTTCTCCTTCCCGGCAAAACGCCGCAGCAATCTGTGCGGCGCTGTCAATAGCGGTATTGGAGTTATTATAGCACATGTGTCATGACATGTGCAAATGTTTTGGTCGGGGTGGGTGAAAGATTGTGAGGGATGGGGACCGGGGCGAGGTTGGGCGGGAGGATGGTGGTGCGGCTATCGCCATCGCTCCGCGAAGGGAGCGACAGCATACCGCACATCATTGACCCCAACACCGAAATTTCAATCCGCGCTCCCGCGAAGGGAGCGACGACGAGGCACAGTGCATTTTCAATAGCCGTGACTGATTTCAATCCACGCTCCCGCGAAGGGAGCGACCTGTGTCACCGGTCTGACCCCTGCACCTGTTGCATTTCAATCCACGCTCCCGCGAAGGGAGCGACGCAACCGTAACCCCGAATTGCGATGTCAACGTCAAATTTCAATCCACGCTCCCGCGAAGGGAGCGACAAGGACACCAAGATGCCACTGGAGGGCGCGACTTTTATTTCAATCCACGCTCCCGCGAAGGGAGCGACGCCAGGCGCAGCCGCTGCACAGCCGCTGGCGGCAATTTTAATCCACGCTCCCGCGAAGGGAGCGACTCTGCACGCTGGTTTCCATGGTCGTAGCCAGATCATTTCAATCCACGCTCCCGCGAAGGGAGCGACGTACGCCTGGCAGCGGAAAAAGCTATCATTTGGCATTTCAATCCACGCTCCCGCGAAGGGAGCGACGGTCCCCCCTGTGCCGCTGGGCCGCAGGGGAGGGAAAAAATTTCAATCCACGCTCCCGTGAAGGGAGCGACGCGATGAGTACCAACGCGGCCACTTGCGCGACTATATTTCAATCCACGCTCCCGTGAAGGGAGCGACGCTCCTGGGTAAAGCTGCTATCAAGCAGCAGGACATTTCAATCCACGCTCCCGAGAAGGGAGCGACAGCATACCGCACATTATTGACCTCAACACCGAAATTTCAATCCGCGCTCCCGCGAAGGGAGCGACCAGACGCTTTGCCAACGCCTCAACGCGGTCAGATGATTTCAATCCACGCTCCCGCGAAGGGAGCGACCTCGATGTCCTTGGAGTTATCCCATGCAAAGGTCTATTTCAATCCACGCTCCCGCGAAGGGAGCGACGAAGTAATAGCGTGATGCGTCCATATCATGGTCATTTCAATCCACGCTCCCGCGAAGGGAGCGACGCGCCAACTTGTTGCATATCACCATGACTGGAAAATTTCAATCCACGCTCCCGCGAAGGGAGCGACTTGCGGTGTACCTTCTCGTACTCAACACAACACCATTTCAATCCACGCTCCCGCGAAGGGAGCGACGATACGGCAACAGGTCGATCATCACGCGCTAAAGATTTCAATCCACGCTCCCGCGAAGGGAGCGACCAGCGTGTACCAGACTACTACCAGAGGGCACAGCAATTTCAATCCACGCTCCCGCGAAGGGAGCGACGCCTGTGGCTTCGAGATCATAGCAGGGGGAATTATTTCAATCCACGCTCCCGCGAAGGGAGCGACCATTGTACGTGCCGGTCTGCTCAGCCTGCGAAAGCCCATTTCAATCCACGCTCCCGCGAAGGGAGCGACGGCCGAGGAGGAGCGCGAGGAGCTTGCCGAGGAATTTCAATCCACGCTCCCGCGAAGGGAGCGACGCATGCGTTCCGGGGTTGTGGATAAGCAGCAGCGATTTCAATCCACGCTCCCGCGAAGGGAGCGACCTTGTCCGATCTTCGACTGACAGTTCCAGTCAGCATTTCAATCCACGCTCCCGCGAAGGGAGCGACGGTACTGATCTTGTTTTGTACTTAGCTTGTAATATTTCAATCCACGCTCCCGCGAAGGGAGCGACGCGCGCAAACCCATACATATGTGATTTCCAGTACATTTCAATCCACGCTCCCGCGAAGGGAGCGACAGCAAAAATCACCAAGACTATTCCCAATGATCTTCGCAAAATAAACAATTACAATAACAGTTTTACACAGATTTGTGCAAAACACAACTGCAAATTTGACATCCGATAAAAGTATTGGATATATCCTATCGGAAATTCCGGTGCGAAGCGCCGACGCTTTTCGGTTCGCTTACACTTCGCACCGCCTTACACCATGAGCACGCCCTCCGGCTCATAGCCGCGTTTCGTGCCGAAATGCTCAATCTTATTCTCATACTTGCTGCCGAGATAGTAAAATCGCAGACTGTCCAGTTCATCATCCATAATGGAGCACAGCTTCTGCTGCAGCATACGGCACTGAGCCGCGTCAATCAGGCATTCAAACACGGAATTCTGCACACGCTGTCCATAATTGACGCACTGCCTGGCAATCTGCCGCAGGCGTTTGCGCCCGGCGGCTGTTTCGGTGTTGACGTCATAAGTAATCACAACCAGCATATTCGACACCTCATTTCCACAAAAACGGCGGATAATCGTCCAGATCGCCGCGCAAATAGCGCGCCAACAGCAGTGCCTGCGCGTAGGGCACCATACCCCAAGACAGCTTTTCCTCAAGGTATGGGTGACGAATTTCCTCGCGCTTTTTCTCCTGCCAGCCCTGTAAAAAGGTTTTGCGGGCGTTCTCTGAGAGATAAACCGCACCGTTCTCCTGCACCTCAAAATCCTTCGCGGAAAACCTGCCGAGATTGACAGCCGAAAGCACAAAACGGTCTGCAAAGCACGGCCGAAGTTCTTCCATCAAATCGGCGGCAAGAGACTGCCGGCCCGGACGGTCGGTGTGCAGAAAACCGACATAGCTGTCCAGTCCGACGGCTTCCAGCGCAGCGGCGCAGTCGTTCGCCAGCAGGGAATAGGCGAACGACAGCAGTGCGTTGCATGGGTCGAGCGGTGGACGGCGCGAGCGTCCGGTGAATGAAAACACGTCTTTGTGGTTGAGAATCAACCGGTCGAATACATCGAAATAGATGGCCGCACCTGCGCCCTCCAGTCCGCGCAGAGAGCCTGAATCAGTCTCTGCCTGCACCTGCGGCAGCAGCGCTTTCAGCTTGGCGGAGGCGGCTTTGAGCGTTTCCGTGTCCACGCGCATGGCGTGGTCGCGGCAGGTGCGCTCGATGCTCCACCGCGCGTTGTAAATCTTGCCGAACACCATCATGCGGGCAATACGGCAGGCTTGTGGTGGGTCATCCGCCGTACGGTATTGTGTGCGTCGAAGCAATACATTACCGTTGCTCACGCCGCAGGTTCGCGCCAGAAACCGCCCGCGCGGTGTGCAGAACGACAAGCTTACAGCTCGCTTTGCACATGCGCCCATGAGCGCCGGGGACGCGCCTGCATAGCTGAAGCTGATAATTCCGGCGAGGGCATGGAGCGGGAAACGAGCCGTTACCTGCTTCTCGCGGTTGACGACAACATTTTCGCCATCGAGTGTCAGATAGGCGTCCTCGGAGGTGACAAACAGCGTGTTAAGCAGCTTTTTCATTCCTCCATCGCTCCTTTCAGGTAGACGGAGACAGATTTTGCCTTCATCAGCTTGGGCAAACACAATTCCTTGAGCGAGCAGGCCGAGCAGCCTTTCTGCGGTTTTACCTTAGGCGTGCAGCCGCGGCGCAGATAGTCGTGCATTTCGGCAAGGCTGTCGCGTACACGCTGCCGCAGTTCGTCTGTAAATTCGACAGGCGTCCGTCGGCGCGGTTCACCGTAGAACAGCGCACCGTCGGAAATCTGACAGCACAGCATTTCCTCAAGGCACATCGCCTGAGCGCACAGCTGCAGCTCGTCCGCGTCGTGCGGCTTGGGCTTGCCGCGCTTGTATTCGACCGGAAACGGTGACCACAGTCCGTCTCGTCCCTGCAGGGCAACGCCGTTTTCCGAGCGATGAAATTCCACCACATCGCATTCACCGGACACGCCGAGCACCGTCGAATGGATGCGCATGGCACGAACAATCAGCAGGTCGCCGCGGCTTTCTGTGCCGCCGCCGTGCGCTTTCTCGTGCAGAATCGAGCCGTCCACCGTGCGGTAATTCTCCGCCCACTGATGCTCCACATGGATGAGCGCCCATTGCCGACGGCAGAATGCGAAATGCTGCAAACCGGAGAGCTGGAGGAAGTCCTCCTCGGCGTAGATTACCCCAGTACCTTGCAGGTCACGCCGTCCGGCAGGTTGGCTTCGTCAACCGTGATGGTGTAGTCCGTGTACGCACGCGGCGCAATCACGTCTTCGTTGTGCTCGGCATGGACCAGATCAAACAGCTTGTGCGAGGGTGCGTTGCCAAGCTCGGAATCATGCTTGAACACAATCAGCTGGCGTACAGCCATCTTGCCGCGAGCAGCCGAATGGTCGTTCTCGAACATGTTGATGATTGCTGTCCACAGCAGTTCAAGGTCATCCTCAGAGAATCCGGTCGTCTTGCGGGCGAGGTTGGCAGAAACATAGCCTTCCGCACGGTACAGACCGTAAGGCACGATGTATTTGCGGCCCATTTCGGTGCCCTTTTTCTCCGCGTCAGCCTCGGTGGTGATGGCAACACGCGTGATGGTGACTTCCTGCGGCACAATGGGATCCACACTGCGGGCAAAGCCAAGCTGTACCGGACCGCGCACCTGTCCGCAGTTGAGCGCACCCTTTACAAAGGTGGTCATAACCGCGCCGAATGTGCGAATATCGTAGAAATTCTGGCACATAAAGTCACGCAGCTTGCTGTCAAGCTGATCGTCCTTCTTCTTTGCATCCTTGAGCTTGTCCGGCGCTACGCCGACATAAGCGCAGGCTTCCGCATCGCTGCGGTTGAGCGGCACACTGTCCTTAACGTAAATGCGGTAGCCGGATTCGCCTTCCTTGGCCATCTCTACATAGTTGCGGATTTTGCGCTTGAGGCATACATCGGTCACCAGACCGTAGCCGGTTTCCGGGTCGATACGCGGCATGTTGCCCGCATCCGGATCGCCGTTCGGATTGCCGTTTTCCACGTCGAAAAAGATTACAAATTCATAGCGGTTTTTGATGGGTTCCATTTACTTGTCCTCCTTTACTTTGCGATGGTAGTATCCAAGATAAAAACAGGTGGTTTCTTCGGGGTTATAGCGAGAAGGAAGCGTCTCGGTCAGCAGAGAGAGCAGATGTTCCTTTTCGTTTTGCAATTTAACGGCGTAATTGTGCTTATTGCGCATCAGTTTTTTTATATGGTACTCACTAAGCGGAATAATTTTATTAAATGCAGTTTTAGGAGTGGAGCCAGCCGCACGAAAATAGCTGTCCTTAATACTGCGGTTGATTTGATAATCTACAGATGCAAGCTGAATCTGCTCAAGGACATAAAATAACTGTCCCAGAACGTAGGGCTGGTAGGTGCAGTCTTCGTTTAATTGCATATAAGCCACCTCTTGTAAAGTAGGATGATTTTTGTAATTTCGCCTTAAATACGCCTTCAAAATTGCGGCCCGCCGCCAGTTTATCTCAGAATCTGCGCGGATACGGAGCATAACACCATTCAGCAGTGCCGCCGGATAGCGGTCGTTGTTCCAGACGGCGCGGGCAGTCGCACCGGCCATAACCGGACTCGGCTTTTTGTCGCGGGCACTCTGGTTGACGGTTTCGGCAAGCAGCTGCCACAGCGGCAAAAAGCCGGCAGGCGCCTTCGCCGGACGCTTGATTTCCAGACGTTCATAGTGCGCGTTGACGTTCTTCATCAATTCACCAAACGTGTTTTTATAGAAGAATCGCACACTCAGACGCGCAGCATTCGGTGCCAGACCGAGAATGTAGAATGCACGGTCAGGATCAAGATTTAATTCCTGACACGGTTCGCTGTCTGCAAGGTGTTTGAGCGCAGCGGATAAGTCATTATCCGACCAGCTTTGCGTGTTATTGCCCATAAGGCAGCTGAAAAAATCAGTATACTGCGGTTCTGCAGTCTCCGCCCAGCAAACGACGGTGGTGTCGCCGATGTACTGCGTATGCTCGCGGTCAGCCAGCAGGTGATTGAGCGCCGTCGTATAAGCAAATGCAGCGTGCTTACCAACAGGTGCATTGTAGTTCTGCTCGTGACCGTAGGAACAGAAGGCGGGGGCGTTGAACGACACGAGTGCGGCTCCGCTGGGCTGCGCATCACGTACACCCTTGATGGCAGGATGAACGGCGGCAATCTCATCCAGTTCGCCGGTGACAAGACATTGCTGTTTGGGCGTATCGGAGTCACCGTCGTAATGTGCCTGCCATGCAGCGCAGATGACCGGATCATCTGCCGGATACTGCCCATTCACATAAAATACCAGATTGGCACCGGCAATGATTTTGTCGTAATCATCGACAAGAGCAGGGTGCTGTGCAGCTTCGGCAGGCTGCCATGTATCAAAGAAAGAGAGAATTGCGTGTGCGAAAGGAGAGTCCACAGTGCCTAACAGCTTGTGGTGCAGCTCGGCAGCGGCGTGAAAGCATTGCAGACTGCGTTCCGGTTTGCCTTTTGCGTCTATGCCAAGCAGATATGCCGAATTATCCCACATAAAGTTGGACGTGACACCGGAAGAACGCTTGACTGCCGCCGGCAGACGAATATCCTCGCGCGGACGGAGCACTTTCTTTTTGCCTGCATCCACTTCATGCAGCAGCGGAATAACCTGGGCGAGTTCACCGTTTTCCCGCAGCTGGAGCGCATAACTGATTTTCGGTCTGCCCCAGCCGGGCGCATCGATTTCACCGCGGGCATTGAGGGCATCATAATATTGCGTCAGCGCCTGCAAAATCATTTGACCACCTCCGCACTGTGAATCGTGGGAACCTCCATGACACCGTCTACCAGCTTGGCGCGGAAGAACATCGGTGTGATATTGGCGGGATCGCTGTAATCCATGTCGAGCAGCATCCAGCCGAGATCGTGTTCACCGAGCAGTTCCTCCGGACAAGGCGGAAGTTGTTCACAAAGCTCAAACTTTACCGGAAATTCCCGTGTGCCGAAGTAGGGCATGCTGTAGCACTGTCCGCGGCGCAGACGGCGTTTCATAATGTCTTGAAACTTACCGGGATTGTCAGTCGGCGCAGCCTTGTCGGTCATTTCAAAGTGCGCTTCAATGACATAGTGGACATCACGCAGTACCATTGCGGCACGCTGCTGAATGCTTTCCGATGCAGCAAGGTACAGCTCACCCTTGGGTTTTGCAATCCACGCCTTGACCGAACGTGCGTTGATGGTGTCCTTCACCTCATTTCGACGGATGTTGGTGAAGTGAATCGGCGCACAGACATGAATGCGGTCGATGATCCAGCGAAGCCCGGGGTGCCAGTAAATACTTTCCAGCAAACCGCGCGCCGCAGATGGTGTCATGCAGTCATAACTGACTCGTTCGGTCTTCATTTCGGGTCGGCTGAATAGAGCGTATGGACCGCTGACTTCAACTTGAATTGACATTGGTATATTTCCCTCCTTTACGAAGCCTTGCCAGATATTCCTTGGCATCAACAGAGAGTGGGATATGTGACAGGGCTTCGGTGTAATTTATTGAATAGACAGGGAAGCAAACTTCCTTATCCATGTTTATATCATAGCACTAAAATAAAACAAGAACAACTAATTTCATGAAAAATGTATTCTGCAATATGCATAAATTTAAGAGGGAAGATTTATGCATGTATATAAATTAATACATATAGAGGTTGTATGTATTTCTATTATTCATGGAAAAAGTTATAATAATATTATTGTCGCTGCGAACAGCGTGGATTGAAATATGAAAAATGTTTTCAGTAGAAGAACGAGAGAATGTAATTGCATTCTCTCGTTTTTCTTTCACCCGAAAAACGCCTGACCGCTGTCTGCCTTGAGCGACAGACCGGTTTTCTCATCATACAGCGACAGATCGCACAGAATAGCACTGCGGTCGTCCAGAGCATTGGTTTCATCGGCGGTTTGAAGCGCACCGGCATCATACAATGCCTGAAAATGCGCATTATACACCTGCACGGCGTACTGCCCAAGCTGCCGATACAGCTTTTTAGAGCACGCACCATCGCAAAGCCGCTCGATGAGTTCAGAACCGTCCTTCCACGGAATATAAACTGTGCGTGTGTCGTTGTCGATCATGCGAAAATTCTCGGCAATCGTGCGGAACGGATACAGAGAGCCGCCGCGTCCATGCTCAAACGCGTCGATCACGCCGATTTTATCAATCGCGGAACCGTTCAGCTTGCGCAGTTCGCGGAAATAGTTTTCCATTGTCTGCGGAGAAGCGGGATCGGCATTGTTATCCAGCGCAATATTTGTCGCGCCGATGGCTTGTCCAAACAGCGGCGGAGCCTTCTCCGTGCGGCGGAAAATAGTAACAATGCTGTTCTCTGCGGCACGCTTGCCCTCGCGGTTGCAGCGTCCGGCGGCCTGCAGAATGGAATCCAGACCCGCCAGTTCGCGGTAAACGGCGGGGAAATCTATGTCAACACCGGCTTCAACAAGAGAAGTCGATACGACACGGCAGGGTAAACCGTCATTTAGTCGGCGTCGGATTTCCTCGAGCACCGTACGGCGGTGTGCCGGAACCATCAATGTGGACAGATGGAAACTGCCTTCCTCCGGCAATTTCAAGAAAATGGACTGCGCCGCTTTGCGGGAATTGACGATGCAGAGGACCTGCTCATGTGCGCACAGCAATTCGGCGAGTGCGTCATCCTCGAGGACACCGACTTGCCGGAACGTTACACGGCGGAATTTGTCAAAATAGAACGGAATCTCCGGGCAAATCTCGGAAACCGCATGCGACGGTGCGAATCGCTGAATCAAATCGCCGAGTACCGGCTGGGTAGCCGTACACAGCACGGCAGTTGCGCCGAACTGCTCTACCAGAGCGCTGATGGCTGCAACGCACGGCATCAGATGGCACAGCGGAAGCATTTGCGCTTCATCGAAAATAATCACGCTGTTCGCCAGATTGTGCAGCTTGCGGCACTGTGAGGAACGGTTAGCGTACATCGACTCGAAAAACTGAACGGCGGTTGTGATAACGAGCGGGCTGTCCCAGTTTTCGGCGGTCAGTGCCTTGGGATCGGGATTGCCGTTTTCCTCATCGTTCTCGAACTGTACACCGGAGTGATGCTCGAGTACGTTTTCATCGCCTAAAATACCGCGGAAAACATCGGCATTCTGCTCGATGATGGAGGTGTACGGTACAACATAAATCACACGTTTCATACCGTGTTCAACGGCGTGATGCAGCGCAAATGCGAGAGAACTGGTCGTTTTACCGCCGCCGGTCGGAACCGTAAGCGTGTAAATGCCCTTGGGATTGGCTGCGGCGGAAACGCACGCCTGCAAGATCTGCTGACGGAGCTTGTTCAGCGCGGAAGTCGGGTTGTCCCATTCGTTTAGCTTGGCCTGTAAGCGGGTGAGCAGGGTTTCGAGCGAGTCTCCGATGCCGCGCGGCATATCGCCTTTCATGAATTGCTCGGTATCCAGATAATCCGCGTCCACCAGACAGGAGTACAGCATGCGCGTGCGGAATGACTCGGAAAGCGACGGCTTGGTGACCGGACGCTGCGGCAGGCGTACCGGCGGAATGGGGCAACCCGGGTCGAGCGGCGGAATAGCGGGAGTGCCCCACTTTTTTATTCTGCCGGTGAAGGTGGGCGTGCCTTCTGGGTCGTTTGTGCTGCCTAAATCCGGCAAACCGCTGTGATGCCCCATGACACAAGCGGCTAAGAGCAGATTGTTTGACAACATGATGTTTCGTGCACCGGCGGTTGCATGATCGACCTTTGGACCATTATCCAGAAGACGATGCTGAAATGCGGCAGTTGCTTTGCCGTCATCATGGTGAACACCGGCCTCGTGACCTTCAGCTTGTGCATCGAATGCTTCGGCAAACTGCCCGCAGAGCGTGCCGACACCGCGCTCGTGATCGGAGAGAAGCTGATATTCTGTACGTTCAACGCCGTTTTCATTGATCGGACGGGTATGTGCATAGAATTTTTTATCCATAGCGATCACCTTCTATTGAATTGTTATATACAGTATATAACAGTTAAAGTCCGATAAAAAGTACAACACCCAATATGCCTGCTAAGAAGACCGCCTTGAATTACAGCAAACTGCTGAAAATATCAGTCAAATCCTATAGATTTCGTTGGCTTTATTTGTGCAAAACTGGCAAAACCTCCAGAAAATGAAATTCCTGCAATTCCGAGGTTGACACTGGGGATTGGCTGTGCTATTCTATAACCAACAAATCCAGTAGGGGATCGGAAAGGAGCGAGCAAAATGTTCATCGTAAACGCACGAATGTCGGGTCGAATGTGTATGAACATGCTGTATTATGCTCAGATGCTGCCTGACCGACAGAATACGAAATTACTTTGATCGTCTTGCCTGACGCTGCGCGTTCTTGCGGATTCATTGTATTTTCTGAAGCGGGGAGCTGCGAGCTTCCCGCTTTTTTTGCGCATTTAAGAGGAATAAGGAGGAATTTTCTTGATAAAATTGTCACATATCTCGAAGGAGTTTGTGAGCGGCAAGCGAACCGTTCATGCGGTGCAGGATGTTTCGCTGACGATTGACAAGGGCGAAATTTTCGGTATGATCGGCTTTTCCGGTGCGGGTAAATCGACGTTGGTGCGCTGCATCAATCTGCTCGAGCGGCCGACCTCCGGCAAGGTGATCGTAGATGGTCAGGATATGCTGTCGCTCTCGGCAAAGGAGCTGCGGCAGGCCCGCAAGAAGATTGGCATGATCTTTCAGCACTTCAACCTGATGCCCTCGCGCACCGTAGCCGGCAACGTAGCGTATCCGCTGCGCGGCAGCGGCCTTTCCAAACAGCAGATCGAGGAAAAAGTACAGCGGTTGCTTGATCTGGTCGGCATCGGTGATAAGGCGGAGGCGTATCCCAAGCAGCTGTCCGGCGGTCAGAAACAGCGTGTAGCAATCGCTCGCGCACTGGCAAACGACCCGAATGTGCTGCTCTGCGATGAGGCTACCTCGGCACTCGATCCGCAGACCACCAAGGCGATTCTGCAGCTGCTCAAGCACCTGAACGAAACCCTCGGCATCACAGTCGTTATCATCACTCACGAAATGGCGGTCGTCAAGGAGATCTGCCACCGCGTAGCCGTTATGGAGCACGGCAAGGTGGTCGAGTCCGGCGAGGTGTTCAACATTTTCGCCAACCCGAGAGAGGACATCACCAAGAACTTCATCCACACGACCTCCAATCTCCGCAAGATCGAAGACCTCATCGCGGAGGATTCGCCGGTCGTCAAGCTCAATCCGGGCGAGCTTATCGTGCGCCTGAGCTACATTCAGCGCAATGTATCCGAGCCGCTCATCTCGACGGTATCGCGCAAATTCGACATTGTGCTCAACATCATCTTTTCCGATATCGCCATCGTGCAGAATGCACCGATCGGCGGCACGGTAGCCATTATCAGCGGCAGCCGCGATCAAATCACACAGGCAATCGCTTATCTCAGTGAGAAAAACGTAGGAGTGGAGGTCATCAAGGATGCAAGAGTTTCTGAATAACATCATTCCGAACGTGATGGCAAAGCTGCCGGACTTCTATGCAGCCATCGGCGACACGCTGCTCATGGTGGTCTGGTCGGGTGCGATCTCGTTCGTGCTCGGTCTGACACTGGGCGTGCTGATCACGGTCACCAAGCCGGGCGGCATTCTGGAAAACAAAATCGTCTATCAGATTCTGGACAAGCTGGTCAGCCTGTTCCGTTCCATCCCGTTCATCATCCTGCTGACGTGGGTAATGCCGGTCTCCCGTGCAATTATGGGTACGGCAATCTATGTTCGGGGTGCAATCGTTCCGCTGGTATTCGGTGCGGTGCCGTTCTTCACCCGTCAGGTGGAAAGCGCACTCGCAGAGCTTGATCCGGGTCTGATCGAAGCGGCGCTCTCGATGGGCTCCACACCGCTGGAGATTATTTTCCGCGTTTACCTGAAGGAAAGCGTTGCCGCCATCGCGCGCGGCACAACCATCACGGCGATCAGCCTGCTGAACCTGACCGCAATGGCCGGTGTCGTCGGTGCCGGCGGTCTGGGCGACTTCGCCATCCGTTACGGCCACGACCGCAACATGCTGGACGTTACCAACGTCACTGTTCTGGTCCTCGTCATCATTGTTTGCATTATGGAGTTCGTTGGCGGCAAGGTCGTCAAGAAGAACACGCATTAAGGAGTGTCTGACATGAGTATTTCCAATCGTAAAGTTGTTATCGTCGGTGCAGGACATGTCGGCTCCCATGTCGGCTACGCACTGATTTCGCAGAGTCTGGCAGACGAGATCGTCTACATTGACTCCGATCACGCCAAGGCAGTCGCACAGGCGTTCGACCTGACCGATGCGACCAATTACCTTCCGGTTCGCACCAAGGTCACTGCGGGTGACTACAGTGACGCGAAGGACGCGCAGATCATGATCATTGCGGCAGGCCCGCTGCCGACCGGCAATCAGACCCGCATGGACACCCTGGGACAGACCATCGCCATTTTGAAGGATGTAACAAAATCTATCAGGGAATCCGGATTTGACGGCATTATCATCAGTATCTCGAACCCGGCAGACGTTATCGCGCATTATATTCAGCACACGCTGAACTGGGCGCCGGAGCGCATCTTCTCCACCAGCACTACGCTGGACTCCGCAAGACTGCGCCGCGCGATTGCGCAGGAGATCGGCATTGACCAGAAATCCATCACCGCTTACGCGCTCGGCGAGCACGGCGAAAGCCAGATGGTCGCATGGTCGGCGGTCACCATCGCGGGCAAGCCGCTTTCCCAGTGGCGCGAGGAGTATCCGGACACCTTCGGCAAGCTCGACCTCGATGCACTGGCCGATGCGGGCCGCGAGGGCGGCTGGACCATCCTGCGCGGCAAGCAGTGCACCGAGTTCGGCATTGGCGCTTCCGCCGCAGAAGTGGTTCGCGCCATTTTCTACAACGAGAACCGCGTTCTTTCGGTTTCTGTTCTGCTGAACGGCAAGTATGGTCAGCACGATGTGTATGCCAGTGTGCCCGCTATTGTTAACCGCGACGGCATCGCAGAGATCATCGAGCTGCACCTGACTCCCGAGGAGCAGGAGAAGTTCAACGCATCCTGCAAGACCATGAGCGAGAATTATCAGCTGTCGCTCACTCTCTAACATCAGTCAATTAAAAAATTCACATCATAAACGGAGGTAATCCCAATGAAGCTCAAAAGAATCATCGCACTGTCCCTGTCCGCAGCAACCCTCGCCCTGTCCCTGACCGCCTGCGGCGGCTCGAGCAGCGCAGCTTCCGATAATGCACAGGCATCCGACAGCAATTCCGGCGATGCCGTAACCGTAAAGCTCGGCGTAGTCGGCAGCATCTACGAGGATCTGTGGACCCCGGCCAAGGAAAAGCTGGCTGACGAGGGTATCGACCTTGAGTTCGTACAGTTCTCGGACTACGTTACCCCGAACAACGCACTTGCGAACGGCGAGATTGACCTGAACGCATTCCAGCACCGCATTTACCTGCAGAGCGAGATTGACAACTACGGCTATGAGATCGAGAACATCGGCAACACCTTTATCATTCCGCTGAATCTGTACTCCGACAAGGTTAAGTCGGTTGATGAGCTCAAGGACGGCGACACCGTAGCCATTCCGGACGATGTAACCAACGGCGGCCGCGCGCTCAAGGTGCTGGAGGCTGCCGGTCTGATCAAGCTGAAGGACAGCGCAGAGTTCAACCCGACCATCGACGACATCGAGACCTACAACACCAAGATCACCATCGAGGAGCTGAAGGCAAACGTTATCCCGTCCACGCTGGCTGACGTTACCGCAGCTGTCGTAAACGGCAACTACGCACTGGATTTCGGCCTTAAGACCGAGGATGCCATCTACAAGGATGATCAGCTGGACATCGAGGAGTACTGGAACCTGATCGCAGCACGTTCCGCTGACCTTGAGGATGCGGACAAGCTGGAGACCTACAAGAAGGTCGTTGCAGCGTTCCAGTCCGATGAGACCGAGGCAGTATTCAATGACCAGTTCGGCGGCTACTTTATCAAGGCAGGCTGGGATCAGGATCTGCTGGCAGACAAGTAATTCATAATTATTCCTAATGCCGCCGGAAACAACCGGCGGTATTTTCGGCAGGGAGGAAACAGTAATGCAGATCAACAAACAGGCGCTGCAGGAGATCATTCCGGACAGCGAACGCCTGCTTTTCGAGGAAAATATTCCGGCGGAGTACCTGAGCGACGCGCTCGGCCGCCGCACCGGCACAGCGGATGCACTCGTGTTCGCGCTCTCGACCGAGGAGGTCAGCGGCGTGCTCCGGTACGCCAACGAAAACGGCATCCCGGTCACGCCGCGCGGCGCGGGCACCAATCTGGTAGGCTCGACAATTCCGCTGTTCGGTGGTATCATTCTGGATGTATCCCGTATGAACCGCGTGCTCGAGCTGGACCGCGACACGATGACGGTCACCGTCGAGCCGGGTATGCTGCTCAAGGATCTGCAGGCTTACGTCGAGGAACGCGGCCTGTTTTATCCGCCGGACCCGGGTGAAAAGGCGTCGAGCATCGGCGGCAACATCAGCACCAATGCGGGCGGTATGCGCGCAGTCAAGTACGGCGTAACGCGCGATTATGTGCGCGGGCTGGAGGTCGTCCTTGCGGACGGCACGGTGCTGCATGTCGGCGGCAAGCAGGTGAAGGACGCGAGCGGACTGTCGCTCAAGCATCTGCTCATCGGCTCGGAGGGTACGCTGGCGGTCATCACCAAGTGCCTGCTGCGCCTTCTTCCCAAGCCGGAGACCTCGGTGAGCGTGCTCGTGCCGTTTGCCGACCTCGGCACGGGTATCCGCAGCGTGCTGACCATCCTGCAGGCGAACGCCAACCCGACCGCAGTCGAGTTCATGGAGCGCAAGGTCGTAGCCCTCGGTGAGAGCTTTTCCGGCGTGCAATATCCGCGCCCGGATGCCGGTTCATACATCCTGCTGACGTTTGACGGTCACGAGAGCGAGGTAAACGCGAACATCGAGCGCGTGCGCCGCCTTGCGCTCGCCAACGGCGCCATCGACTATATCGTGCTCCGCAGTGCTGAGCAGGCGGCGGACATCTGGAAGGTGCGCGGTGCGCTCGTCATGGCGGTCGAGGCCGTGTCCGAGCAGGAGCCGGTGGACATCGTGGTGCCCATCAGCCACACGGCGGATTTCGTTCGCTATATCAACGAGCTGGAAGCATCCTCGGGGATGCGTATGATTGCGTTCGGTCATGCGGGCGACGGCAACGTACATCTCTGCGTGGTGCGCGACGGCCGCGACCAGCAGACCTGGGAGCGCGAGCTGCACGACAACATGGAGCAGGCTTACGCCAAGGCGTATTCCTACGGCGGCGTAGCCTCGGGTGAGCACGGCATCGGCATTTCCAAGCGGTCGTACTTCCTGCGGGAAACTGCGGAGGAGAATCTTGCCGTGATGAACACCATCAAGACCGCTCTCGACCCGAAGCACACGCTTAACGATCAGAAATCTTACATTATGGGAGGAAAATAACCATGCAGAGCTTATCCGAACGCACCGCCGGCTTTACCGACTCGGTCATCCGCCGTATGACGCGCGTTTCCATGCAGTATGATGCGGTAAATCTGTCGCAGGGCTTCCCGGACTTTGAGCCGCCGAAGGAGCTGCTCGACCGTCTGGCGCAGGTGGCCTACGAGGATTACCACCAGTATTCCATTACCTGGGGTTCGCAGAACTTCCGCGAGGCGCTGGCCGCCAAGCAGACCTATTTCATGGGTCGCAGGATCGACCCGAACACCGAAATCGTCACGACCTGCGGCAGCACCGAGGCGATGATGGCTGCGATGATGACAGTCACCAATCCGGGCGATAAAGTCATCATTTTCTCCCCGTTTTACGAGAACTACGGCGCGGACACCATTCTGTCCGGTGCAGAGCCTATCTACGTGCCGCTTGTGCCGCCGGATTTCCATTTTGATGCGAACGTGCTTGAGGACGCGTTCCGTCAGCACCCGAAGGCCATCATCCTGTGCAACCCGTCCAATCCGTGCGGCAAGGTGTTCACCCGTGCAGAACTGGAGATTATCGCGTCTCTCGCAGAGAAGTACGATACCTACGTTATCACCGACGAGGTGTATGAGCATATCGTATTCGCACCCAACAAGCACACTTATTTTGCCACGCTGCCGGGCATGTGGGAGCGCACGCTGTCGTGCTCGTCGCTTTCCAAGACGTACTCGGTTACCGGCTGGCGACTGGGTTATATCATTGCCCCGCCGGAGATCATCGACCGTGCGAAAAAGGTGCATGATTTCCTGACCGTCGGCGCAGCAGCACCGCTGCAGGAGGCTGTTGTTACCGGTCTGAAGTTCGGTCAGGACTACTACGACGATCTGCAGGCCAAGTACACGCACAAAAAGGATCTGTTTCTGAAAGGTCTGGACGATCTCAAAATCGCCCATACCGACCCGCAGGGCGCGTACTATGTTCTGCTCGACATTTCCGAGTTCGGCTACGAGAGCGATCTTTCGTTCTGTGAGGATCTGGCGCATTATGTCGGCGTAGGCGCGGTTCCCGGATCGAGCTTCTTCCGTGAGCCGGTCAACAACCTGATTCGCCTGCATTTTGCCAAGAAGGACGAGACGCTGCTCGATGCACTCAACCGTCTGGAAGGTCTGCGTGATAAAATCAAACCGAAACACCGATAAACAGGAGGAAAAGCCGTCATGGATGTAAAGAAAGCCGCAGCGGAAACGAAGGACTACATCGTATCCATCCGTCGGGAATTTCACCGGCACCCCGAACTGAGCCTGCAGGAGTTCCGCACCGCGCAGCGCATTGAGGAGGAACTGGACAAGTTCGGCATTCCGCACACGCGCGTAGGCGAAACCGGCGTGCTCGGCACGCTGAAGGGCGCAAAGGACAACGGAAAAGTGCTGGTTCTGCGTGCGGATATCGACGCGCTGCCCATTGAGGAGACGCACGAGTGCGCCTATCGTTCGGAGAATGCAGGCGTCATGCACGCCTGCGGCCATGATGCGCACGCTGCCTGCCTTCTGGGTGCCGCGAAAATCCTGTCGGAGAACAGAGATGCGTTCAGCGGAAAGGTCCGTCTTGTGTTTCAGCCGGGAGAGGAAATCGGAAAAGGTGCAAAGCCGTTTGTCGCAGCCGGTGTGCTGGAGGGTGCCGAGCGCGTGTTCGGTCTGCACACGGCATACGATTTGGAGGCAGGCACGGTAGGACTCAAACCGGGCATCAACAACGCCGCAGTCGATCATTTCCGCATTCGCGTGCACGGTAAGTCCACGCATGTTTCCACGCCGCATCTGGGCGTGGATGCGCTGTATATCGCCAGCCAGATTGTTGTGGCAGTGCAGGGACTGGTTACGCGCCGCACTTCACCGACCGAGCCGGTCATCATCGGTATCGGCAAGCTGAACGCAGGCACGACCTACAACGCCGTGGCAGCATTTGCTGAAATGGAGGGCACAACGCGCACCATTTCGCAGGAGAGCCGCGACCGCGTCCGTGCACAGGTCAGTGAGACCGCGCAGAGCATTGCGGCGCTGTACGGCGGCACGGCGGAAATCGAGTGGACGGACTTTGCCGCTGCGCTCATCAACGACCCGCAGGTTTGCAGAGAAGCGGCGGAGGTCGTGGACGAGCTGCTCGGCGCGGGACACGTTGTAACCGACCGCGAGCTGTCGCTCAGCGGCGACAATTTCGCCGAGTTTGAGCTGTATAAGCCGGGCGCGTATGCGTATCTCGGCACCGGCAATCCGGATTTGCCGCACACGATGATCACCAACCATAACGGCGGCTTCGATGTGGACGAGAATGCACTTGTGACCGGTGCCGGTCTGTATGTCGGGTATACAGTCGCGCGGCTTGGATAAAGCAAAACGCTCAGCTATCAAACGATAGCTGAGCGTTTTGCTTTTGGAATTACAGTTTTGAACTTACATCCCGCACTCAAGTCCGTTATACCGTGTCACCACAAACGGATAGCTGAGTGTTTCAGGCTGGATGCCAAGCTGCCGCAGACCGGCGCACAAATCCTCGACAACCTGCATATCGTGGTCGCGCTGCGCAACGGACAGTTTCATTTTATCTCCATACGACGAGATCAGCAGCGCAAACGGCTGCACGGCGCACGGCAGGATTGCGCCGTAATCGAGTACATACGGACGGCAGCTTTCCGGCAGGGCGAACCGGCCGACATTGGTAATGAGAAAGCTGTCCTCGAGCACAAAATCAGTCGTGACCTTCTGTGCCGCCTGCATTTTCTCCGCGAGCGGCATGTCTGCCTCATGCAGCGATTCACAGCGGTCTGCGGCGGCTTTCGCGCGATAGAGCAGCTGTTCGCGCTGCATCTGATCCTTCAAAAATGCCTTCGTGCGCCGGAACACCTCGTCATTCGGCAGATCGCGGTACTCCGGAAAATACGGCAGATCGATAAAGCAAATAAAATACCGCGTGGTAAGCGTCGGCAGCAGCGGACGCAGATCGACCGGAATCTCCGCGATAACCGGCTTGTCCGTTCCGCCGAACTTATCATCAAACGCTTTCATCATCAGCGGAGCCAGTACAGACAGCGGACTGACGCCGATGGACTTTGCGTAATCGTGCAGCTGCGAAAACGGGAACGTCACCTCGGTGACGACCTCGGAGCCGTCAGCGCCCCACTGTACCTCGGGGGCATGAACAGCCTCCGGCTTTTTCCAGATGCCATCCGGCGAAAATTCACGGTCTGCCAGCTGCTCGTAGCCGTTTGCGCTCTCCTCGGGAGACCAGCGGGTATCCATGCCGCGCACAGAGCCGTCATTCTCAACCGGGAAACCGCAGTTTTTCAGGTACTGGAACAGTACACAGCGGATAAACTCCTCGAATCCGCGTCCATCCGAGATAGAGTGCTGATAC
This sequence comes from Butyricicoccus faecihominis, assembly GCF_014648015.1. Classification (NCBI taxonomy): domain Bacteria; kingdom Bacillati; phylum Bacillota; class Clostridia; order Eubacteriales; family Butyricicoccaceae; genus Butyricicoccus; species Butyricicoccus faecihominis. The sequence goes on from NZ_BMQH01000012.1 coordinate 48,238, forward strand.
TCCATATAGATGGTCTTGTCATGGTAGCCGACGAGAAATAAGTATCCGTTCGTATCCTTGGAGCCGATGGTGTAGCGGGTGGATACACCGTCGAACGGCAACACTACGGCAGGCTGCACGTTTCGGCGGTAGCGGAACGCGGTCTCGGTCGGCTCGGCGGTCAGCATCATGTGCGGAAAGCGCAGCAGTGCCTGCTCGACGGCTTCGCGCAGCTTGTCCGGGCGCACTTTATCGCGCATGCGGATGGTGTGGCGCGGCACACAGGCGACGGTTTCATGGGTGTTATACAGGAAGATTTTTGCATAGCTGTCCGTGCGGAGCAGCGGGTCATTCATGGTCATTATAGCATTCTCCTCAAAGCATAATCCAGCGCATCTTATATGGTAATTTCAGTATATCACCCTGCAACGACGTTGTAAATCAAAATGAGTCGAATTTGCACAGTATTATGCAAATATAGAACATGATGTACGATATAATGAGCCGCGAGCCTGAAAATACTTGCGATTCGGTTGGCAGAGTATATCACGCCGGAGAAGCTGACATATGAGCATGGAATTTCTGCCGCGGCTGTTCGATTCGTTCTCGCGTGAGCGTATTCCGTGTGAGAAGCAAAAAAACAAGCGACACCATATTTCGAGTGGTGTCGCTTGTGTGCGTTTTCAGGCGCTGTCGGTATTGTCTGCCCTTGCAGGGCGGTTGTTCATACCATATCCGTTGGGAGGTATGGATCGGATGGGATTACTGGTCGGTGTAGCGGCTGAGGATAACCGCTACCTGAGCACGGGTTGCGGTGCCGTTCGGCACGAGCGTAGTCGGGGTAACGCCGGTTACCAGACCGTTGCCGTTCGCCCAGCTCATTGCTTCAGCAGCCCACGACTCGACAGAAGCCGCATCTGCGTAGCCATCGAGTGCTGCGCTGCCCTGCGGCGTATGACCGCGATAGGTATCGTAGCGGTACAGGATGGCCGCCAGCTGCTGACGGGTGATCAGCGTATCCGGCTGGAATCTGCCGTCGGTGAAGCCATTGACAATGCCATTTTCGGAGGCCCATGCGATGGCTTCTGCGTACCACTTGCCGTCGGCCACATCGGTGAACTGTGCTGTGGAAGCGGCCTTGCTGCCGCTCATGCGGTAGAGCACCTGAACCAGCATTGCGCGGGTCATGCCGTCATCCGGACCGAACTTAGTCGCGGTCAGGCCCTTGAACCAGCCGTTCTCGAGTGCGGTGTTGACCTCGTTGTAGAACCACTTGCGCAGGTTGACATCGGAGAAGTCGCTGCTGTACTCGTGGGTGATAACGAAGGTGGAGAAGTGGGTGGTCTTAAAGGTAGCCTTTCCGGTCGCTGCATCATAAATGACAGGCAGCTTCTCGAACGAGCCGTCCTCAGCAAGATAGTATGCAACCAGATGCGCGGCGTTCTCGCCGCTCTTGAGGCTGTATGCTACAGAAACCGAAGCCGTGCCGTTCAGCGCATGAATGCGGGTTGCAGTGCCGTTTTTCGGATGCACCTGCGCAGAAATGTTCAGGATGGTGCCGTTCTTCGGCAGGTATTTGCGCTGTGCGTCCGTCAGGGAGAACTTGTCAGCGGAAGCGATCGAAATACTTGCCATACCGTCGGCCTGTGCGGCGCTGCCGAGTGCGGTCAGCGTCTCACGGTCGAGTGCAACCGTGCCGTTCGGCAGGGTAAGCGCTGCGCCGTTCTTTGCACCGGCGAGAGCAGCTACCACATCGCCGGTGAGCGATACCGCGCGTACGGTGGAGTCTGCGGACAGATCAAGCGTCAGCGAATCCTTGCCGGAAACCGCAGTCAGCTTGGAGCTGTCGGCAGAAACCGCTGCGGTGCCGTTCTTTACCACAACCGTTGCGGGAATCTTGGTGCCGTCCGGCGCGGTAATGGAGGACGAGCCGCTGTCGGTCGGAGCCGGTGCAACAGCGCCGCCGCCTGCTCCACCGCCGCCTGCGCTGCCGCCGCTGCTCGGCTTGACGGCAAAGGCTGCGGTAACTGCAACGTCATTCGCCGGCATGGTGAAGGTGTAGGTCAGGGTGGACGCGGAAACCGTCTTGTCGAGCGCGGTCTCCGGTGTCAGCGTCAGGGTTTTCAGCTGATAGCCGCTTGCGGGTGCAGCGGTGAGCGTTACCTTGTCGCCAGCCTTGGCGCGTGCCGCAGAAGCGGAAACGCTGCCGTTTTCGGCCTTGCCGGCCGTAATTGCGTAAGTTTTGTGGAACAGAGTGTCGGTGTTGACCGCCAGAGCGTCTGTTACGTTGCGGATAACGGCTTCGAAGCTGCCGTCCTTTTCGGTTACGGAAACAACGGCATTCGGAGCCGCCTTCTGGAGTTCGGACTTGATTTCCTCGGCGGTGCCGACACAGTTTGCACTCGGTGTGAGCGTCAGCTTGACCGTGCCGTTCTTGCGAACCTGAGCGGATGTGCTGTTGACTGCACCGGTGTCGTTCGACTGAATCGGCGTGGTGTAGGTGAATTTGCCGGTGCCGTTCGTGCCGGAAATCTTGGCATTGTACTGTACAAGGTCGGTGAAGTGAACGCGGATGGTCTGGTTGGCATCGAGTGTGTGAATATAAATTGGATCGACAAGATTTACACCATCAACCTGTACCGCAGCAGCGTTTTCTTCTGCGGTAATGTCACCCTGGGTAACCGTCCACTTTTCGACCATCTTTTGGGTGTTTGGTGCTGCAGTGAAGGTGATTACGCTGCCGTTCGGCTGCTTGGTCTGAGAGTTGATCGCGGTGTCGTCAATCTTGGCGGTCAGATGGCCGTTCGCATCAGCGGTGCCGAAAGTAAGCTGATAGCTTGCCGTAACCTTAAAGTATACGGTTGCAGTAATATTCTTGTCCGCACGGATTTTGCCTTCCGGATTGGTTTTGGAGTTTCCGGCAGTCTTTTTGCCGTTTACTTCCCACTGTTCAACCTGATAGCCAGTCTTCGGCGCTGCATGGAAGGTGATTTCCTCATCCTTATAGATGGTTACGCCTCCTGCAGGCATAGCCTTGGTCTCAACTTCCTCACCGTAGATATCATACAGCATGTATTTTACGGTGCCGTTGCCGGCTGCAGCGGTAGCCTTGGCGGTGTAGGAATCGCTCTGGGCAAATTCAGCGCTGATGGACAGATCGCCAGCCAGTTCGCTGATGGTATAAGTGCCGTTGGTCTTTGCCGTAGCTTCATCCTGAGCAGTACCGTTTACAACCCAATTCTTGAAATGCCAGCCGCGGTCTGCGCGTGCCTGCAGCTCAACCTTGCTGCCGCCGGGAATCTTGGACAGATCGTCCACAGCTTCGCCGTCTACGGTTGCAATGATCGTGCCATGCTCCATTTTCGGTGTGGTAATCTCAAATGCGGCACGGTCGGTCTTAAGCGAAACCTTGGTGTTCTCGGTGATGGGGAAGGTATAGCTGCCGTCAGCGTTGAGCTTTCCTGCTTCAACAGCCTTGCCGTTCACCTGATAGGTCTCGCCCGTGGCGGCAGCATAGCCTGCCTTGGGCGCTACCGTAATCTCCGTATCGCCGGTGACGCTTTCGCCGCTCTTGAGAGACTTGGTGAGCGTCTTGGAGGTATCGTCCGGATCAACCGTCTGATAGCTTGCGGTCAGTTCGCCTTCCAGCGTCAGCGTGTAGCTGTCGCGCTCGAATACGGCAGCCAGATCAATATCCTGCACGCCAACCTCAACAGAGAGCGTGTTGGAGCCGTTCGTCGGGTCCGATTCGCCGGACGGATAGCTGTTTGCACCGCGTTTCGAGAGAATCCACTGCTTGAAGTGCCAGCCGGTGTTCGGCGTTGCGGTGAAGTTGAACTTTGCACCGCTGGCAATGTAAGCCGGGAAGTTCTTGAGGCTTTCGGAGCCATTTTCATCCGTGCATTTGAGTGTACCGCCCTGCTTATTCTGAACGGAAGCATTCAGTTTGGTATTGGTGGTCTTGAAGTAAACCAAAACAGATGCCGGTTTTGGAAGGGTCTTGATGGTAACCGAGCTCTTCTCCTTACTGTTCTCGATTTCCTTGCCGTCATAGGTCCAGTAATCGACTGCATAACCTGCATCCGGCACAGCCGTCAAGGTAACATCGGTGTTTGCGGTAAAGCTGGAGATTGCACTGCCGTCATCCGCCTTGCCGGCATTCAGACCTGCGGTAATGATCGACGCAGAACCGACAGAGTGCTTGTTTGCGCCTTCGCCGAAGTCCTCAGCCTTGAGGGTAAGGATGTAAGTCAGGCCGTTTACCGTGTAAACACCGGGGATAAAGGTAAATTCGTAATTGTTGTACAGCGTTTCGTTGGTAGCGGTAGTCTTGCACGGGGAAACCGTGTAGTTGCTGGGCGCAATGTTCGGCGCGAGCGTCACCGTGTTGCCTGCGGTGTTGACTGCGGCATAGTCAAGGTGCAGAGCAGCAATCTCATCAGCAGTCATGTTTTTCGTGTCTGCCGTGAGAGAAAGCTGATTCTTGTCTTTCGGGTTGACCTTATCCTGTGCAACGCCGTCCTTCGGGGTGACAACGCGCAGCGTAACGGCACGCTGAACAACGGTAAACTCGGTTTCCGCAACCGGATTGGTTTCGCCGTTTATATAAGCATACAGCGTGTAAGTGCCGACATTCAGCTTATTGTTCTCTGTCAGCGGCTGCGAATCCTTGGAACCGGAAACCGCATACTTGAAGGTTGCGTTAGTGACCTTCTGCAGACCATGCGTATCCTTACTCATGCGGGAGAGCGACGGCGTTACCGTATCGCCGTAGGTGAAGCGGGTGACGCTGTTGTTATCCTTGCCGTTGGTGAGCGTCAGCTGATAGCCGGTCGCGTTCTCGCCAACGAGAACCATCTGGCCTTCCGCACTGCTCATATCCTTGAATACATAGCTGCCCGGATAATACGGGGTAACCGTGTAAGCACCGTCTGCGGGCACGACAACGTCCTTGGTGGCCACGCCATTGGCGCCAATCTCTGCGGCAACCGTGGTAGAGAAGTCCGTGCCGCGAATCAGGAAGCTGAGCGTGCCGGTCGGGATGGTGGAGGTAGCAGACGCGGAACTCATTTTAGCATTGATGTGCAGCGTGCGGTCAAACTGAGCAGTGTTGTCTTTTTGTACATTCTCTGCCGTAACATTCAGCTCACACTTGGGTGTGCGCTTGCTGTACTGTGTGGTAATCTCAGGCGAGTAAGCGGAAATGCTGTACTCGGTCTTGGAGGTGTTATCGTAGTAGAGCACATTCAATCGGCAGCGGTAAGTGCCCTTGTCGGCAGAACCGGCGTTGCTGATGCTCAGCGTATCGGAAACGCTGCCGGCAATCTCGGTCCAGGAACCATTGTTCAGCTTCTGCCACTGATAGCTTACGCTGTTGTACTTGCCGCCGTCCGGATTTTTATTGTCTCCGTTATACTTAACTGTTGCGGTTGCCAGAGAATCCGGATAGATCGGCAGAACCGTCTGATTCTCCTTGCCGTCAATCGTTACCGAAATATCGGGATAGCCTGCTGTGGTCTTGGTGCGGCAGGTCAGCGGTTCGCTGTAAATGCTGTTGCGCTGCTGCTCAGCCTTGTTGTTGTTGCGGGTCTGAATCTGATATTCATACTCGGTATAGGGAGACAGGTTCTTATCCGTGTAGCTGAAGGTGTAGGTGCCGTCATCGTGACGCTCACCATCGGTGAACGGCACAAATGCGAGTTCCTTGCGGCCGGAGCCATCCGGGAAGTTGTAGTAGCGGTACAGCTGGAAACCGGAAACGATCTTGTCGTACGTCCACGTCAGGGTGACGGAATCATCGGTGGTTTTCGCAACATCCTGCTCAAAATCCTCCGGCAGCGGAGACGGAGCCTGCGGCTCGGTTACCGCGTAGGTAACAACCGGGAACGCCTGATTGCCGCTGCGGTAGTTGTAGCAGAAAATTTTCCAGTTCATGCCGTAGCCGTATGGTTTTGCTTCGATCGGCATGTTCTGCAGCGAACCGGAGAACGAGCCGCCTGCGGTGTTGACCGATACCTTGCCGGCAGAGTGTTCCGAACCTGCCACAACGCCTGCGGTTACGCCGCCTGCGCCTGCACCGGCTTTCGTTTCGATCGAGGTGGTGTTGGTGTAGTTTGGGCTGTCCGAGGTGGAGAAGCTGATCTCCTGCGTGATGCCGGAGCCGCCGCCTGCCGCGGTGAAGTCAACCTTAGCCGGATCACCGTTATAAGCCTTAGCGTTTGCGTATGCCTTATGCGTGCTCGGATAGCTGGACGGATCACCGATCGTATGCGTCAGCACACTGCCCGAAATGGACGGCAGCACGCTGTAATCCTCGGCAATGTTTTCGTAGTCGGACAGGTCGATCAGACCGATCGAGGCTTCGTGCGGGATGGAAACGGTGGAGGTTACTTTCGTGTATTTGCCTGTTCCATCCGGGATGTAGGAGGTGTACTCGTAAATCTCCATCGGGATGGAATAGAACGCCACTCTGTCCTCGCCGGAGGTTGTCTCGTAGGTGATGGACTGCTCGAGCGAGGAGGTGTGCTCGGTCTCGTAGGTGAAACCGGAGGTAAAGGCGGCTTCTGCCTCAACGCTGCCGATCTTAACGCCGAATACCGAGAATTCCTGCTCAAAGGAGACATATGCGCCGACCGAGATGGTAGAGGAGGAGCTGGTGCCGTTCTCGGTGCCTTTCATGCTCGAGTAGGTGGTGGAGGACTCGGCATAGTTGCCGGACAGGTCATCGCGGTCGAGCAGATCGGAGAAGTACGGAGGCGAAGCCAGTACCGCCAGAACCTGCGGATCGGAGTAGGTGTAATAGTGCTTGCCGGTGTAGGTCATGTAGCTGGTATCGTCGTCCGTGTTGGCGAGACAGAGCGTGTACGAGCTGTTGACATCGGTTTTTACCGGCTGAGAGCCGTCAAACAGGTTGACGGTCGAAAGTCTGGTTGTACCCGGCGTGCGGGTGGTGTACGGTGTCTGAACCGCCTGATCTACGGTTTCGTAGCCGACAAAAGCCTGGTAGTAGGACTTTCTGCGGAACAGCTTGTGCCACCAGCTCTTGTAGTAGGCACGGCGCTCGTACTTCGGGACCTGACCCTTGACGGTGTAGGATTCAGACTGCTTGTTCTCATCCTTGGACATGGTCTGCGTCAGGGTGAACAGCGTACCCGAACCTGCGGTGTTGTTGTCTTTATCCACCGCGGTGGTCACAGAGCCTGCGGATGCATCGTACTCAACGTAGTCCTCATCCGGCATAGCAGGCGTGTTGTCGAGTGCCTGCTTGATATTCAGACCGTTCTCATCGCAGGAGACAACAAGGCTATCAAAGTACAGCAGATCACTGGTTTTGCCGTCATCGGCTTTTTCACCTGCGGTCGGACGGGAGATAATCGCCGTATTGGCCGGACACAGCGGCAGAGAACGGAAGGTATCGTTGTGCTTTGCCATTGCACCGTAGATGTACTCGCCTTTATCGTTCTTAGAGAACAGATCGAAATTCTGCGAAACAGACGGCTTGAAGGTGACGCCGTTCCATGCGTACAAACCTACATAGCGCGTGTTCTGCTTATTTGCCTTGAGGTCAGCATCCGACTGAGCCGCCAGAATCAGCGTTTTGCCGCCGCCGGTCATATCGCCGAAGGCGAAGGATGCGCGGACCAGATTGCTGCCCTCGTAGGTCAGCGGGAATTCCTGCGAGCTCTGCAGCATGTGCGCGCTCGTGGAGCCGAACATTACAACGGCACGCGAGCCTGCGTTCTGCTGCGGACCGTAGTAGTAACCCCAGGTGCAGGCGAGATCGTCTACGCCGTCCTGGTTGACGTCACCGCTGACGAGAGAGATCATGTTGGAAACGACACTGCCCTCACGGAAGAAGTACGTCCACGCCTGTCTCCAGTTAGAGGGATGGGAGTAATCTTCAGTCTGCAGGTCGTAAATCTCAATGCGGGAATTGCCGACCTCCGGCACATAGACCGCAACCTCGTCCTTACCGTCGTTGTCCCAGTCGCCGGTAGCTACCTGCAGGTAGTTTTTCAGCTGATACGGGTTTTCTGCGAAGTTTTCGACCTTTTTGGCGGTCGTGCTGCCTTCATCGCTGGTGTCGGTCAGATTCGGGTTGCCGATTTCCTTGCTGGTGTCCAGCAGCGTGATCGGCTTGCCGTACTTGCCGGATTCAGCATCGCCGAATCGCAGGTACAGACCGCCTTTTGCGCTCAGGTCACCGGCGTAAACCATGACCGTCTGCGAGGACTTGGCGTCACTGCTCGAGGTGAAATGGCCTGCGGCCACGTCTGCCATGGCGTAATCGGTACCATCCTGCAAATCGGTAGTAGCATTGGTCATGCCGGTCAGATAGCCCTTGGTGGCATAGCCGCCATTGTCCTTGCTGCCCACCGGGAACTGTGCGTATGTGCCGGTAGAGGTGGTTTTACCCTTGGAGATTTCCTTGGAATTGGTTTTAGCCGTCAAAAACTGCTGAGCCTTGGTAGATGTGTTATCATCATTGCCGTACAGCGTGCTCTGCAGCTTGTTATCCTTATCGTTGGATGCGGAAGTGCTCTTTGCACAGCTTTCTGCGTCGGCCTTGGTTCCCATACTGATGGTATCCGACGGCAGAACATCACTTGTCAGACCAACGGTATACAGCTCGTACACCGGCGTAACCTTGATGGTATTGCGCCCGTATGGGTTGCTGGGGTCGTTGGCATTAAAGCCGTCGGGCGCTTTGCTCGAATCAATACCGAGCGCCGCAAGCGCGTCCGAGCTGCCGGTATCCGCCGCCGCTGCGCGGATATCAAGCGGGCCGCCTATGCCGGCGATAAGAGCCAGTGCCAGAGCAAGGCTTATGCCGCGTTTGAATTTCATGGTATATTCCTCCTTTTCCAATTCTGCGGTGCGGTGGAACGAGCCGCGCCTGCAGAAAAGAGACTGAAAATTGCCTGCGTTTATCATAGCAGCTTTGCAGCCTGCTGTGCGGTCGGGCACACGAAATGTCCGATTTTCGACACGAAATACACCGATAGGAAAAATAGAGTGAACTACGCGTAAATTCTGCAAAAAATGACACACAATCCACAGAAGTTATCAACAGGCTGTGGATAAAATGCGGTAAAAAAACACCCCGGTTTTGTCAGGTGACAAAACCGGGGTGAAAGGCGCCTGCGCTGCTTTTCCGCTTGTGCGCTGCGGCGGCTGCCATAGCCTGGCACCCTTGCATTCCGCTGAAACGGGTTGCGCCTGTATTTTACCGCGTTTGCAGTATCAAGGAAGGGGAAAAGATGACGAATGATTTTGGACAGGGGGGTTAAAGCAGCTCGCGCAGCCTGTCCGCAATGAGCCTGCCGAGCACGGCGTGCTCCTCTGCGGTCAGATGAATCTGGTCCGAGCACTTTGCCGCCGTGACAGCCGAGCTGTCCAAGAAGGCGCAGCCGTACTTTTCCGTCAGTGCGCGGAACCGTGCGGGCAGAGCACGGATGAGTGCGGCACTGCTTTCGTTTGCGCGTATGCTGCTCGAGCAGGCAGACATCATGCAGAAGCACTTCGGCGTGGGCAATAAGCGCGTGCCAAAGTTCTGCGTGTCATGTCAGTACTATTCGTTCGCGGTAAACGCATTCGTCGAGGTTGTCAAGGAGTGCGACGCGGACCGGTACGGTTTTATCCTGCGGGAAACACAGACCGGAAGTGTATCACGCTCGATGAACTGAAACCTTATCCGTATCTGATTTTTGAGCAGGGAGACCGCAATTCCTTTTATTTTTCCGAGGAACTGCTCAGCATGCTCGATATGCCGAAAACCATTCAGGTCCGCGACCGCGCAACACTGTTCAGTCTGGTGATCGGACTGAACGGCTTTACGGTCAGCTCGGGCATTATCGACCGCAAGCTGAACAGTCCGAGCATTATCGCGCGGCCGCTCAAGATGGAAGGCAGCATGCGCATCGGTCTCATCCGCAAGAAAAACGTGGTATTTAGCCGCTATGCGACCTCCTATGTGAAGGCACTGAAAAAGCAACTGTCTATAGATTGAAGCTGTGAAGGGTTGCGAATAAGACGTATTTTTCAAGAGATAAATTCCGTGGCAGGCTGTTGTCAGACAGAAAAAGCACCATTATGTTACCCAAAGAGATAGATACCCCTGAGCAACCGGAAAACCCCATCTCGACATATTCTGCCGCGATGATTCAGGTGTGTCGGTGGAGCACCGGAACGATTTGCGGTCGGTCGATATGCACGCAAAAGCCGCTAAACGGTATACGTTCAGCGGCAGCTTTTTTATCGGTTTCTTCTCCACGTTTCGGGTGCAAACAGCAGAAGCATGGGGAACAGCTCCAGACGACCGGCGAGCATATCGAAAGTCAGCACGATTTTACTCAGCGGGTGCAGCGCACTGAAGTTGGCTGCCGGACCGACCTGATTGAGTCCCGGACCGACGTTATTGATGCAGGTAACAACCGAGGTAAAGCTGGTTACCATATCCTCACAGTGCAGGCTGACAATGAGGATGGAAGTGACAATAACGATCAGATATGCCACAAGAAAGGCGTTGACCGAGCGCATGACCTCATGCTGGACGCGCTGTCCGTCCATTTTATGCACGCGCACCAGACGCGGATGAATCAGCGACATCATTTCCTTCTTTACGCCCTTGAACAGCAGCAGGATGCGCGAGCATTTCATGCCGCCGCCGGTAGAACCGGCACACGCGCCGATGAACATCAGCAGCACGATCAGCAGCTTGCTGAATGCGGGCCACTGGTTAAAGTCCACGGTTGAAAAACCGGTGGTCGTGATGATAGACGCAACCTGAAACAGGGAATGGTGGAAGCTCTCGCGCAGCGAACTGAAGCAGCCGCGCACATTGAAGGCAATCAGTGTGGTAAATACGGCAATCACGCCGAGATACACGCGAATCTCCTCGATTTTGAACAACTGCTTGAATTTACGGGTCAAAAGCAGAAAATACGCGTTGAAGTTGATGCCGAAAAGGATCATAAAGACCGAGATGACATTCTGCAGGTAGGCGCTGTCGTAGTGCGCGATGGAATCATTCCAGTTGCCGAAGCCGCCGGTGCCTGCCGTGCCGAGTGAAACGCAGATGGCATCGAACATCGGCATGCCGCCGAGCAGCAGCAGAATGATCTGCAGAACGGTCAGTCCAAAGTAAATCGCGTACAGGATAAGCGCGGTATCGCGCATGTGCGGCGATATTTTGGAGACCGAGGGTCCCGGGCTTTCCGCACGCATCAGATAAATGGTCTGACCGCCTGCCAGCGGCAGGACGATCAGCATGAACACCAGAATGCCCATGCCGCCGACCCAGTGCATCAGGCAGCGCCATAGCATAGAGGCATGCGAAAGCGCCTCCACATCGCCGAGAATGGTAGCGCCGGTGGTGGTGAAGCCGGATGCGGCCTCGAAAATCGCATCTACTGCGAACGGAATCTCGCGGCTGAGCACGAACGGCAGGGCGCCGGTCACGGCCAGCACCAGCCAGCACAGCGCGACGGCCACAAAGCCTTCGCGTGCGTAGAACTTGGTGTTTTTCGGCTTATATTCACACAGAATGCCTGCACCGACCATACAAATCAGTGCAGTGGCGATATAGGCGGGCAGCTCGGGTTCACGGTAAATGACCGCGGTAAACGCGGGCAGCAGCAGGAACAGGGACTCAATGCCCATCAGCCAGCCGATCAGATAGCGGACGATTGCGAAATTCATCTTTCGCGCCCTCTGGTTGTCGGCAGGAAGATATCCTGAAGGTCGTTCATGCCCTCGAAGGTGGAAACGACGATAACCGTATCGCCTTCATGCAGCACATCGTGGCCGCGCGGAATGATACGCTTGCCCTTGCGGTTGATGCAGCACAGCAGAACATCCGGACGAATCGGCATATCCTGCAGGGGAACGCCGGTGAGGTGGTGCGCCGCAACACGAAATTCAAGCGCTTCTGCGCCGTCCAGCTGATGCAGGGTCTCCACGTTGGAGCCCATCGAGTTCTGCATGGCGCGGGTGTACTGGCTGATCAGCTCGGCGGTGGTCTGCTTGGGGCGAATCACCTTGCCAATCGGCATGCTGGCGATGACTTCCTCAAAGTTCACACGGTTGACCTTGGTGAACAGCTTGGCACGGGAATGACGGCCGGCGTGCAGCGCGAGCAGAATGTTCTCCTCGTCCATGCCGGTGAGCGCCGCAAACGCCTCGCAGGTTGCCAGACCCTCCTCGTCGAGCAGGTCGCGGTCGGTGCCGTCGCCGTAGATGATGGTCGCGTGCGGGAGCATTTCGGACAGTGCTTCGCAGCGTTCCAGTTTGTTTTCGATGATCTTGACTGCAATGCCGGAATCCAGCAGGATTTTCGCAAGAAAGTACGAGATTTTGCCGCCGCCGACCAGCATCGCAGAGGAAATGCGCTTGACCGGCAGACCGACCTTCTCGAAAAATTCGTTCTGCTCGTGCGGCGGAATGATGACGGTGATGTTATCGTTCTCGTGCAGGATGAAGTCGCCCTTCGGGATATAGGTCTGACCGTCGCGGCGGACCATGCACAGCAGCACGTCCGTGCGGAGCAGCGGATTGACCTCGCAGACCGCCATACCGTCCAGGCGGGACTCGTGCGGGATTTTGAGGTCGAGCAGCTCGATGCGTCCGCGGGCAAACGTGCTGACGCGGATGGCCGACGGGAAGCGGATCAGACGCGAAACAACACGCGCGGTGGACAGCTCGGGGTTGATGACCATCGAAATACCCAGCTCATCGCGGATAAAGCCGAGGTCGGATACATATTCCGGATCGCGCACACGCGCAATGGCGTGGCAGCCGGATGCTTTACGAGCGATCAGGCAGGAAAGCAGATTGATTTCGTCATGGGTGGTAACGGCGATTAGCAGGTCGGTATCCTGCACGCCGGCTTCACGCAGAACGTGATAGCTGGTGCCGCTGCCCTTTACTGTAGCAAGGTCGTGTGTGTTGGACAGTTCCTCCAGACGGCGTTCGGACAGGTCAACCAGTGTCAGGTCGTGTCCGGCCGCGCTGAGCTGTCCCGCCAGCTCCGAGCCGACTTTGCCGCAGCCTACAATAATGATGCGCATAGCGCACCTCCGATCTATTTCTCTATAGCTGTGCCCTGTTGACACAGTCTTGATACACATATAGCGATTATAGCCGTTTGACCGGGAAAAAGCAATATCCAGACAGGAATTTTGCAGGAGTTTAGCGGAAAACCGACAAATAGGGAGAAATGGTCGGTGTATAGCTGATAATGTATGTCCGAAAAAAGGAAAAACCACCCGAACGGGTGGTTTTCACTGCGGATTAAAGTTCTGCGACAGGTTACTTAAACTGTGTATAAGTGGTATCGCTTGCGTAGCCGTCGCTGTCGGTCTGGTGCATGGAGACCAGATTGCCGTTATCATCAAAGGTACGGGTATCGGTTGAGAGGGTGCCGCCTTCGATGGTCGAGCGGGTGGTCTGCGTTTTGCCGTCCACCGAGTACACGGTGAGCACCTCGAACACGATGCCGCTCTCGTCTACGGTGACCGACTGGATGAGCCGCCCCTGACTGTCGTAGCGGTTGTCGGTGGAGGAGGTGATATTGTCCTCGCCCTCGTAGGTGCGGGAGGACAGCACGTCGCCGTTGGTGTTCATGCCCATGCGGACGACCATCAGCTCGTTGCCGTCTGCGTCGTAAACCGTGTTGACTGCAGAGGACTGACCGTTGTCAACCTCGGTGTAAACCGTCTCGGAGGAGACCGAAAGTTCGCCGTCCTCGTAGTTTTCCGTGCGCAGAACGCGGTTTTTGTCGTCATAGCTGCGGCGATACTCCGAGGTGGAGTTGTTGGTCTTGTCGGTGGTGATGGCATCCGTGCAGTTGCCGTTTTCGTCGTAGGTGTAGTCCGTGTAGGTGAAATTAAGCGGTTCTTCCTCGCCTTCCACGGTCTGCATGGTGTAGGAGCGGAAGGTGCTGCCGTCCTTGTCATGGCAGTTGACCGTGTAGCTGCGGTTGCCTTCCTCCGTGCGCAGCTCCAGTTCATAGGAGGCAGCACGCGGCAGAACGGAAGCCAGCTGTGTCGGTACCTGCTCCATCACGGCAATACGGCATGCAGGCGTGCGGTCATACGCGATGGTGGCACCAAGCACGATGACCGTGCTTACAATACAGGAAATAATGCGTTTGATCATATTTTTGTTCCCCTAAAATAATTAAGGTATAATAATTTTGGCAATCAAGGTGATTCCGGAAAAATGCAGCCGAACCGGAATTCGGCTGCATTCAGCGTTGCTGGATTTTTACTGCAGATGGCTTACTTTACGATTTCCTTCGCTGCAGCGGTCAGAGCCTCGACCTTTTCTGCGGCCTCGGCCTTGTTCTCGCCCTTGGCCATGATGTAAACCTTGACCTTCGGCTCGGTGCCGGACGGACGGATGATAAAGGTCGTGCCGCCCTCGAGCTCGTAGTACATCACGTTCTGACCCTTAAGCTCCATCGGCTCGGACTTGCCGTCTGCCATGCAGGTGCGGGTGCCCGGCATGTAATCGCGGGTGTAATCGACCTTGTGGGTGCCGATCTGGGTCAGCGGCTTGTCGCGCAGCTCCTGCATGAGTTCCTTCATGCGCTGCAGGCCGGAAACACCCGGCATAACGATCGAAACGGTCTGTTCGCAGTAGTAGCCGTACTTTTCGTACATCTCTTCCATTGCGTCGTACAGGGTCTTGCCCTGGGTACGGTAGTAAGCCGCCATCTCAGCGATCAGCATGGAAGCGGTAACGGCATCCTTGTCGCGGGCATAATCGCCGCACAGGTAGCCGTAGGATTCCTCAAACGCGAAAATGTACTCGTGCGAGCCGTCCTGCTCGAACTGCTTGATCTTCTCGGCAAGGAACTTGAAGCCGGTGAAGGTGTCAAAGCACGCAACGCCGTTCTTTTCAGCCGCCGCGCGTGCCATCTCGGTGGTAACAATGGATTTGAGCACCGCCGGATGGGCAGGCATGGTGTTCGTCAGCTTCTTTGCGGTGATGATGTAATCGGTGAGCAGCACACCGACCTGATTGCCGGACAGGGTGACATACTCGCCGGACTTGTCCTTGAGGACGATGCCGGTGCGGTCGGAGTCCGGGTCGGTGCCGATGATCAGATCAACATCGTTCTGCTTTGCCAGCTCGATGGCGAGCGTAAAGCCTTCCTTGTACTCCGGATTCGGGTTCTTAACGGTCGGGAAGTCGCCGTCGATCTTCATCTGCTCCGGCTCACAGATAATGTGCTTGTAGCCCAGACGGCGCAGGATCTCGGGAACCAGACGGTAGCCGGCACCGTGGAACGGCGTGTACACCAGCTTGAACTCATCGGCAACCTGCTTTACGCAGTCCGGATTTACCGCAACCTTAATAACCTCGCCGAGATAAGCCTCGTCGGTCTCCTTAGACAGAATACGGATCAGACCGTTTTTGACAGACTCATCGTAGTCTGCAGTTTTTACACCGGTGAAGATATCGGTCTTTGCCATTTCGTTGGCAACCACATCTGCCTCGGCCGGAGGAAGCTGTGCGCCGTCCTCCCAGTAAACCTTGTAGCCGTTGTACTCCTTCGGGTTGTGGGAAGCCGTGATGTTGATGCCTGCGATGCAGCCGTAGTGACGGACAGCGAAGGACAACTCCGGGGTCGGACGCAGCTCATCGAACAGCAGTGACTGGATGCCGTTTGCGGCCATGATGCACGCAGACTGCTTAGCGAACTCGGCCGAGAAATGGCGGGAGTCGTATGCAATGGCAACACCGCGGTCCATTGCGGCCTGACCATTCGATACGATCAGGTTTGCCAGACCCTGTGCAGCCTGACCGACGGTAAAGCGGTTCATGCGGTTGAGGCCGACGCCCAGTACACCGCGCAGACCGGCCGTGCCGAACGACAGCGGCGCAAAGAAACGGCTTTCGATCTCTTCCTGATTATCTGCAACAGCAGCCAGCTCGGCATGCTCGTCCGCAGAGAGGGCAGAGCAGTCCAGCCAACGCTTGTATTCCGACATATAATCCATTGGTATCACCTCATCGTGTTAGTTGGCGCATCGCCGCTTTCAGCCGACGGATTGCCACTATCTAAATTATACAATATCCGGCTGTCAATGCAAGGGGTTTTGCGCGAATTTGTGAAAAGATTCCATGAAGCAGAGTGATGATATACAAAATGACAGAGCAGAAATTGTATGTTCTGTGAGGATACCGGAAAATTCTGCGAAAATGCGGGACCAAAACCGGCAGCAGGCCGTCTATTTAGTCAAAAGCCCTGTCTCGAGATAAAAATAACAGTACACAAATAAACAAAAGAATGGTAGAATAAAGGTAAATTATAATAAGAGGTGATAGCTTTGAAAAAAGTCCTTTCCGCCGTACTGACAGCGGCGCTGCTGGTCAGTACCGTGCCGGCTGCCTTTGCGGCTTCGGATATTGATGGCCACTGGGCAAAGTCCTACATTACCGAGCTGCATGAAAACGGCATTATCAATCCGTCTGCCAGCACGGGCAACTACGGCCCGGATGACAAGGTAACGCGCTGGGAGTTCATGCGATACATCAACCGCGCGTTCGGTTTTACCGAAAAGGCGGATATCAGCTTCTCGGATGTCAATTCGAGCGATATTTTCTACGAAACCGTGCAGATTGCGGTCAAGCAGGGCTATATCAACGGTGTCGGCAACAACCGTATGGCG
This sequence comes from Butyricicoccus faecihominis, assembly GCF_014648015.1. Classification (NCBI taxonomy): domain Bacteria; kingdom Bacillati; phylum Bacillota; class Clostridia; order Eubacteriales; family Butyricicoccaceae; genus Butyricicoccus; species Butyricicoccus faecihominis. Next base: position 64,896 of record NZ_BMQH01000012.1, read on the forward strand.
CCGGAGGGCACGCTGACCCGTGAGCAGGCGGCAACCATCCTCGGCCGACTGCACAAGTACACGCCGACGGCTAACCTGTCTGCGCTGGATATGTTCTCTGATCGGGCCAAGCTGAGCGATTACAGCAAATCCTACGTTGCGGAAGCGGTCAAGCAGGGTTATATCAACGGCTACACGAACGGTACCTTTAAGCCGCAGGGCACGCTCAGCCGAGGCGAAATCGCCAAAATGCTGTACGGCTATATGGGCACCCCGCTGAATAAGAACGGCAACGTGTACTCGCAGGCTACGCTCAAGAGCGATACCAAAAACGTTACGATTTCCGTGCCGTGCACGCTGGCCGATGCGGATATCAAGGGCAATCTGTACATCACCGAGGGCGTTCTGGCGGGCAATGTAACGCTTGAGGATGTCACCGTTGCGGGCGATATCATCGTCAGTGGCGGCAATGTAACGCTGGACGGTGTTTCCGCACTTGAGATGGTCGTCTCCAATCCGACCGGACTGACCCCGCAGGTCATTGCGACCGGCAATACCAACATCGGCACCACCGAGGTAAAAACCTCTGCAACGCTGACCGAGAGCAATCTGGCAGCGACTGCAGGCGGCTTCTCCGATCTTAAAATGAACGGCAGCAGCGTCAGCCTGACGCTGGATGCAGCTGTCTGGGACGTTGCCAATGAGCAGACAGGCACCATCCTGACGACCGGCAGCACCTCCATCAGCACGCTTACCGCAAACGGCAGAACCACCGTCACCGGCGGCGGCTCGGTCCAGAAGGCGGTGCTCAACGCCAACGGCTGTGAGCTGACCATGCAGCCGACCAGCGTTGAGCTGGCGAGCGGCGTTACCGCGAAGATTGCCGGCAAGGACGTTGCGGCGTCCACCAGCGTTTCGGTTTCTCCGTCCACGCTGTCTATTGACGTGAACAACAAGGACGCGATCGCGTTCTCCTACGAGTTCACTTTCAACGCGGACAAGAACGATCTGACCCGTGTTTCGGTCAACGGCACCACTCTCAAGCAGGGCACGGATTACAACCTGCTGAGCGACAAGAACGGCATTCGCGTGTACAAAACCTATCTGTCCACGCTCAAGGCGGGCACCTACACCGCAGAGCTGACCTTTGAGGACGGCTCCAAGGCAGCCATCGGTCTGGCGGTCAGCAACTCGGCGCAGAGCGCAGTCAGCCCGAGCCAGATTACCTTTGATAAGTACGAGCAGTCCGCAAACTATGCCGATCAGACGGTAAACGTCGTTCTTCCGGCGGGCACGCGTTTGGATTCCATCAAAATCGGCAGTACGGTGCTCGAGCGCGGCACGGATTACACCTATAATGCAACGAATGGCACGATTCGTCTGCTCAAGGAGACGCTTGCCAAGAAGAGCAAGGGCACTTATACGGTTACATTCGTACCCAATCAGGGTTCGTCCTTTACCTGCTCGCTGAGCGTGGTAGATACCGCGCCGGTGAACGAAGTACAGCCGTCCACGGTCGATTTTGACGCGAACACCTCGTCCGGCGGCTACGCCGATCTGGTGGTAACGCTGAACATGGTAGATGGTGCAAAGCTCAAGAATATCCGCTCGAACGGCAAGACGCTCGAGGAGAACTGGCAGTACAAGATCGAGGGCAGCAAGGTCACGATCAACAAGTCTGCGGTTGCGGAATTCGGCAAGAGCGGTGCATCCTATGCGGATTTCGTTTTTGTGATGAGCAAGGGTCAAAGCCCGACGCTGCGTGTCAACTACGTTACCACTTACGCGCTGACGGCTTCCGTGGTAGATGATCTCGGTCTGCCGATTTCGGGTGCGTCCGTCACCTTCACGCCTTCGGACGCGGAGAGCGGCACGGCAGCGCAGACGCTGACCACCGGCTCGGACGGCACGGCAACCGTTTATGTCAAGCGCGGCTCGTACGTTGTAACGGCAACGCATTCGCGCTTTACCGCGGCGGTTACGCAGACGGTCAAAATCTCTGCAGGCCGCACGGTCAAGCTGACCGGCGAGATTCTCGAGAATGTACAGCTGGTTGTCACCAACGCGTACGGCGCACCGCTGTCCGGTGCGGTTGTCACGGTTGGCGGCAAGAGCATCACCACCGGCACGGACGGCACGGCGTCGTTCAGCCTCAAGCGCGGCAGCTATGTGGCGCAGGTGGCGTGCACCGGCTACTCCGCACAGAGCGTACAGCTTTCCGTAACCGATTCGATTCGTGAGCGCGTACAGCTCAAGTAATTTCTCCAAAATGCAAGCCGCCCGGTTTTCCGGGCGGCTTTTTTGTGCGCTTTTACAGGCGGATGAGGGATAGGGCGCAAGGGCGTCAAAACGGCGCACAGCGGCTTGCGGTTGGGGCGCGATAGGGAAATAAGGGCGGCCTGCGGCACGGCGCAGAGCGGCGGCAGACCGCTGGTGGGTGAGGGGATAAGAAAACCCCCGAGGAGATTTTCCTCGGGGGTTTTCGATTTTGCCGTTCAGACGAAGCGAATCAACAGAGGTTGATTAGTTCGGGTAAACGTCGGTATCCAGCTCATTGGTAACGTCAACAACCAGAACGTCCAGAGTCTTGCCGTCCTTAGCGTAGAACATTACGTTGTTCTTATAGCTGGTAACGTTGCCAGCGCCATCGAAGTTCTTGATAGCGGTCTGGAGAGAGCCATCAGCAACACCGGTCTGAGCGTCGGTATCAACGAACAGTACCATAGTATCGTCCTTGTCGATCTCACGAGCGATGGTCTGGTCAGCAGCAACAGCGCCATTGCGAGCGATGGTTACATTGCCGTCCTTGCCCTTGCCGTCCCATGCAAAGCCGGTCAGAGCGCCGCGGTTCAGGTTGGTCTTGTATACATAGGTGTCGCAATCAGCGTAGCCGTCGGAATCCAGAGTATACTCAACAACAGTGCCTTCTGCGTAAGCAGAACCAGCGGACTGCTTAACCTTCAGAGTGGTTGCCTCGGTGCCGTTCCAAACATTGTACTCAACGTACTCGTTGTTGTCAGCATCCTTAGCGTTGTTCTCAACACCGAAGATGTAAGCGTAGGTCTTGTCAGAAGAGGACGGATTCTTGTCGGTCTTTACGAATGCAACCTTAGCATATGCATAACCGTCAGAATCATCGGTCAGCATATCACCGGAGAAGAGGTTCTTGTCGCTCCAGTTCTTCATGTTTTCGCCGGTAACAACCTTGTAGTCATCAGAGCCGTACTTAACGAATACGGTAGCGGAAGCATTGATGTAGGACAGAGTGGACTTGTCAGCCTTCTTAATCTTGCCGTCATCAACATAGCTGCTTGCCGGAATCGGAGTGTGGTGATCGTAACCAGCATACTTGTTGTTAACAGCTACAATCTTATCCAACTCATACTTGCTGCCAGACTGAGAGTAAGTTACCAGGCTCAGGTTGGTTACACCAGAAGCCAGAGCAGTCTTGTTGGAATCCAGAATATCAGACTTGTCTTCATCGATATCAACAGTCTTGCGAGTGCCATCAGCGAAGAGCAGGTCAGCCTGCCACTTCTTTCCAACGCCTGCGCTCTGAGCAGCTTCAATCATCAGAGCAACATCGGTAGAACCAATCTTGTAGTCGTCAACGTATACAACGTAGCCGCTCTTGATTACTACAGTAACAGTGTTGCTCAGCGCAATCTTAGAAGCATCGCCAGAAGCCAGTGCAGAGGTGTACCAGTTGTTGTCGATACGAATGTCATTCTTGTTATCGCGGGTAGAAGTAATCTTGCCCTCAACAACGTCAGCCTTAACAGCGTCCAGCTTGGAGTTTACCTTGCTGTTGGTGATGATAACGTAGTCGTCCTTCTTCAGACCGGAAACGTCAGAGTTACAGGAATCCTTGTCCAGCTTGGAATAGCCAGAGAAGTTTGCAACGCCGAAGCCTGCCTTGTAAACAACGTTTACATAATCCTTGCCAACGTAGGAAACCTTACCAACCATGTACTTGGTAACGTCCATGCTGATAACCTTGTCGTCATCATTCAGAACGGTCTTAACGTCAGCTGCCTTGGTTGCTGCAGTTGCGTCAGTTACATAATTGGTGATGGTCTTCTGAGTAGCGGTGTTATCCTCAGTTACCTTAGCTTCCTGGTCATTACCAGTGGTTACACCCTGATTCAGGATGGTGTACTTGGTGCCGTCATACTTCAGCTTGTTGCTGCTGATTTCGTAATCGTTAACAACGCCGTTCAGAACAGAGCTGTCGTCGGTCGTGAATACACCGTAAACATCGTCAGAAGCCTTGAACAGAACCTTAACAACACGGTTGGTCAGAGCAGAGTAATCCTTAGCAACCTTGGTGAAAGAAGAAACATAGTCGCCCTTGTATTCGTCAGAGTCCTTCTTGTTAGCCGCGGTCATGGTCAGGGTCAGCTTGTAGGTGTCCTTGTTGGACTCCTTAACAACACCGTTCAGAGTGCCAACAGAAGTCTTCAGACCCATGTACTTCTCGCCAACAGTCTTGTTGTCAGCGCCGGTGTAGGTCTCGTTGGTGTAAACGCCATCACGAAGAACAACGGTCGGAGCAAAAATGGTGTTGTAGATCAGCTGTGCAGCGTACTGACGCGGGCAAGCGGAAGTGAAGGAAGTGTTAACGTCCTCCAGCAGGCCGTTCTCGTCAGCCAGTGCGTTGGTCTTGGATGCCCAACCGGTGCCTACCAGACCAGCCTTCTGAGCGTCGTAACCCAGGGTTACGAGCAGCATCTTAGCTGCTTCCTGAGCGCTTACCTTTTCGTTCGGAACGAACTTGGTGTTGCTCTTACCAGCAATGATGCCCAGAGACTGGCAGTACTTGATGTAGCCGCGAGCCCAGTGGGAGCCAATGTCGGTGAAAGAGGTCTTGTCGTCGTTGTACGCAGAAGCGTCAGAATTACCGGTGCGCAGAACGTAGATCATCTTCGCCATCTCCGCACGGGTTACGGTACCGTTCGGCTTGAAAGAGCCATCGTCGTAGCCGTTAACTACGCCCAGCGATACCAGAGTGTCCACAACTTCGGTGTCAACCTTAATGTCAGCCGAATCCGTGAACGCTGCACCAGCAAACATGGTGAATGCGCAAGCAAACGCCAGTACCAGTGCAAGAACCTTTTTGAGATTCTCTCCGGAGTCGCGATTACCCGAAAAACGCGGGTGAAATTTCAAAAAATCCATCCAATATGTAACATTTCGGAGAAACGCATCCCCCAAATAAGTTACATTTTATGGATGTCATCTGCCTGCCAATCCCAATCGCAAACAAGCATCTATATTATATAAGGTATAACCCGCGTTGTACAGAGCCGGTTTGCGATCTGGCCCCAAGCCAGGCGGCAGCGTAATATTACAAGTAATGTTACACTCATGTTACGGATTGCGAACTTCGCTTGACCCATGGGTTTGACTATGGTAATATACTTAACGACGAGTGAGAACTCGTACAAAAAATTTTAAGGAGGAAAACCCCTATGAAGAATCTCAAAAAGGTTCTTGCACTGGTACTGGCGTTTGCTTGCGCATTCACCATGTTTGCTGGTGCCGCGTTCACGGATCAGGCTGACATCAAGGTCAAGGATGAAGTCGTGGACACTCTGGTTGAGCTGGGCGTCATCGAAGGTTTCGAAGACGGCTCTTTCCAGCCCAACGCAACTGTAACCCGTGCGCAGATGGCAAAGATGATCTATGTCCTGCGTACCGGTAACTCTGACGCTTCTGCGTACAACGATGACAAGACCTCTTTCACCGACATTGGCTCCCACTGGGCTCGTGGCTACATCAAGTACTGCCAGTCCCTGGGCATCATTGCTGGTAAGAGCAACACCATCTTTGCGCCGAACGCATCTGTAACTGCTCAGGAAGCTGCTAAGATGCTGCTCGTAACCCTGGGTTATGACGCTCAGAAGGCTGGCCTGGTAGGTTCCGGCTGGGCTTCCAAGACCAACGCTCTGGCTGACGAGAACGGCCTGCTGGACGATGTTAACACCTCGTTCACCGCAGCTTGCCCGCGTCAGTACGCTGCACAGCTGATCTACAACGCAATCGACACCCCGACCGTTGTATGGCGCGACGATGCTTACACCAGCGTAACCCTGCTGGGCGATGACAACCAGACCGTAGGCGAGAAGTACATGTCTCTGAAGAAGTCTACTTCTACCCTGACCAACGTTGTTAAGACCAACGGCAAGGACACCTACACCGTAACTCTGGACTCCACCGCGTCTGTTGTTGACTGGGATAACACCACCGAGTCCAAGGATTCCGGCAAGGCAATCTTCGAGTTCACCGACGTTAAGAAGGATTACTCTGATCTGCTTTACAAGACCGTTACCGTTCTTCACAAGGATCGCAAGACTGTTTACGGCGTTTTCGCAACTTCCGACAACTCCCAGCAGTCCAACGTTCTGAAGAAGCTGGAGATGGACGGCGCTAAGGTTAAGCTGGACGGCACCAAGTACGATCTGGCTGCAACCGCTAAGCAGACCGTTTATGTAAACGGCGACGTTCTGTACAAGACTGCTTCTGGTTTCACCTTTAACTCTGAGGCAACTGGCGCTACCAAGGCTACTATTCCGGACTTTGTAAATGCTTACGGCAACAAGCCGACTTCTGGCACTAAGTTCGAGGATTCCAAGTACTGGCAGGGTTCTGAGGTATCCCTGATGGCTACCGACGGCACTTCCAACTACTCCATCCTGAAGGTTAAGACCTTCGCTGTAGGCAAGGTTACCGCTGTAGGCTCTGACTACATCAATGTAACCTACAAGAAGGGCGACAGCGACATCATCACCAAGACCAAGCTCGAGAAGGACGATTGGGATTGGTACGATGGCATCAAGAAGGATGACTACGTTGTAGTTTCTGCAGCTGGCAACTACGGCACCGGCAATGGCCTGGTTGAGAAGGCTGACGTTGTTACCGGCAAGGTAACCGGCACCAAGTCTGACGACGGCGTTTCCGTTGGCGGCAACTGGTACACCATGGCTGGTAACGGCACTTCCTTCGTAAAGCGCCCGAACACTGGCTCTAACGTTGACATGGTAGTTGTAAACGGTTACGTTTACTACACCGACACCACTGCAGGCAATGTTGATGACATGGCTCTGCTGATCGAGGCTGCTGCTAAGGGCGGCACCGGTTCTCAGTGGGAAGCTCACATGCTGTTTGCTGACGGCTCTGAGAAGACCGTTACCATCGAGAAGTACTGGGACGACAAGGACAACAAGTCCTTCCCGATCATGCCGTTCTCTGAAGGCAATGCTGCTAACCCGAACGTAGCTACTTGGAATACCACTGCTTCTGCTCTTTCTGTAGCTGCTGCTCCGATTCTGGTATCCTACGAGGTATCTGGTGATGTTTACACCCTGAGCCGCGTTGGTATCGCTGAGATTGAGGACAACGCTAATAAGGGCGAGTTCGCTCTGAACGGCTATGACGCATACGTTGACGCTACTAAGGGTCTGATGACCGACGGCAGCATCAAGCAGAGCGACAAGACCGGTCACGGCACCTCTGACATGAAGATCTACACCCAGGCTGATACTAACGGTCTGAAGACGGACTCCACCGATCTGTCCCGTCTGTACTACGAATCCACCGGCGTTGTATTCGTTAAGTACAAGGCAACTGCTTCCGGCACTGACGCTGATTACAAGGTAATCTCCGGCAAGACCGCTGCTGACTACAACAAGGCTATCGGCAATGTAGCTGCTGTTGCTAACAAGTCCGGCAACTCCTACTACGCTCAGGTAGCATTCATCGACCTGCAGCAGGGCACCACCGGCGGCAGCGATGACAACTACGCAGTAGTTATGGACGACGTTGTTAAGGATACCAACGATGGCACCAAGTACATCGTTACTGCTTGGAATGGTTCTGAGAATGTTACCATCAAGACCGATGATAGCTCTGTTAAGAACCTGAAGAGCGGCGCTCTGATCACCTATTCCGGCGATCTGAACGATGCTGACGTTGACGTTAAGGCTGACCGTGACCATAACAACTACTTCGTATCTAACTACGATGCAGCTTCTGGCGACATCAACCTGATGTCCGGTACTCTGACCGCTGACGCTACTGTTGCTGGCAAGTACACCGGTACCATGACCTCTGCTGGTTCCACCAAGAAGTTCGCAAAGGTTGACAGCAAGGATACTATCGTAATGTTCGTAAACTCTGACGATTCTGAGGGCGTAACCGGTCTGGATTACACCAACATCGATCTGGCTTACGCATTCGACAGCGACTTCTGCACCACCACCAACTCTGGTGATAGCTACACCATCACTGGTCTGTCTGAGGACGCTGCTCCGAACGTAAAGGCTTACTTCGACGACGACGATCAGATCACTGTTCTAGTTGTTGACGTAAACCGCAACATTACCCAGTGGTAATTCGTGGTCCGGCCACAATCCAATAACCCATTTGGCTCCCGCTGAATGAGTAAAGAAAACCCCCGAGGAAAATTTCCTCGGGGGTTTTCCCTATTTTTCACGCAAAAACGGCAAACGAATACTTATACCCGCTCAAATTGAGGGCGCAGTTGCGGCTATTGAGCAGCTGAAAGCCGTCAGCGGTGACGCCGAGGCCGACGCTATCGCCGTACATCAGCGGCACGTCCTCCGAGGCGAGGCCGCCGTAAATGGCGCTGCTGTAACCGGTGTAACAGCCCTCGCGGAACACGAGCACGGCCTTGGGATGGTAGCCAAGGCTGATGGTACGTTTTTCGGTTCCATCGCCGGTATAAGTGCCGAAATGGCACGCAGTTTTAACCGTAAGCGTGGTTTTGACGGTGTTCATGTCACTTTGCAGGTCGGTGTCCGCCGCGGTGCGCGCGTTAGTTTCGGACTCGGCGGCGTGCTCAATCGCGGTCAGGCGGTTGCGCACGTCCTGCGCCAGCTTGTCGCCGTCCACGCAGCCGCTCGGCAGCTTGCCCACTGACGCGTCGCGCACCTGTTTCTGCACGTTTTCGATCGCGTCCTGAACGGTCTGCGCCGGCACGCCCGCACTCGCGGTGTAGCCCAGTTTAGCCGCCGCCGAGAACTCACCCAGCGCGTCGCACAGCCGGTTCAGCGCCTGCCGCAGCTCCTCCGGCGACGAGTCAAAGTACGTTTTCAGCTCCGCCGCCTGCATGTTCGGCTGGTCGGGCAGATTCGCCAAACGCCGCGTGAACGCGCCCTGCCGATATGATTCAAATCCCATTATGAAATACCTCCTGTCCGGCGTCTCGCCGTTTGTTTGAGGTATAGAATAGCCGATTTTTCCGAAATTGCAAGAAAAACTTTTGGATTTTTGCGAATTTTTTCGGGAAAGGGAAAACCCCCGAGGAAATTTCCTCGGGGGTTTTCTTTTTGCAATTACGCCGAAGCAGAATTACGAATTAAGCAACAGCGAAGGTTACGTTAGTATTTGCAACAACGTAAACCAGAGCGTTTACAGTTGCGCCAGCAGCAACCGGGATAGTAGTGGAATCATTGCTATCAGCAGTCTTTGCATTGGTCAGAGTAATCGTCTGAGAAGTAGCCGTGGTGTTGGTGTACTTAACAGTCAGAACTTCGTTAGCTACAACGTAGTCACCAGCCTCAACAGCGTCGCCATTGCGATCCTCTACGGTTACGCCAGCTGCGATAGAAGCAACCTTAGCAGCGTAGGTGTTCTTGATTACGTTAGCGTCAACAACGATCATCTCGATGTCATCGCCGTCCAGCAGGTACAGTGCGTTCGGAACGTACTTGGTAGCAGAGCCAACAGTGTAATCGTCAGCCTCGAACAGCTCGGTGCCGGTCAGGCCGATATCCTTGGTGTCCTCAGAAGAGTTTACATTCAGGATAACGGTATCCTTGGTCAGGTCGTACTCGTTAGCGCCGTCGATAGCAACCTTGCTGGAGGTAGAGCCGCTTACGCCGCCAACCTTCAGAGTGGTGCCGGCTACAGCCAGAGAGTAACGGGTTACGTCCTTGATCTCCGGCAGCTCGCCTTCCTTGGTCTCGATGGTGCTGTAACCGATTACGTCACCCTTCAGACGAGCGTCCTTGTGGGTTTCGGTGGAGTTGTAGGTAACTTCCTCACGAACCTCTACGGTCTCAGTGCCGGTCCATACCTTGTATACGGAGTAGTCGCCGTCCTTGTATGCGTCCTTAACAATGTAGCCGTAGTTGTCGTTGGTGTCGAAGTTGTTCGGCAGGTTAGTGCCGGTAGCCATCTTAACTGCAACGTAGGTAGCCTTGGTCATACCGTTTACCTTGGAGGTGTAACCAACAGCGGTGCCTACCAGTGCGCCAGAACCAACCTTCATAGTCTTCAGCTGCTTGCCGGTGATCTTCTTAGCGTCGGTTTCGTTGGCGCTGTATACGAATACAACAGCATTATCATCGATCGCATTGGTGCCAAACTTTTCGACGCTGTGAGTGGTGTCGGCTGCGGTAGTGCCGTCCGCCTGATTCAGAACAGCAGAAGAAACGTAGGTGTAGTCAACATTGCCGGTCGGCGTCACAAACTTGTACTTGCCTTCCTTAACGGTGTACTCGTACAGAGTGCCTGCGGTCGGGTTAGTACCGTCAACATCAACGGTCTTAACAGTGCCGTCAGCAAACATTACGCGAACCTGCTTGAAGGAGCCGGTATCAACAACCAGAGCCATATCCGGCTCGCCGGAACCAGTGCCAGTGATCTTCTTAGCGTCGAATGCAACGCCGTTTGCTACGAACAGCTGAACAGTGTTGCCGGAAGAGATGCCGCTCATCAGAGTAGCAGTAGCTTCGGAAGTCTTGTACCAGTTGCTTGCTACGCGAACTTCGTGAGACTTAACGCCATTGTAAGCGCCTTCAACAATGTCAGCCTTGGTGATGTCGTTGTTGTCGTTGAACAGATTCGGAACAACTACAGCGTAGTCGTCCTTCTTCAGGCCGTCAACGATGTTGTCGTCAGCGAACTTGTAGGTCTTGCCGCCAGCAACGATGGAAGCAGAAGAAACAGAGGTAACCTTGCCTACGGTCGGCTTAACTACAACTGCGGTGTCGAACTTGCCAGCGTCAGCAGCGTCAGAGAAGGTTACAACAGAACCGGTGTACTGGTAAGCGGACTTGAAATCAGAAGCGGTCATCTGACCCTTGTTAGCGCCGTTCTCATAAACGGTAACCTTGTCGCCGTTCAGAGAGTACTTGGTGCCGTCGATCTTGATCTTAGCGCCATCGGTACCAACGTCAGCAGTGTTAGCGGTTACAACAGAGTCATCCAGGGTGTAAACGCCCAGAACCTTGTCGTTCTTGCCGGTCATAACCTTAACGCGCTGATACATCATGTCGGACAGATCCTCGGAGAAGTCAAGGGTCTTCGGACCAGCCGGAGTAGACAGGCTGTTGTTGTTGATCTTCTTGATAGTGTTAATGATCATATGATCCTTGGAAGTGCCCCACTTGCCGGTAGCAGTCAGGGTAGCTTCGTAGGTGGTCAGATCGAGGTACTTCTCACCAACGGTCTCACGGTTACCACCGCGGTCGGTGTACCAGTCAAAGCCGTTTGCATCGGTGGACCATACAACACGGTCTGCATTCAGGGTGTTGTAGATGATCTGTGCAGCGTACTGACGCGGCAGAGCGGAGTACAGGTCTGCATTAACATCGTCCAACAGCTTGTTCTCGGAAGCCAGACCGATGGTCTTCTGATCCCAGCCTGCGCCGGTCAGACCGCACTTAGCCGGCTGGTAACCCATGGTTACGAGCAGCATCTTGGCAGCCTCAACACCAGTTACGGTTGCGTCCGGAACGAACTTGGTAGCGGACTTACCAGCGATGATGTTGTTAGCCTGGCAGTACTTGATGTAGCCAGCAGCCCAGTGAGAGCCGATATCAGTGAAAGAAGTGGTAGCAGACTTGTAGGAATCTGCATTGGTGCTGCCCGTACGAGCAACATAGATCATTTTTGCCATCTGAGCGCGGGTAACGGTACCGTTCGGCTGGAAAGAGCCGTCCTCAAAACCGTCGATTACGCCGAGGGCAGTAAGAGTGTCCACAGCTTCGGTAGCCTTAATGTCGGCCGAATCCGTGAACGCTGCACCAGCAAACATGGTGAATGCGCAAGCAAACGCCAGTACCAGTGCAAGAACCTTTTTGAGATTCGCGGGAAAATCGCAAAAAGACTTTAAACACCTGAAAATGCCGGAAAATAGACGGTGTATGCAACAATTTCGCAAAAACAAAACCGCCGCAAACATCCACAAACTGGATATCTGCGGCGGAATATGTACCGAAAAATCAACAGAAAAAAATAATTTTAATATTGCTTCACAGCCTGAAACCGCCCGTTCCACCGTTACAACAGCCTGCTCCTGCGTATACCCATCCTTAGGACGGAATCGGTTATTCTCCTTGCCTGGCATAATGCCGATCTCGCGCATCGCATACACGCTGCTGCGTGCCCAATCGCCAAGCTGGGTATCATCGGCGTTTGGTTTATCGCTTGCAGCACCGACTCCCGCCGTCATGCTGCCCGCGATCAGCGCGGCTGCACACAAATAACGCCGTTTTTCATAAAAATACCTCCTGCCTGTGAGGTTCTTCACTTACTATAACCGGTAGACGGGGGAAGTGAGACAAAGTTCTCTCAAAAAACTTATTTTCGTGTCACAGTTGACAGGGGCAGAATGGTTATATACTATATATTGTATATAAATTCATTTGGCAAGGGGATAGGGAGCATGAAAAAACGAATGGTTATGCTGTCCGCGCTCGTGCTGTGCGGCTGTATGCCGATGCAGATATCGCATCGCTCGGCATCGTCACCGGCTGCGAGAATGGCACGTTTCAGCTGACGCGCGAGCTTTCGCATCAGGAGGCAACAGTGATTCTGCATCGACTGTACAACGTGCTGTACGGCACGGTTTCGAGCGAAAATTCTGCGAAAATCTATGCCGACAACGCAGTATCGGCCTTTGGACGAAGAATTCGGTTTACCGATGCAGCAGGGCGGCATCCTGCAGGGCAAGAGCGGTAGCAAATTCTGCCCGAAGGATGGCTGCACCATCGAGCAGACGCTCGTCATTATGCTGCGCATGACGCAGAAGGCGTAATCAGGGAGGAAAATCATGCGTATTGTGAAAAAATACTGGCTGCCGCTGCTGGCGCTTGTGCTTGCGATTGGACTGGCGGTCTGGCGAATCGGCTATCTGGAGCGGACGAACACGTCGCTCAGCATAGAAATCGGCAGCAGGGAAGCTCTGCAGAACGGAGAGCCGATTACGCTGGAGAATCCGGTTATTCTGTACAAAAACGAGCCGTATGTGCCGCTGAAAGAGATCGTTGAGCGCCTTGGCGGTACGACAGACGGCAAAACCTACACACTGCACAGTGCTGAGACCGCTGTCTCCGGTGTGGAACGGAATGGCGTATTGTACACGCCGTTTTCGTACCTGTGGGACAGCCACATTCCGCAGATACGGTGGGATAAGAGCCGCAACCGCATTATCATCACCGAGGCACCGGATGAAATTCCACTGACCCGCCGGTGGCTGTTCTGGCGGCACAAAACCGTGCGCGGACTGCGTGTCGGAGACAGCGAAGCACGGTTCCTCGATCTGTACGGCTCGCCGGACGCACGGGACGAAACGATGGTGGACCTGCTGCGTGTCACCATCGAAAACGGCATCGTAACCGAGATTTTCATGGGACGTTATGAGTAAGCAAAAGGACTTCGTCAAAACGAAGTCCTTTTTTGTATGGCTGGTTATTTGATGATTTGATACATGCGCTCGATGGTCACAATGGACTGCTCTGCGGTGTAGCCGTCGGTTGGGCAGAACCGATTATTTTCCTTGCCCTGCATGATGCCGGTCTGGCGCATGGCGTAAACGCTGCCGCGTGCCCAGTCCCCAAGCTGTGCATCATCGGCGTAGGCAGGGTCGGCGATCAACTCGGTCTGGCCGCCGAGTGCTGCGTACAGGCGGTCGAGCATGGTGGCCGCCTCCTGGCGGGAGATGGTCTTGTACGGACGGAAGGTGCCGTCCTCGTAGCCGGTGACAATGCCGAGTGCGGCGGCATTGTTCACGTTCGGGTCGTCACTGCAGTCGGCGAACTTGGTTTCCGGAGCCGGAATCTCCTTGTTGGGATAGATCTTGTTGTACAGGTTCATCGCCAGCATGGTGAAGTTTTCGCGGGTAATGTCCAGCTTGGGATAGGAGAACGACTCGATGAGACCGTGCTCTTCTGCGGCAGCTACTTCGGTCTTGGCCCAGCTGCTGTACTCCTTGACGTTTGCGGGCAGCAGGGTTTCGCCGCCCTTGCCATCCAGCAGATAAGATTTTGTGCCTCTGCTGCGTGTGCCGATAAAGTGCTGATCGTACCAGAAAATCTGGTTAAAATCATGCTTGCCGACAAATTTTCCGGTTTTCGGGTCAAACAGACCGCAGGTGCCGTTGCCGTCCGCGCCTGCCTTGCCAACACGTTCCCACTTTGTGCTGCCGGTCTTTGCGATGAAGAAATCGGCGTACCAATCCGGTACCATGTCGATGTCATCGAGGATGATGTTCATGTCTCTGTCGGCCAGAGCAAAGAAGGTGACATCTTCAATCAGCGTAGCCGGACCATCGCCGGAATACGGGTCATATACCGGCTTTTTCGCGTTTTTGAAGAGCACGAACACATTGCTGTTTGGCTCATACGTCGCAAGCTCATAACCGGACGGCAGCTTCATCGGCGTCAGTTTGCCGGTTTCATCGGCGAACCAGTAGCTGGGGTGATGATCAGCGTCGTACTGGCTAACCAGTGTTTCCGTGCCGTCAAGCGCAATGTAATAATCGTACTCCACAGGAACAACCAGCTTGCCGGTCGTTTTGTCCAGAATACCATACTTGTGTGTGCTGTCAGCTGTTAGGTTAACCAAATACTGTTTCGCGTTGAGGTTCGAGAGGATAATTTCACAGTTTTCACCGGTAAAGCCGAGTGTTTTCAACTGACCGTAATCCTTGATCTCCTGCTGAACCTTAGTCATAGCCGATTGCAGCGTATCCTGTGCCGAACTGGACAGTTCCGCCGCCTGCGCCGAGAACAGCAATGCACCGCTCACCACAACACCGAGTAACGCCTTCTGAAACCGTTTCATATTTTTTCCTCCTTTTCACTGTTAATGCTTATACTCTCTATCCTGTATATGACAATAACGAATGCCATCGACAGCACGGCCGCTGCTGCGGTGGGGCCATTACCATATATTAGCTTAGACGTTTGTTCCGTATGGTTTGTTCCGCATGTTTCAAAAATTTTTTCTCTGACATCGAATTGGTACGTCAAATGCATAGCCGGAACGCATGGAACGCGTACCGTATGCGCGTTTCTGTACAGGAGAACTGTTATATTTATTGTATAGCTTTTTCCGGAAGGACGCAACAGGAAAGCAGCAGAGGCGGGATTGAAAAATCCTCAAACCGGCGGCGCACATGTTTGACAGACCGAATCCATTCTGGTATAATATTTACACGCCGCCATGGCGGAACTGGTAGACGCAGGGGACTTAAAATCCCCCGGAGTTAAACCCGTGCCGGTTCGATTCCGGCTGGCGGCACCATGAGAAAGCACGGTATCGGCAAGATACGGTGCTTTTTTGTTACAGATTTTGAGTGTCCGGAAAGTCTTTCTAACAGATTTCTAACAAATCGAATTTCCAATAGATTTTTAGACAGAGGTAAGTCGGCAGTTGTGGTATAATGACTGTGGAAATAGAGAAGTGTCAGTCTGCCATGACCGAAATCAGGAACAAGAATAAACCGCTCGACTAAAGCGCAGTCGAGCGGTTTTGTTTATCTGTTTTTACAGTTGTCGCAGCGCTTTTTGCAGCGTTTGCCGGACTTCTCGCCAAAAAATTCGCGAATCATGCCCCAACGGCATTTGTGATTTTCGCAGGCGTAGTCATGCAGAGCCTCGAGCGCATGCAGGCGCTCCTTGAGTTCGGCTCCTTTGAGCTCCAGCTGATTTTCCTTGATGAGGCGGCGGTTGATGGTAAAATCGTACTCGTGCCAGAGCAGCAGTGCAGTGGACTTTTTGCCGTCGCGTCCCGCTCGGCCGGCCTCCTGCGTATAATCGTCCAGACCGATAAGCGGCGCATGGTGGATAACAAGCCTAATATCGGGAATATTGACACCCAGACCGAAGGCGTTGGTGGCCACCATCACCTTAACTTTTCCGCTGGCGAAGCGCTCCAAACGGACAGGCTTATCCTCGCACTTGCCGTGATAAAACTCGGCCTTAAAACCTTGCTTGCACAGGTATCGGTGCAGCTTTTCCACGCGGTCGATGGTGTTAGTGTATATAATGACGCGATCGCCCTTGCGCTGTCGGAGCTTTTTGCAGATGATCTCGCGCTTGCGCAGCTCGATAAGGTCGGAGGCCTTGCGGCCGCCCAGACCGTGCCCGACCTCGATCACACGCAGCTCGATGTTGTCGCGCGTCACACCGCCGCGGATAACATGTGCGTCCTCGATGCCCAGCTGTTCGAGGATGTACCGCTCGGTGGTCGGCGTGGCGGTTGCCGTAAATGCGCCAACGACCGGAGGCGTCGGGAGGCTCTGTACGAATTCACGAATGCGCAGGTAGTCCTCGCGAAATCCGGGCCCCTGTTGGCAGACGCAGTGCGCCTCGTCGATCATGATGCCTGCCGGGTCAGCCTGACGGAGTGCCGTCTGTACCTTGCGGTTTTGCAGCATTTCGGGGGTGACGAACAAGAGCAGCAGCTCGCCCTGCTCGATGCGCGCGAGGACAGATTTTCGCTCGGCCGAGGACTGAAGGCTATTTAGGCAGGCGGCGGCAACGCCCTTGTCCTGCAGCTGCCGAACCTGGTCGAGCTCGAGCGCAAGGTGTGGTTCGATGACGATCGTCAGACGTTCCTGCACCATAGCGAAGCTGGTAAAAATTAACGATTTTCCAGCCGAGGTCGGCATCAACGTCAGCAGGCTGCGGTCAGCAAGCAGAGTGTTCAGGGCCTCCTCCTGGAAGGAACGCAGGGCTTCGATGCTGAGTGCGTGAAGGGCTTTTTTTAACTCCATGTTTTTTGTCTCCTTTTTTTATATAGTTATAATACGGGACTGACGGACCGGCCAAAACGGCTTCACAGCCTCACAATCTGCACGCGCAGCTGAAAGCCGCAAAGCCGATTTTGAACCGGTTTTCCTAATTTTTAATAGGGGTAAAATGTTTCGGTTTTACGGTGTGAAGTGATTATTCGTCTGTTTCACAGTCGATTGACAGACAAATCAAGGCGTGGGAGATGGAATCCCGCGAACGACCGCGGACGTTCTTCGAGACGGTTTTCATGATGCCATTCTGGACCAGGTAGCGGCGGAACTCGACGGAGTCACCTGCCCACAGACCAAGCCGCCGCGTCATAAATTTTGGAAAATCTTCCTTCAGCTCGAACGCAATGAAGGTATCTCCCTGGCTGTCGGTGTAACGGAAGCCCAGCTGCTCCGGGGTCATCTCCGAGGCGTCCGGCGCGATGAGGGAGGCGTACTGAGCCGTGTCGCGGACGATGTCGAGCGCCATGGCGAATCGGCGCTGACGCTCGGCCTGCTGATCCTCGCGAGTTGCGATAAGGCGCTGCGTCCAGTCGGTCAGGGGGCCGGTATGTTCAGTGACACCGAACAGCCCGTCATCTAGCTCCCGAGCAACAACCCACAAATACGCCTGCTCGTAGTGAACACCGTCGAGGGAAAGCCGCTCGATGTGTGCGCTGATGTACGCAGCTAAATGCTCGGCGCTTTTCATCAGCGACCCGAATGCATTGCGGAGGACAGCGATGTGCTCGGGATTGACGTTCTCGAAGGTCGGCCAGTCCAGTGCGAAGATCGTGTTCTCGGCAGGTAGGGCATCGCCGACTATAACCGGCAGAGTGTTCAGCGGATGCTTAGCAATGCCAAATGAAAGGAGTTCGAGATGCCTGTTCTGAATGGCGCGAGTCAGCTCGCGCTGCACCGGCTCGCTGTCCAGATTGACCAATACCGGCAGGCCATTGACCTTCTCCAGCGTCTGGATGTCTTTTTTCTCCTGAAGCGAAATCTCAAGGAGGCGGACGGCGCTCTGGCCATCACTGCGGCCAAAAGTGAAACCACCGAGGACATTACGGAGCAGATCATGCTGCATTTCAGCCGCTGTCTCGTTCTCGCTAAGCCGCAGTGCCGGGTAAAAAAACGGCTTAGCATCCTCCTCCAGCAGCGGCATCAAGGATGCAAGAACCGCGGCGTGCATGGCCCACACGATCGCGATGGGCGTTTCGCGGAGGGCGGCTGTAATCTGTTCTGTAGAAGGTACAATGCAGGCTCGCGTGTTGCACGTAAGCTGTTCGTTCCAACGGCTGGTGCGGTCGATATATATGGGATCTTTGAGGAACTTGCGAGCAGTCAACTGCCGGAACTGCTGCACCATGCTCCGTTCCTTTCCGGACATATTGATGCCGGCAATGCCGATGCCGTTTTCACTCACTGCAGCTTGCGATAGTGACAGAAATATCCCTTTTTTGTACAGAAATGCCTCTACTTCATACCGAATCAGGCGATCATCGAGCATGACGATCACATTGGGCGCCGGAAGCGGCAACATCTCCAAGTAGGTATCTCCATGATCGGACAGACTGCGTTTACCGGCATGGAGTTTGTCCGTATGATTAGTTTGGTTGCGTGCAGCTGAGGCCCAGTCAGCAATGATCTCCTGCTGCTTATCGGTGAACCGTTCGCCGAGAAAATTCTGCTTGAAATTCTTCGGGATGGTAAACTGGAACGGTTCGTTACCGAGCATCTGCTGAACCAGTTTTTTGACCAAATTTCGAATTTTCTTGAATTTCATAATTACCTTCCTTCCATTTATAAAAAAGGGAGAACTTCTCCCTTTTTAGTTGTTTTCGCCCGTCATAAGTGCTGCACTCATGATTTCGAGTGCATGCTCCTTACTGCGGGCATCGACGTGCGCGTAACGCGTAGTGGTCAGGTAAGAGGCATGCCCCAGATAACTCTGGATTTCGCGCAGACTACAACCTTCGTGCAGCAGAAGCGTAGCGCAAGTATGCCGCAAGTCGTGGAATCGCACTTTTGGCAGGTCGCTGTGTGCGATTTTCCAGCGAAAATGGTCAGTGACGTACTCCGGCGAGAGTAATTTGCCGTTGGCGTCTACAAAGATGTAGGCGGCATCAGACTGACTATACCAGCGGTTGCTCGCTTGGTTTTGCGCAATCCGCGCTTGTCTATGCTCTAACCGTTGCCGAATGTCGGAAGATAGTGGGAACGCGCGGCGACTTGCCTCGGTCTTCAGGTTGTTGCTGCGGATCAGCTGGCGTTTACCGTTGATCCGAACCTCTGCGACCTTGTGCCGGATATGGAGTGTGTTCGTCTCCCGGTTGATGTCCTCCCAGCGGAGTCCGAGGATCTCGCTGCGGCGCAGGCCGTAGATGACTCCAATGTGGACGATATCCTCAATCGGGTCGCCCTCGAACAGCCGGAACAGCTGTCCAATCTGCTCCACGGAGAGTGTTTCGCCCTGGAATGTCTCAACACGAGGTGCTTTAACGCACTTTACGGGGTTTAAAATGGGTGCGCCGTTGCGGATCTCATCGTTGAACACCGACCTGATTAACGTCAGATGGTGCTGAACAGTGTTCGCGGACAGGCCTGCATCGCTCAAAAATTCGCAGTAGCTTTCCAGAACGGTGGGCGAGATCTCGTCCATCGTCAGGTCGAGCTTGCGGAAGTAGGGCAGTAAGCGGGCGGTGATATGTTCATATCCCTCGAAGGTGGAAGGTGCCACCTCGGAGCGCTTGCGCGTCATCCAGCGGCGGACGACCTCGTCGAACGGTACCTCACCGACTTCGGCCACGGACCAGCCGGCTTGGCGGGAGCGGCGGTCGTAATCGGCCTGCAACTCAACCAGCTTCGCGTCGAGCAGCTGCTTCGCGCGGCGCTGATTTCCCTTGACGGGCAGACCGGTGCTGATCCATTTTTGCTTCAGCTTGCCGCTGCTGTCGGGGATGCGGAACACCAGATAATACCGGTCGGCTTTCTGCTGCAGCGTACCGGTCACGATTGGTTTCTTTCTTTTCATATCATCCTCCTTTACAAGGTGGAAAAGTTGTGTTATGATCGATATGTATTAAAAATCGTGCACGATTTGTTTGATTTTGTGTGAATATAATAGCACGATATACCGATGATTGTCTGTGCGGTTTTCTGGCATTGTAGCTACACACTTACGGGGGAAGTTAAAATTTTGCTGACACTGGATCGAAAAGAAGAACGGCCGCAATCGGAAACGATTACAGCCGTCAAGGATGATATTTTTGAATTTGAGCAGCACCGCGGTGTGCGTTATGTGTTAGACCAGTTACATAGCTTTTTCGCCACATGTGGGCTAATGAAACTGCCCTGTGATAATCCGTTCTCTTTCTTTGTGACATTAAACTATTTATTGCACCACCCCGACAAGCTCACGATTGATGGAAGGCCAGATGACCTAGAATCGTACCGGTTGATCATTGAGGACATTCTGATGCTGTATGCCAGCTACGGCAACACGATATTCGAGTTCGCATCCGTTGCGGACGATACGGTATTTAATTATCTGTGGGAACAGCCGTCTCTGCCTTGGATTGGCGAGGAGCTGGACCGATTTGACCTGAAAGAACGAGTCTGTGAGCTCGTCGAATGGGCAGAACGGCGGGAGATCTATAAGCTCTATCCAGAACTCATTCAATACAACGAACAAGCACATAATCTAAAACAGATAGAATTGGCAGAACGCCTTACACCGCGTATAGTTTATAAGCCGTCTGATATAGTGGCGCCAGATGATTTTGTTTTAGATCTTTACCATCTGTTCCTTTTGTTTTATGCAAAAACGCATAGCACTGCTTGTGAAATTCAGGTAGGAGCAACACTCCCCAACCGAGAGCAAAACCTAAAACAATATGTGGAAGGATTACTACGGTTGCGTGAGATTGAAAAGAAATTCTTGGCTTTGCTCAAATCCGATGTAGAAGTGAGCGAACCGACAGAAAAGATAACCCCATTAGATGTAGGGAAGATGTCCGAATATGTGGTGCAATTAGTAAAGTTGGAAGCAGACTATCCTGAACTGTTCCATAAAACAGATAACAGTAATGTCAAACCCTGCGTCGCTCTGGGGAAATTTTATAAACAGTGGAAGGATGATGGCAGCAATATAGATCCGCGCCTTAATAGTAATAAATCGCAAGATGCCGCTTTGTCGAATCTACGGTATGCAACAAGCCAATATTCGCCAAGTCAACTACGAAAACTGCAAGGACGACTAAAAGAACTATTGCACAGCTATGCGGATAATGTGGTCTATCGATTCTTTGATAGCGCCTATAAAGAAATGATGATGGGTGCTATTCCGCAACTTGCACCGATATATCTGTGGCATCTGTTTGTGGCATATGCCGATCCATTATATCAGCAGAAGACTTATCTATTTGAGGATTCTGCAAAGAAAGCGGATTTCTCCGGCGATGCTGTGCTAAAATTGAATATGTCGTGCTGGCAGAGTGAAGAACGAAAGTCTGATTGCTTGACTGCATATAAATGCACGCTATATGATGAGTTGATTTGTTATTTCGATAAAAAACCAATAAAACTCAAATATCCCACACAAGCGGAAGTATCAAAATGGCTTAACATCGTTAATTGGGATAAGGTCATCTCCACCCGCAGTACGTTTGTCACAGATAAAGTATTTTGTCAGTATTTGCTGCAAAAGTGTTTGAGAACAAATTTTCATCTGTACACAGACACCGGCATTACCGGTGTGACCTTAGAAACACGCGTTCCGCTGTATCGTCTGTATCGTCCGCTATACGATGCGCTGCACTCGATGGATGGTGAACTGTGGAAACAGATGCCGTCCAATAAGCCGTTGACAGTGACGCTCGAACAAGCGGACGAATTTTATAACATGAAACGAAGTGACAACGCAGCATTAACTTTCTTGCGTGAGTCGCAAGGGCGGCTGCCGGTCTCACGCAGGAAGAATCTACCTTTAGGGGTATGCAAGAATATCGTCCGAGAGGCACTGATCAGACAAAACGGAAATCCAATCGGATGCATTGATTCATATATTGTTCAGCACAAAGAACTTTCCGATTTTGCAGGAAAATCTGCGGAAAATCAGGATTTGCTGCGCTTAACAATCTACCGAATGTCCCTAGAGCGGGCTGCACATACACTTTCGAGAGATTTGATGGAATCAAGTATGCAGCTGTTTGATCAGTGGGTCATGCGAGAAGCTCTTGAACGCATGTGGAAACATTTCTTTGAGGAACACAAAGAGATGTTCCGTATTAAGCGTATAACCGACAAAATCAAGGTTGGACCGCTGAAGATTTACGGGCGTGTTCTATGCAGAGTGGATTTGCTACAAGGAAAACTTCCGACGCCGTCAGAAATTGCGCAAAAGAGCTATTTAGCCGTTATGGAAGGAAAGGCGTTGGATCAGTGCGGGGAATACATATCTGAAGTGTGTTCTCATTTTATAGAGGCAGTTTATCAGATGCAGCCTTCTTCTACTGACTGGGCAGCGGAATATACAAAAACCGCCTTGCAGGCTATGCAAAGCGGCTTTTCAGGAGTAGCGCTCCCGGAATATACAGTTTATACTGGCATTGCCGATAATGCGCGAGACGCAGAGGCAATTCATGCTGCACTGAGTGAACGATACGTGATGCAGTACAAAAATCCAATCCGGCACATGATTGAAAAATGCGGTGAGGATTTTTCTGTTCTGGCGTGCGTTCGTTGCAAGGATTTAGAAGCAGATACACTCGATGCGCTGAGCAGTGTCAGTTTCTGGCTTGCACAAGACTGCGTTCACGCAGTTATTATTCGATACGATGACAAACTGACTCATACGGCAGAGCAACATATTGCGTCTTTGGCAAGCCGCTTGGCGGTGCCGCTGTTCCTGCAATCAGAGAATCAGACATACGATAAACAGTGTGCATTGCTTCAGAATACAGCTATTTTCGGCTTTGAAAGCGGTCTTAGCTGACACAGGCCAGTGCTTTCTCCAAACGCTGCAAGCTGCGGGCATTTTCGTTGATCTCCGGGTGTATGTAGCGTGACGTAGTGCTGGGATTGGAATGCCCCATATAGGCCTGAATATCCGTGATCTCACAGCCGCGTTGAGCCAGACTGGTTGCGCAGGTATGACGCAGATCGTGGAACCGGATATGACGCAGATGGTTATCCTTTAAGAAACGCCGAAATTTACTGCCCAGACTGGACGGACTGAGCGGACCTCCATACCGTCCTTCAAACACGGGACCGGAAAGTCGGTGCGGCTGCCTGGCACGCAGAAGCTGCTCGACCTGCGGATGAAGCGGAAAGAAGCGATAGCTGGACTGCGTTTTCAGTTTATCGCTGCAAACAACACGTCCGCGACCGGCCTCATCATGCACCAGCATGGCATTGTGCCGCACATAGAGCAGCTTATTCTCCCAATCGATGTCATCCCAGCACAGGCCACATACTTCGCCTTTGCGCAATCCATACAGGAGCGCCAGCAGTACCGGAAGATGCAGACCCGTCCCCTGTAACGCGTTTAGCAAGCAACATTGTTCGTCTATTGAGTAAGGACGCGGAATATTACGCTCTACGTGAGGCAGTTGCACACCGCAAATCGGATTGCTGCGATTGAGTCCGCAATGGCAAGCGGTGTCAAATGCTGCTCGCAGCAGTACGAAATGCGCCTGTATGGTTCGGGAAGAATAACCATAGGCAAGCATGGCATCGCGATATTCCTCCAGTGCCAGTGGTGATACAGAATACAGCGTTAATCCCTTTTCATCAAAGAATTGGCAGGCGTGCTGAACGATTATTGCGTAGCGGTCATAAGTTCGCTCTGCAATTGATTCGCAGCGTTCCGACAGCCAGCGATTTAACCAGATGGATACAGGCTGATAGCGCATCTCTGGTGACAGTTTCCACTTTTCGCACAACGCATCCACGCGGTTAAGTTCGTACAACTCGGACAGCATACGGCGGCGCGCCAGCTCCACCTTCTGCATGGGCTGATCGGTTGATATAGAGGTACTCATCTGATAGCGGATCGGTTGACCGTTCTCGGTATATTTGACGCGCAGATGCCAGTATCCTTTTACACGCAATACGCTGACAATAATGTTGGTTTTCATGGTGTTGTCCTCCTTTAACAGTATATTTACAGGATACCGGAATCCTCACTATTTCACGACGCAGTTATTGCCAGAAATGACTACACACTTTCCTATTTGTGAACTTGAGCGTAAAAGTGCGTCCGCTTCACGCCAGTGCGCCGCATTGCCTCCTTTGCGGAGATTTGACCAGATCGCCAGAGCGCAATCACCTCGTCCCAGTTGTCGGGGAGGACGGTGGCAGGCCGGCCAAGGTGTTTCCCCTTGGCTTTCGCGGCGGCGATGCCCTCACGCTGACGCTGGCGAATGGTCAAGCGTTCCTGCTCGGCAATCGTTCCGAGAACTTCAATCAGGATATTGTTCACCATCTCGAAAACCCATTCCTGACCGGACGGCAGATCCATCATTGTGGTTGGCAGATCGATTACCTTGAGGCGGATGCTGTTGTCCTTGAACCACTGGAGTTCATTGTGAATGTCGGACTTGCTGCGGCTGAGTCGGTCGAGTGATTTCACGATCAGCGTATCGCCCGGCCGCAGCATAGCAGACTTGAGTGCTTGATATCCAGGACGGTCAAGATTTTTGCCGGACTCTTTATCGGTTATAATTTCCCGCTCGTCCGCGCCGAGCGCGCGAAAGGCCTCGAGCTGACGATCAAGATTTTGCTCGCGCGTGGAAACGCGGGCGTAGTAGAATGTTTTGTGCATTTTGCTCATCTCCGTTGTGATTTTGTAGCTATTGTGATAAAATAACTCTACTAAGACAGGCAGGTGAAATGGAATGAAACCTACACTTACAGCTGAACAGAAACTCCGGTGTCTGCACGGTACTTTTGCTGCGGAGGGTATGCAGATCTCTATAAAAACACAGACTGCGCTGCACCGACTTGACTCCGGCAAAGCAACGATGGACGAGTTGCTTCGTGAAGCGATTGCTCGTCATAACAGAAAGCAGTGATATGATGTTTTCAAAATACGAAGTATATTCCACCACGCAGTCTCTGTACTGTTATCCAGATACTAATGTACTGCGTAATCATTTGCATATAACTGAGTATGCGGAATTGAAAGCAGCTGAAGAAGAAATTACAGCATTGAAACAATATGCACTGCTGCAAAGTCCGATTCGCGGTCGTTTCACAAAGACACATCTTTGTCGCATACACCGTTTTCTATTCTCAGATATTTACTCGTTTGCAGGTCATTTGCGGCGAGAACAGATTGCTAAAGCAGACACATGGTTTTATCCTCCAACTATGATTGATCAAGAACTTCAAAAAATTTGTGGGTTAATTCAACAGGAACACTATTGGAATAAAGCCGCAGATGATGTTTTTATAGATCGTTTGGCGTTTGTTATGGCGGAGCTGAATATTATTCATCCATTCCGCGAAGGAAATGGTCGTTCAATTCGTGAGTTCATTCGGGAACTAGCACTACATAATGGCATCGTGTTGAACTGGGGAAATGTTGATCGCGAAGCTGTTTTACGCACAGCGATTGACTCGGTGGATGATTATACAGCATTAATTCCATTACTAGAGCGCTGTATTGAATAACAAAAGTGTCCGGAAAGGTCTTGCACTTTTCGAACATTTTCGTTTATTATAGATGGACCTTTTCGGACAGTGTAAATTCACAGATAAAACCTGTCCGAAAAGGTAGACTTTGTTGGATACTTAGTCGTCGTCGATAAGGTCGGCGAGCAGGCCGATGACAGTCAGCACGCCGAAAATGATTTTGCCTGGGTTCATCTTTTCACCCCATTTCAGCTGTCAGAGAAATTTTCGACGGCCTCGATAATCAAATCAACCACCGCGCCGACGGCCTGAAAGATCGGACTAAGTGCAATCATGCGCATCGCCTCCCTTCAATCAATATGCGTATAACAATTCGCCGGTCATCTCGTGAAAGAGTTCCGGGTCGTACAGCATTTCCTCGATTTCCTCCTCAGAACAGCCATAGTCCAGAAGTGCCTGCACCTCATCCGTGGTAACGCCGAATGCCTTCGCCACACTGAATAGGTCGTCGTAGTTTGTGGACGTGTCCTCGTAATAGCTGCGGTAGAACGGATATTTTCGCCACCAGTGCTCGAATGTCGTATGCGGTGTGAAGGTGCCTGTAGTGATACGGCCATTCCGGTCGATTTTCATAATTTCGCCCTCCTTTGGCTCCAGAATATCAGTGGGCGCTTTCAATCTCAGCTTTTTGATAACCTTGCACAGAATTTCCTGCGTCGAGGCGTAAATCAGAAAGCCATCATAAAACATGATGCAGAGCGGATTGTCCCCGATGACAAACCAGATGGAGTTATCCTTATCAAGCACCGTGAACACGAAAGAACCCTCGACCTTTTCAGCCATGGATTGCAGGCTGTCAACGTCGAGGGTCTTGTTTTTCTCTAAAAGCTGAACGGCAATGTAGCTGTCTGTCTCAACGCTCGTGAGCGGAAGATTTTCTTCCAGGCGGAGTTCTTTATCATTCCACAGTACGCCGTTGTGGGCGAGAGCGAAGCTGCTGCCGTCAATTTTACCGAGAAACGGGTGGTTATTCTGGTTAAACTGTGCATTACCCTGAGTCGTCATGCGAGTGTGACCCATCACGACGTTTACGCCGTGCGGAATGTGAATCTTCATTTTCCGAGCGGGAAGGGGACGCTTGTAGATGCGCAGACGGTCATTGAAGTTATAGGCGATACCGGTTGCATCCGTACCGCGCACTTGACATTCACGCGCTAACGTATTCAGGATTTTGTTCTTCGTATGGGTGCTCAGGCACTCCTTAAAATCGATTAAACCGAAAAGACTGCACATATTACTCCTCCTCTGAAGTGTTTACAGGTTCATTAACGTAAAGCCGACGCTCTTTCAAATACTGGATAAGTTCGGGTTCATTGATGTCATCGAGAAAATCAAACCAGCTCATGTCCTGCACCTGACTGTCAGACATAGCAACAGCCACCTCAACCAGATGGTTTACCATCTGCAAGGTGGCTTTGAGGGTATTCAGCTTGAGCGTGCCGCGGAACATACGGATTTCAACTGTGTCCGCATTCGTAAGGTTGACCGCCGTGTAACGTCCGGCGCAGGAATTTTTTGCGTGGCTCATTTGTTCGGACGGGGTGAGGCGGATGCCGTACCGCGCTGCCCAGCGGTTCATCTGGCTTTGTGTGCGGCGGCTGAACCGCAGCAGTTCCGCCCAGAATTTCTCGACGAAGTAGAGCAGACGTGCAATCGCGGCCTCCTGCTGTTCATAGGTACAGCCAAACGCCAAGCGAGAGATATGAACGTGAAGTCCACAAGTTCCGGCGGCATGGCTCAGATATCCCATGCTCTGCGCTTTGCGAAGAACCTGCTCCCATGGCATTTCATTCAGGTGGTATTCCAGTGTCATGGGATGTGTGACAAGTTCCAAGCCTTCATCCAGACTGCCGTCTGTCTTAATGTACAGATTTTCGGCGTTGGCATTAGCAATATCCAGCAGCTTTTGCGCGTTGCTGTTTACCGTGCCGCCGTCATCAATTTCGAGCTCAACGCCGAAATGACGCAGACCCTTGCCATGAAAAACAAGGTCTGGCGTGTAGCTGTATTCGTGAATAACCTCGCAGTGCTCATCCCAGCAGGATGCGCAGTAGGCGTTGTCGTCATTGTCCCAATAGGCGCGGTCACGGTGAATAATGCGGTTGCAGTCCTCGCAGCGGACGTAATACTCATCAAAGCAGTGGTCGCAAAGCGTGTGCGTGTCATCCTCGACGGCGTTTTCCTCGTAGACCCGCTCGGCACAGTGGTCACAGATTACGGTCAGGCGGTCGGCACAATCCTCGCAAAGCCAATCGCCTTCCGCTTGATACATGTCTTCAATCGGGTATTCTGCACCGCAGTTTGCACAAATTCTTGTTTCGGTCATTGTCTGTTCCTCCATTTCGTTTGGTAAAACTTAATACTCTTCGGCAAGCAACATAGTAGAATGCGTCAAATCGTCAATGACAAACACCTTGGCATTTACGGCATCGTCGCACGGTACATCGAGCTCGTAACGGTACGGCGGCTGCTCCTGCTCGTGGACGATATGCTGACCGGTCGGTGTTTTCGTCAGCTTGAATACCTGCAGGTAGTCTTTTTCTTCAATCTCCATCGTCAAGACCATGTGCCACATGAGATTGGTCAGCCATGATGGAATGTCAGCCATCACGCCGCACGTCAGAAATTTTTGATTGTTGAACATTTTGCTTCTCCTTTCGGACAGAATTAAAGCCCCCGGAATATTTCCAGGAGCTTCTACATCTATAATATATGTCCAAAAGTGGCGGAAACACAGAAAAAACATGGTTCAAGCTATGCTTTTCTCATATTATTCTGTCAATGCGTTGTAATGAATACAGTTTTCCGAAACTGATACGGTGTAAGACCGGTACTTTTCTTAAATGCACGAATCAGATTAGAAGCAGAGCAAAACGCACAGTCATAAGCAATCTCTTCTATGCTGTCATCCGATTCTGAAAGCTGTAGTTTTGCATAGGATAGCCGCAGATTGAGCAGATACTCATGCGGCGATAAACCGGTTTCCTCGCGAAATCGGCGAGAAAAGTAGAACCGGCTAAGCGATACCTGCGCAGCAACTTCTTCTATTTGAATATTTTCATGAAAATGCTCGTCCATCCAGTTCTTTGCTGCCTGTATCTGCGGCGAAACGTTGTGTGCCGCGTGCCCTTGGGTATTCAGCGAGGAAAGTATATGGTGAATGACGACCGACATGCGATCGTCTGCATTGGCATCAAGTGGCAGCATCTGCATGATCTTTTGAAAGTCCTTCTCCAAGCCATACT
Organism: Butyricicoccus faecihominis; assembly: GCF_014648015.1. Taxonomy (NCBI): domain Bacteria; kingdom Bacillati; phylum Bacillota; class Clostridia; order Eubacteriales; family Butyricicoccaceae; genus Butyricicoccus; species Butyricicoccus faecihominis. The sequence continues at coordinate 93,852 of NZ_BMQH01000012.1, forward strand.
GCTTGCTGAACAGCGCACCGTTGTTCTTCCACAGAAGATCGCAGTACGCCTGTGAGGCATTGCCGTGAAAATGAAACCAGCTGAACTGCGCCTCTCTCTTTGTATAGTAGTGGTGCGGAAAATTGCAGTCGATGAGCACGATATCATCGGCGCTTGCTGTGAATGTCTGATCCCGATATGTGAACTGCATTTCACCCGAATGAATGTAAAACATCAAAAATGCGTTCAAATGTTTTCTGCGCACGCTGTACGGCGCACTGCAAAGATAACGTGCACCCCAGAGACCATAAAACAGGTGCTGCTGCGCAAAAGCCGAAGCAGTATGAAAATAGATCCCTTCTTTTTCTATGATACCGGGTTCAAATCGAATAACACCCTGCTGACGAATATCCATAACAGCACCCCTAATGTCAGAGCAAAAATTGCATATTTTGTGCACGCATTACACGTGACAGCTTTCGTCTCTTATGATATCATAGGCACAACAGAAAGGCAAGAAACCTTCCGATCGTTCAAAAGGAGAAGATACTTATGAGCAAGGAAATTAAAATCGGTCTGATCGGCGCTGGCTGGATGGGCAAGGCCCACACCACCGCATTCCACAACGCACGCATGATCTTCGGCGATGATATGCCGGTATTTGAGCTGGTAAGCGACGTCAGCGAGGACGCAGTTGCAAAGTTCGCGAAGAACATGGGCTACAACCGCTACACCACCAACTGGATGGACGTTGTCACCGATCCCGAAATCGATCTGGTGGACGTTGCAACCCCGAACTGCATGCACTACGAGATGGCTAAGGCTGCTCTGGAGCACGGCAAGCATGTTTTCTGCGAGAAGCCGCTGTCTCTGTCCGCGGAGCAGTCCCGCGAGCTGGCTGATCTGGCCAAGGAAAAGGGCGTAGTCAACTACTGCGGTTTCTCCAACATCATGAACCCGGCAAACCAGTATGTTGCGGAACTCGTCAAGTCCGGCAAGCTGGGCAAGATCATGCGCGTACACGCTACTTACGATCAGGATATGCTGCTCGATCCGTCCATTCCGATTGCATGGCGTCACATCAACAAGCTGGCAGGCTCCGGTGCACTCGGTGACCTGTGCAGCCACCTGTTGAGTGTTTCCCAGATGATCATGGGCGACATGAGCGAGGTGCTCGGCGTGCAGTCCATTGTTATTCCGGAGCGCCCGGTCAAGGCAGGCAGCACCGAGATGGGCAAGGTTGAGAACGATGACCTCATCACCTTCCTCGTCAAGTACGAGAACGGTGCAATCGGCGACTTCTCGTCCTCCCGTGTTGCAACCGGCCGCAAGAACTACTTCTACTACGAGATTCAGGGCACGGAAGGTTCTGTAGTATACGATCTGGAGCGTATGTGCGAGGTTCAGGTTTACTTCAAGGCTGATGCGGACAAGGACAACGGCCGTGACTGCGGTTTCCGCACCGTACTGCTCAACCCGCAGCACAAGGGCTTCAAGTACTTCCAGCCGGCAGGCGGCATCGCAATCGCATTCGACGATATGAAGACGCTGCAGGCTCACGCGCTCATGCAGGCTATGCACGGCGGCGAGTACATCTGCAACTTCGAGATGGGCGCTAAGGTTGACGGCATTATCAACGCAGTGCTCAAGTCCGTTAAGTCGGGCACTTGGGAAAAGTGCTAAGGGAGGTTCAAGGCTATGTTTAATAATGTAAAACTCGGCATTGCGCCGATCGGCTGGACGAATGACGATATGCCGCAGCTCGGCGGCGAGCTGACCTTCGAGCAGATGGTTTCTGAAGCAGCGCTTGCCGGCTTTCAGGGCACCGAGGTAGGCGGTAAGTTCCCGACCGACCCGGCAGTGCTCAACAAGGCACTCGACCTGCGCGGCATCAAGATCGCGTCCCAGTGGTTCTCCAGTTTCCTGTGCTCCACGCCGTATGAGGAGAACGAAAAGGCATTTATCGAGCAGCTGGACTTCCTCGAGGCTGTCGGTGCAAGCCGCATCAACGTATGCGAGCTGACCCGCTGCCTGTTCGCAGAGGAGTGCTCGATGTTCGGTGACAACAAGCCGATCGCCACCGACGAAGAGTGGGACAAGCTGACCGACGGTCTGAACAAGCTGGGCAAGATCGCTGCTGACCGCGGCTTCAAGCTGTGCTTCCATCACCATATGGCAACGGTTGTTCAGACCTTTGAGGAAACCAAGCGCCTGATGGACAACACCGATCCGCGCTATGTTTACCTCTGTTTCGATACCGGCCACTTCACCTTCTCCAAGGAGGACGCCGTCAAGGCAGCCAAGGAGTTCGGCCCGCGTATCGGCCACGTTCACCTCAAGGACATCCGTCCCGACATGATGGAAAAGGCTTACGCCGAGGGCTTCAAGTTCCGCAAGGCGGTTCTCGAGGGCTGCTTCACCATTCCGGGTGACGGCTGCGTCGACTATCCGGGCGTATTCAAGGCTCTGCACGATGCACACTACGAGGGCTGGTTCATCGTAGAGGCCGAGCAGGACCCGGCAAAGGCAAATCCGCTCGAATACGCCAAAATGGCGCGCGAGTATATCCGAAAAACCGCAGGTATCTGATTACAGACTGTAAAAGCAGAGAAAAGAGAAAACAGAAAACAGCATACGTGCTGACTGATAGGAGGAAATAAAAATGACTAAGATGACGAAACGAATTGGTGCAGCAATGCTTAGTACAGCGCTGCTTCTGGGCGCACTGACCGGCTGCGGTGGCAATACCTCGTCATCGACGGACGGCGATAACGCTGCAGGCGCTTCCACCGAGAATCCGCACATCACCGTTGTTCTGAAAACCTTGGCTTCCGAGTACTGGGCCTATGTAGCTAAGGGATGCGAGCAGGCTGGCAAGGACCTCGGCGCTGAGGTTGATGTACAGGGTGCGACCTCGGAGACCGCGTACGACGAACAGCTCTCCATGATCGAAACCGTACTGAACGCAAGCGGCACGGATGCAATGGTCGTTGCACCGCTGCAGTCCGAGACGGTTGCAACCCAGATCGCAAATGCGGAAATTCCGATCATTGCGATTGACACCAACGTAGAATCCGATAAGGTTCTGAGCTTTGTAGGCTTCGATAACGAGGCTATGGCCTCTATGGGCGGCGAAGCTGCGGTCGAAGCAGCCAAGAAAGCTGGCTGGGATACCATTACCGCAATTGGTATTGCGGGTGTACAGGGCGATTCCACCTCCGAAGCACGCATGGGCGGCTACAAGAAAGGTGTTGAAAAGGCTGGTGGCACTTATCTGGATGCGGAGACCCAGTACGCTGACGGTGTATCCGACAAAGCTGTAACCGCAATGGAAGCGATCATCCAGAGCCATCCGGAGGGTATTGCGATCGTTGTCTGCAATAATGACGACATGGCCGTCGGCGCTGCACGTGCAGCAGCTTCCTATCCAGCTTACAAGAACACCATCTTCGTTGGCTGTGGCGGCAATGTTGCAGCACTCGATGCAATCCTTGCAGGTCAGGAGACCATGACCGTTGCTGTTGACGGCTACGACGTAGGCTACCGCGGTGTTCAGGCAGCAGTTGACGCACTGAACGGCAAGACCCTTGATAAGTTTATCGCTTCTACCGCTTCTATCGTAACTGCCGACAACGCAGAAGAGCAGAAGGCGATCGTTGAAAAGAAACAAAACGGCTAAACCGAATTCTGTCATCACAGATCCGTAAAAGCAGGCGGGCATATGTACAAGCGTGTGCCCGCTTCTTCATTTTGTGAAAGAAAAGAGTGAAAAGATGAGTGAATACGTAGTAGAACTGAAAAACGCGACCAAGCGTTTTCCGGGCGTAGTGGCTCTGAAAAACATGCAGCTTTCCGTCAAGCCGGGCGAGATCCTCGGCCTGATCGGTGAGAACGGCGCAGGCAAATCTACGCTGATCAAGGTGCTGACTGGTGTACATCAGGCAGACGAAGGTCAGATCTTCGTAGACGGCGTCGAGCAGCATTTTAAGGACCCGAACGATTCGGCAGCGGCTGGCATCGCGTGTGTATATCAGGAGCTTAATATTGAGAAGCTGCTGAGCATTACTGACAACATTTTCATCAACAAGTGGATTAAAAAGGGTACTCTGCTGGATTACCCGACCATGCACAAAAAGGCAAAGGAAGT
>NZ_BMQH01000013.1:0-91683 GCF_014648015.1 Butyricicoccus faecihominis
AAGGACGGCGCTCACTCCGAGAAGCCGCTGTGGTTCTTCCTCGAGCGTTACAACCAGGCATTCATCAACCAGGTTATCTCCTTCGTTGATGCAATCAACAACGACAAGCCGGTTGCTGTCGGCGCTGTTGACGGCCTGCGTCCGGTTCTGATGGCTAAGGCTGCTACCGAGTCCTGCCAGGCTGGCGGCGTGTTCGTCAAGGTCGGCGAGTAATTCTTCTTAGAAATTCTTTCTCCTCTCTCTATTCTAAATTAGAAAAGCAGCTCCAAATGCTTTTCATTCCCTCAAATACAACAGCAAGGCATTTTTTGAAGTGACCCCTAAAAGTCAGACAAAAATTGTTCAAGCGACCGAAAGGGCTTGCTGCCTGTGAATTACAGGCGGCAGGCCCTTTCGCTTTTCCTTTACTCTCCACCTTCATCCTATATACAATTCGTTATATCTCATCTATATATAACAAAAGAGTGCTGTTCCCTCAACAGCACTCTTTCCCTTAATACTGATACTTTTTCCGTCCCTTGACGAGAAAAAACACCGAAACCATCACGCCGAGCGCCTCTGCTACCGGAACAGCCAGCCAGATGCCGGTTTCCTGCAAAATCAGCGGCAGGAGCAGCAGCATCGCCACGAGAAACACAAGCGTGCGCGAAAACGAGATGATCGCAGACACGAGACCATCCGAGAGCGCGGTAAACAGCGAGGACGCGAAAATACTCGTGCCCATGAGCAGGAAGCTGACCGCATAAATCGGAAAGCCGTGCATGGCAATCTCGTACACACTGCTGCCGCGCGGCGTAAACAGAGTCAGCGCCGGCTCGAGCGTCAGCCACGAGAGCACATATGTGCCGAGCGAGCACGCCAGCACGAACGTCATGCAGATGCGGAAGATATGCCTCAGCTGCGGGATATTTTTCTCGCCGAATTTGTAGCTGATAACCGGTGCAACGCCCATTGAGAAGCCGAAATACACCGCCGTAAACACGAACTGGAAGTACATTGCAATCGTGATGGCGGCTACACCGTCCTCGCCGCGGTAGCGCATGAACAGCGTATTGAACACGAACGTGGTGATGGCGTTCGCAATGTTGCTGACCATCTCAGATGAGCCGTTGCCGCACGCAGCGGCCAGTGTTGCGCCGTCAAATTTGAAGGGCACAAAGTACAAACTTCCGGCGCGGTTTTTGGTGAAATACACCAGACCAACGATGGACGGCACGCAGTAGCCGAGGCAGGTGGCAATCGCCGCACCGGCAACGCCCATGTTCATCGGGCCCATGAACAGCCAGTCAAGCACCACATTTGTGATGCCGCCGCCCACCGAGGTCAGCAGACCCAAGCCCGGCTTGCCTGCGGTGACGAACAATATCTGGAAGGCAGTCTGCAGAAACAGCATGGGTGCAAACACCAGCTGAATGCGTGTGTAAATACGGCAGTCTGCCCACTGCAGCTCGCTCGTACCGAGCAGACGCAGGATAGGGTTCAGAAACAGATTGCCAAACACGGCGAAAATCAGGCCGATGCCCAACGCAACCGCAATCAGCATGGTGAAGTTGCGGCGCGCCTCGTCTGTGCGTCCCTCCCCCTGCCGGCGGGCGATAATAGCGCTGCCGCCCGTGCCGAGCATAATGCCGGTAGCCATCTGCAGGCAGTTGAGCGGAAACGACATATTGATTGCGGAAAGCGCGGTTGTTCCGGCAAACCGCGAAATAAACATACCGTCCACGATGGTGTACATCGAGAGCAGCATCATCATTGCAATGTTCGGCAGTGCGAATCGGAGCAGCGATGCGGCGTTGAATTTGCGCGCAAGTGCGTTATTATGCCCCATTGCGAATCTCCTTTTCAAAAGAATCGGTAAATTTTCGGGTCATTTCCACCATCATGGCGAACTGCTCAGCGCCCATGGCAGCGGCGGCGCGTTCCTCTGCGCGATACAGACCGCCCAGCTTATCCGCTGTGTAGCGTTTGCCGGATTCGGTCAGGCACAGCGGCTTTTCCTTGCGGCCGGATACGCTCACCTTTTCCAGATAACCGGCCTGCTCCAACTCCTGCACCACCGTATGAATTGTCTGCTTGGGCAGCAGGCACATCTGCGCGATTCCTCCTTGTGTCATCTCCGAAAACTGATCTAACATATACAGCACCGTTACTGTACTGGGTTTCATGCCGCTGTGCTTCGCCCAGATATCGTACAGCTCATCCTGTCGAAAAATACATGCGCACAAGTCGTTCATTTGTCTGCGAAAATCCATAATCCACCCCAATAGTCCTAAATCGTACCACGCCATTATAGTATGATTTAGGACTATTGTCAAGTAAAAGAAAAGCAGACCCGTAAAAGAGTCTGCTTCAAATTTATCCCATCAGCATGGTCCAGAGTGCGCTGAACGGCATGACGAGTATCAGCGCGGGCATGAGATCGACCAGCAGCACGGATTTGATCTTGGAGACACGAAAACCGGCCGACATAGTCAGCACGCCGCCGCACGCGGACAAATCCGCGAACATTTCCGGTGTGAGCACACCGGACAGCAGTCGCCCTGCGATAAACACGCACAGGAGAATCACGCACTGCGGCAGCGGGATAGCGCAGATGGCCTTGCCGAGCGTGGACGCGAAGATCATCGCAGTGAACAAGTCCAGCACGGACTTTGCAAACAGCAGATTCGGATCGCCCGCGATGCCCTCAGTCAGCGTGCTGTACCAGCCGAAGCCCGAGCAGCAGAACAGCGCAACCGCCGTGATGTAGAACTCCATATCAATATTATCCCCGCCGAGGTGCATGGTTTTGACCAGTCGATGAAAAAACCGGCTTGTCCAATCCTCAAGGTGCAGCAGGTGCCCGATGGTAAACCCCACCAGAATCGCCAGCACGACCGCTGTCATGCTGACCGCCTTGATGATGGAATTGATACCGATAGCGATCGAACACATGCCGAACAGCGTCGGCAGGTGCTCTTTCAGGCTGTTCGGCAGGACGTGTCCCAATGCGGAACCGATCACGCCGCCGGCCAGCACCGAGATACAGTTGACAATTACTCCGATTGGCATAGGATTTCCTTCTTTCTCTTTCCCCTTCTCCTCCATTTTTTATTTTACCGTAGAAAAGCGTCTTTGGCAAGCAAAAAAACCGCACAGCCGAAGCTGTGCGGTTTTTGTTGCATTTTCGCTTACTTTTCCACGTTTTCGCAGAAACGCATGAGCATTGCCGCTACTTCCGCGCGGGTCGCGTAGCCCTTCGGGTCCAGCTTGCTGCCGGACTTGCCGGTAACAACGCCAGCCGCATTCGCCCACTGGAGCGCCGGAACAGCATAGCTGCTTACGCTCTGCGCGTCCGTATAGCCGTCGAGGCTCTTCGCGCCGGAAACGTCATACTTCTTGTTCTGTGCGTAACGGTACAGCATAGCTGCCAGCTGCTCGCGGGTGATGTTCACCTGCGGGTTGGTGCCGTCGGATACGCCGTTCGCCTTAGCCCAGTTCATGCCCTTTTCGTACCAGACAGAGCCGCCGGTGGTGTCCTCGCCGGCATGGCGTGCCAGAACCGTCATCAGCATGCCGCGGGTGGTATTAGCCTTCGGAGAGAAGGTATTCGCTGCGGTGCCGTTCATCATGCCCTTGCCGGTTACATAATCAACCGCGGAAGCGAACCAGTCGTTCGCGGAAACGTCGTTAAACTTGGTCTCGGACGGGGTTTCGGTGGCCTTAACATAGCTTACGCCAACCTTCACTGCGGAAGCAGGCATGGTGAAGGTGTAAACCGTGTCGCTCTTCTTAACGGTGGAGACCGTCTTGCCGGAGCCGTCGGTAACGGTCAGCTTGTCCAGCTTGTAGCCCTTGTCCGGGGACAGGGTAATGGTGATGGTCGCGCCCTTTTCTGCGGAGGACGGAGAAGCGTTTACGCCGCCGTTGTTGACCGCCGAGGTGGTTACCTTGTAGGTCGTCTTGCCGGAGGAGCTGCCGCCGGAGGAGCCGCCGGAGGACGGCTTGGTGTAGGTGAACTCGTAGGTGTACGGACTTGCATCGCCGGTTACCTTAACCGTAGTGTTTGCACCTGCTACAATGTTCTCCTTCGCAAAGGTCTTTTCGTTGGTAGCAACCTCAAATTTGATGGTCTTTGCAACCGTTGCCTTGGTGTTTACTGCAACATTCTGCTCCAACTTGATCGTCTTGCCGGACTTTACGCTGTCAACAGCCGCCTGCAGAGTCGGGTATACATTTTCACCGATAGACGCCGCCGGAACAGAAATAACGAACGGGCTGAAGCCGTTAGTGGTGAAAGTCAGCAAATGCTTGCCGCTCTGCTCAGTCACAGTGCCGGTGTAATACTCAACCGTGCCATTCTTGGTGTGCTGAATGCTCAGCTTATCGCCGTCAGCAACTGCAAAGCCAGTCGGCAACTCCATAGTTACCACAGTTGCCTTGGTGATGTTCATCGGCTTATAGTCCTGAACGACCTCTGCATTTTTACCATTGACGCCCAGTTCAATGTCATCAGCCGAAGCAGCAGTAGAAGCTACAATACGGTACTGCGGAGTGATCTCCAGCGCCAGCGTTTTGTTTGCCGCATCATACGCGGTCGGCTCAACCTTCAAGGAGGACTGAACGTACAGCTTCTTGTCGCCGGTTACCTCGGTTGCACTGTTAACCAGATCGGTTGCCTTGGCTTCGTCGATATCCTTGACGATATCACCCGCAGCCGCGCCAAGGGTCGGTGCGGAAACTGTCTTAGCTGCTGCTGCAACCTTTTCCTTATCTGCCTGCGGAATCTTGTCTACCTTAACTTCCGGCTTGGCAACAGCAGGCTTGACCTCAACATTGCCGGTGTTGGTCTTTGCAACTACCTTGTAGCTGTAACCGGATACATCACTGGTTCCGGCAACGTAGCCGCTTGCAACGTAGTCGGTCGGGTTGGTGGTGAAGTAGCCGCCGGTGATCGTCAGAGAATTTCCGTCCTTATTAGAGACTTCAAACTTACCACTGATTTTGCTGTTACCCTCAATGGTGAGCTTTACCGGTCCATAGAATCCACTGGTAATTGGTTTTGCACCGTCAACATCGAATGCTACGTCAGCATTCGGATTTTCAGAAATAATAACACTATCCTTAATCGTTACTGTACCATTGCAGTTGCTTGTAACATAAGTGTACGATCCCCAACCCTTTGTCAGATTCGTGCCATCAACCGTCATGTTATCCAGTGTCAGATTGCAATAGTTCTGAACCAGAAGCTTTAAGTTAGGATCATGCTCCTGAGCAACATTAAGCGTGCCGTTTTTCAGCGTGATATCCGGGGTAGTTTCAACAGCACCCTTCCATTCGAGATGGAAGCCCTGCGTTTCATAGCCTTTAGAACCAACAGCCGGTTTATCAACAGAATAGGTGTGCTGATTAAAGTCGATAGTAAAGCCTTTCGCCGCAATCTGATCGTTGCCCTGCAAATCCTTTCCAGGATTCTCATATGTGCCGATACCACTGCCAATCGTGTCTTTCAACAGCGTAATGGTTGCGCCGTCCTGTGCTGCCGCAACAGCGTCTGCCAGCGTCTTATAATAGGTATCGTCAATCTTAGCTACTGCAACGTCCTTCAGCGGCTTAACCGTGTAGGTATTGTCCGCATTCTTCGCGGTAGCATAATTTGCGTCACAATACGCAGAAACGTCAGAGGAGAATGTACCGCCGGTTACAGAAATATTATTCTGATTATTGCTACTCAACGCACCACTGATTCGCACATCACCGGAAATCTTAATCAGATTCTTGTCTTCGGTGGTTGCTTTATCACTTCCAGTTGTATTATCAATGTCACCGGTGATTTTTGCATTGCCCTTGATATCCAGATAGCCCTTATCGGATGTATCGTTAATATATTCATTGCCAACATGACCGTTGATTGTACCACCGCTGATGGTAGCCATATTATAATTGAATACGCAATAGTAGTTGTCCATCGGCTGCGTAAATACACCGCCGTCGATCTCCAGCTCGCCATAATCATCATTCTTGACGGTGATCTTACCGCCAGTGCCCTGTGTAAAATCGCCATCCCAAATGGTCATAACTGCATTTTTACCAGAAGTATTCTCACTGCCATTATACCAGCCATTATGGATCAAGCTGGAAAATGCACCAACATTGGTATCCGAAAACTTAAACGTGCCTTTATAAATATTCATCGTACCATAGTTATCAATAACATAGTACGAGTTATTACCACTGTCACCTGCACTGGTAGATGCCTCTGCGCTGCGGCAGTATAAGATGTTGCCATTCAGATTGCAGACCGCACCTGCCACATTGTACACAGCAGCCTTCTTGTGCGTTACATTATCGATCGTGCCTGTGCCATTGATTGCAAGCATGCCCTTATTGGTAATGGTATGATTCGTACTATTGGTGATCTTATGACCATTCAAATCAAGCGTTACAATCTTATCCTGCGGAATAGTAATGTCCTCGATAACATCTGCATTCAGCGTAATGATATCGCTACCGCTTACTGCCGCATCAACCGCCGCCTGTAACGTCGCATAACCAGTTCCGCTAATCTCGGCAACAGATTCCGATGTTGCTGCGGTATCACCCGCCGCAAATGCCACCGGCGCCATGGTCAGCACCATCATCACAGCGAGAAAAGCCGATAACAATCTTCTTTTCATGTTTATCCTCCTCAAAATTATTTTTCCGGCAAAAGCGGTGCCGTTTCGCCTTTCCTTCGCAAAATTTGTACTTAGGAAGGTTTTGTGTCTGAGGGCGAGTACCTCAGACACAAGGGTACCCTTGTGCCACTTTATTTGCCTACATCATACCACTGTTTTACATTTTTTGCAATGATATTTATCACAAAATTTTGTCGATTTGGTGTCGGTTTTGTGTATTTATAACTTTTTCATTACTTTTGCACAATTGGAATTGCCAGCATTTATACATATTTTCACCGCTTGTGTTTTGCGCCCGGTTATGCTATGGTAAAAGCAGTAATTTGGAAAATTTGTGTTCAACCGCTTCTGAGTCCGTTTTATCGGACACCCGATATGCGATACTCAAAGCATGAAAGGGAGGCATGGCATATGAAAAACGACGATTACGGCTTCTACGGCAAGGGGCTTGACGGCTATGTGCACTACCGGCAGGGCATGCAGGAAGCGGCGCGCAATGCACCGAATGCGTCCGGCGGCCGCCGGCCTGTCTCCGCAGAGCAGAAAACAACCGAGCCTGCACCGAAATCCGACGAATCCGGTCAGATCAGCAAGTGGATCCTGCAGCATCCGCTGCATACGGCGTGCATGATCAGCTTGTTTATTGCGCTGACCTGCGTGATTATTGAAAGCCTGGGCGAACCGTCCATCCAGTTTATGGCGGCAACGGCTATCATCTGCGTGGTTGCCCTGATTTTCCTCGGCATAGAGGTTATCAACTTTATCATCTGGTTTTTCAAAAACTGCTGAGCACCAAAAAACGAGCCGACAGCATGGCTTTCGGCTCGTTTTCTCTTTGTTGCTATACCTGCGGGAAACGCGTATCAGTATCCCTCTGACCGGTTTACAACATTTTTCAGCGGGTTTCCGGTCAAATACCGCTCCAGATTGTCCATGCAGATATGCCAGATCGTGTTCTGCACGTCCGCGCTGCCGCCGAAGCTCGGGCCTGCGATATGCGGCGTGAGCAGCACGTTCTCCATGTCCCACAGCGGACAGTCCGCCGGAAGCGGTTCAGTCTCGAACACATCGAGTGCGGCGCCGCCGAGGTGGCCGTCCTGCAGAGCCGACACCAGATCGTCCGTCCCCGCCAGACTGCCGCGTCCGACATTGATCAGCACCGTGCCTGCTTTCATCGCGTGCAGGCGCTCGGCCGTCAGCAGACCCGCGGTCTCGCGCGTGTTCGGAAGGCAGCCAATGACGATGTCCGCCCGCGGGAGCAGAGCGTCTAACGCATCGAGTGTATGCGCTTCGTCGAAGTCTGCCGGTACAGCCGAAACCGCTGTGCGCTTCACGCCAAGCACAGCTGCGCCAAAGACTTTCAATCGGCGGGCCACATTCGCACCGATGTCGCCCATGCCGAGTACAAGTGCGGTCTTGCCGGAAATCGTCTCCGCATGGTCGTATTTTTGCCAGATATGCGCCTGTTTATTGCTCCAGTACCGTCCAAACGAGCGGTACAGCGCCACCAGACTGCCAATCGCGTACTCCGCGATGATCGTGCCGAACGCACCGGACGCATTCGCCAGCACCGCGCTCCGCGGCAGGTTTTCCATGCGCGTGTACTTGTCCGCGCCCGCCCAGGTCAGCTGCAGCAGACGCAGGTTTTCGGTCTGCGCCAGCTGGACTTCACTCGGTTCGCCGAAAATAACCGCAGCCGCGCGAAGCTGCTCTGCGGTCGGGTGTTCGCCGTTCTCCGCGAACGTGAACGCGCACTGCGTGCCGAATCGGGTATTTAACGTCTCGCGCATGGTCAAATCGCACTGCGCGAGCACCAAAACGGATGTTTTTTCGTTCTGCATTGTGTTTTCTCCGTTATCTGTCAGGATATTTACAATTATATAGTAAGGATTTCCGGTTTTCAACAATGGGATAATAAAAAGCATCTGCATGAGCAGACACCTTTCAAATTATTTTTATAATTTCATTTCCCGGTTCTTTCTACGCAGATGGGTCGACAGCGCATACAGAACGGCGATATCCTCCTCGTCCAGACCTGTTAAATCCAGCGTCTGCGTTTTTGCAACACACAGCAGATAGTCCGTCGAAACCTTGAAAATCTCGGATAATTCGATAATATACTGTGTACTCGGTACATTCAGGCCTAATTCCCACGCATTTACGCTCGACCGTGTGATGCCCAGCCGCTTTGCCAGCGCGGCCTGGGAGATGTTGTGGCTCTCCCGCAGCATTTTAATTCGTTCCCCTATAATCAGCATGCTATCACCTTATTATAGGGTATGCTAATCACGATGATATTACGATATCATTATGATATTTATAATTGACATACATATTTCTTCCAGCTATACTAAAGAAGATAATAGGAGGACTGTACATGGTAATCTTACTAACGCTCTTAGTATGTCTGATCATAGCTCTCATACTCCGGGGAATCTATGCTGCCCTTCGTTCCATACTATCCAACAAGTGGCTTCATGACGAGGCACGACAGGATGTTGTACATCTGTTTAATCGAGACTTACCTAAATGGTTAGAAGCAGCTTATACCGCCTTATACCAACATTTGCAGACACAGGGCAGCAAATGTGACTGGAGCGTAGAAATTACATGCCCCTCCCATGCTGTTATTGATCGATGCCGTATCAATTTTTCCGGTTCGCAAGGTATTATTCTGGACAGTGCCAATCAGCAATTACTCTATTATAAAACAAAGGATTTGCCGGAATTACATGCCCTTCAATGCACAAACGCCCATCCGTTAGAAGCATTTGAGTGTTTCTCTCTTCCCTACTCCGATATTCTCCAGGCACAGCTTATTACTTCAAAGCACGCCTATACGCAAATGAAAACGAAAGGCGGCATTTCTCAAGATGCCGCCGAACAGCATGCCGCCGGGCAAACGGTCTATGACAAATTAGCAATCGTTATTCAAAGCAAGAATCCCTATCATCCATATATAGAATTAGACTTTTCTAATCATACCGCGGTATCTGAACTATGGAAAAGCCTTCAGACCTCCAGTATATTAGGAAATATCTTTGAAACCGAGACTAAATTCAGCATTTCCTATGCAGGCTGCGATACCGATATCAAAATTCAGAAGCGTTCCTCCGCTATTCCATCGCTTCCATTCGCTCTGACGTCGATCGGACCGGCGCAGCTGAATATGTTAAATCAAACCCTGCTCCATCTGGAAGCGATTGCACAAGCTGATTCGTCCAATTCCGCACCTGTTTCATGATTGTCATAATAAAAAAGCGTCTGCTCACGCAGACGCTTTTTCCATATTCACTTACGCATCATTCGACAGATGGAACTTATCGAACGCATAGAACACAAGGCTCATGATCATGCCGACGATAGCGGCGAGTGTCATGCCGGAGAGCGATACATCGCCCAGCGCCAGCGTAACGCCGGACAGGCCGGTAACAAAGATAACCGAGGTCAGGATCATATTGCGGTTCTTGCTGTAATCCACATGGTTGTCAACCAGGATACGCAGACCGGAGGTGCCGATCATGCCGTACAGCAGGAACGAAATGCCGCCGATGACCGGGCCCGGAATGGTCTGGATCAGGGCTGCCAGCGGGCCAACGAACGAACAGATGATACTCAGCACAGCCGCGCCGCCGATCACGCGCACGGAGTACACCTTGGTAATGGCCATAACGCCGATGTTCTCGCCGTAGGTGGTGGTCGGCACCGAGCCGATAAAGCCGGAGATCATGGTCGAGAAGTTATCCGCAAACAGCGAACGGTGCAGACCGGGATCTTTCAGCAGGTCGCGGCCGATGACCTTGCCGGTGACGAGCTGATGGCCGATATGCTCGTTCGCGATAACCAGAATGACCGGAAGAATGATCAGGATCGCGTTGATGTCAAACTTCGGGGTCTGGAAATTCGGAATGGAGATAAAGCTGGTGTGCAGCGCATCCATGATGGTCTGGGTTTTGATAACACCGGTGAACACACCCGCAATATAGCCGCAGATAATGGCGATCAGAATCGGGATAGTCGAGAAGAAGCCGCGGAACAGCACGCTGCCGAATACCGCAACGGCCAGCGTTACAAGGAAGGTGACAACCGTTCCGGTGGTGACGCTGTCACCGACAATGCAGCCGGTAGAAGCCGCAGAGCCTGCCAGCTCCAAGCCGATCAGGGCAACAACTGGCCCCATGGCAGCAGGCGGCAAAACGACGTTGATCCAGTCCGTGCCGCACTTATAGATAATGAACGCGAGCACACAGCCGCACGCACCTACGACAACAAAGCCGCCGAGCGCGTACTGATAGCCCCAGTTCTGGATAACGATGGTCGCCGGAGCGATAAATGCGAACGACGAGCCGAGGTATGCGGGCGCCTTGCCCTTGGTGATGAGGATGAACAGCAGCGTGCCGATACCGTTCATAAACAGCACGATCGCCGGGTTCATATGGAAGATGAACGGCACGAGCACGGACGCGCCGAACATCGCAAACATATGCTGAATGGACAGCGGCACGAGCAGGCGCGGCGGCACCTTTTCCTCTACCTGAATGATTCTGTTGCTTTGCATCGTTTTTTCATTCCCCCTAAAATATTTCTCTTTTTCCAAAACCCGTCAGCGGAACAGATTCTTGATCTGCTCCATCCGGGCACACGTCATATTATACCCCATTTCATATCCCCATTCCAGCTTTTTCACGTCTTTTTCAAAGCTGTTCAGCGATTTTTCGGGCTGAAGGAGTACGGTATCCTGCGGTTTGTTCTCCGCAAGGCGGTGACAGAAGCAAACTGTCTCGTTGTAGTGCTTGGCACGCTCAAGCAGCACCTTGGGCATTGCCGGATATTTGCGCTTCAGCCACTTTGCGGTCAGCTCCACGCCGCGCGTCAGCGTCTTGCGATAGCTTTCCGGCTGCGTGAGCACGATCAGATTGCGCTCGTTGCCGTCATGCAGGCTGCGCAGAATCGGGATTGGGTCGGCCAGACCGCCGTCGTAATAGGTCTCGCCGTCCATCTGCACCGGCGGAAAGTAGATCGGGATGGCGCAGGTCGCTCGCAGCATCGTGCATGGACGGTCCATGCGCATGCCGTTGAGGTATTCGGCTTTGCCTGTCTTTGCATTGGTGACACCGACCAGATATTTTCCCTGATATTTATGAAATGTGTCCCAGTCAAACGGCATGAGCTGGTTCGGGATAGTATCGAACACGAAATCTGTGCCGAAAATGGAGTGGTCGTGCAGCAGGTTGCGCGCGCCGAAATAGCGCTTGTCGCCACGATACTGCCGCAGTATGTTAATGTTGCGCTCACGCTGCCGTGAGAGATACGACGCCGCATAGGTGATGCCGGCGGACACGCCGATGACGTAATCGAACATGATGCCGTTGTCGAGCAGCGCGTCCATCACGCCGCAGGAGAATACCGGGCGGAAGGTTCCGCCTTCTAAGACTAAACCGGGCATAATTAACCTGCCTTTCTTACTATTTTTCTGAAATCGAGAGAGTTTTCGTATTTTTCGGCACACGCTGTCTGGTGCAGTAAAAATCTACGCTATTTACAAAAAGACAGACCAACAATCGAAATCATCGGTCTGTCTTTCTGACGCTCAGCGGAAAACCGCCGAGTAAAATGCTATTGAATTAGCCGATCATCTTTGCGGTGCTTACCTTGATGCCGGGGCCCATGGTAGAAGCAACAACGCAGGAACGAACGTACTGACCCTTTGCAGCAGCCGGCTTAGCCTTGATGATAGCACCCATCAGAGCGTCGAAGTTGTCCTGCAGCTTCTCAGCGCCGAAGGAAGCCTTGCCGATCGGGCAGTGGATGATGTTGGTCTTGTCGAGACGGTACTCGATCTTACCAGCCTTGGACTCCTGAACAGCCTTGGTAACGTCCATAGATACGGTACCAGCCTTCGGGTTCGGCATCAGGCCCTTAGGACCAAGCACGCGGCCCAGACGGCCTACAACGCCCATCATGTCCGGGGTAGCGATAACTACGTCGAACTCAAAGAAGTTCTCCTTCTGGATGCGCTCCATCAGGTCCTCTGCACCAACGATGTCTGCGCCTGCAGCCAGAGCCTCGTCAGCCTTTGCGCCCTTAGCGAATACAGCAACGCGAACCTGCTTGCCGGTGCCGTGGGGCAGAACGATAGCGCCGCGAACCTGCTGGTCAGCGTGACGGGAGTCAACGCCCAGCTTTACGTGCAGCTCGATGGTCTCATCGAACTTAGCCTTCGCGGTGGAAACAACGGTGGAAAGCGCTTCAGCCGGATCGTACTGCTTGGTGCGGTCGATCGTCTTTGCGCTGTCTACATACTTTTTACCTTTATGCACAATAAATCCTCCTTAAGTGGTTAAGCGGGAACTTGAATAACCCTCCCACTGTATGCGGCAGATAGCCGCAGCTTCGTACAACAAATAAAAACCGGAGATTACTCCTCGACGGTGATACCCATCGAACGGGCGGTGCCCGCGATCATGCTCATAGCAGCTTCCAGGGAAGCAGCGTTCAGGTCGGGCATCTTGGTCTCTGCGATCTTCTGGCAGTCAGCCTTGGACAGCTTTGCAACCTTGGTCTTGTTCGGTACAGCAGAACCGGACTCGATGCCGCAAGCCTTCTTGATCAGAACCGGCGCCGGAGGCGTCTTGGTAACGAAGCTGAACGAACGGTCAGCATAAACCGTAATGATAACCGGAATGATCATGCCGGCATCGTTCTTGGTGCGCTCGTTGAATTCCTTGGTGAAAGACATGATGTTTACACCGTGCTGGCCGAGAGCCGGACCTACCGGGGGAGCCGGGGTTGCCTTGCCTGCGGGAATCTGGAGCTTAATATAACCTACTACTTTCTGTGCCATGTTGAAAGGTTCCTCCTTCAAAAAATGTGGTGGCTGGCGAGTTCCTAATTGGCACGGAACTCTCCCACTTGCCGTAAATGCGGAAATCTATCTTCCGCTCATTGTCACTCGTCGAGAGTTTCAACCTGATCGAGCTCAAGCTCGACAGGGGTTTCGCGGCCGAACATGGAAACGGTTACGTTTACCTTATTCTTATCCGGCTCAACCGACGATACAACGCCGATAAAGCCTGCCAGCGCGCCGTCGATAACGCGAACACTGTCGCCTGCGGCGTAGTTTACCTCGATCTCGCGCTTTTCCACGCCCATTGCGATGATCTCTTCCTCAGTCAGCGGAATCGGCTTGGAGCCGCCGGACTTGTCCTGACCCAGAAAACCGGTGCAGCCGCGCGTATTGCGAACCAGATACCAGGTTTCATCGGTCATGATCATCTTAACGAGCACGTAGCCCGGGTACAGCTTGCGCTCTACCTCGCGGCTTTTGCCGTCCTTTACCTCAACGACCTTCTCGGTCGGGATGTTGACGGCTTGGATCAGGTCATGCAGCTTGCGGTTTTCGACCGCTTTTTCGATCGAAGAGGCTACCTTGTTTTCGTAGCCGGAGTACGTATGAACAACGTACCATTTTGCAGCGTCTGACATTGTTGCCTCCTTTTAAGTTAGGCGGCGAAATGTTTAAGCAGCGTCTGGACACCAAGACCGAATACGATGTCAAGCACCCAGATGAAAATACCGATGATGACTACGCAGGCGATAACGACCAGCGTGTTGTTCGTCGTCTGCTCACGGGTGGGCCAGACGATCTTACGGCATTCGCTCTTCAATTCGCGGAACCACTTGCCGATACGAGCAAAGAGACCGGGCTTTTTCGCTTTGGTTTCTTCAGCCATTAAGCTACTTCCTTTCCCTTACTTCGTTTCGCGGTGAAGCGTGTGCTTCCGGCAGAAACGGCAGTACTTGTTCATTTCCAGACGATCCGGATCATTCTTCTTGTTCTTCATTGTGTCATAGTTTCTCTGCTTGCACTCGGTGCAGGCCAGCGTGATCTTTACGCGCATAGATAACGGCACCTCCTTTTAATATCTCGCTTCGTTTCCGTATCCCTGTGACACGGCTTGAAGCTAATTGCCTCCCTCTGTCAGCGTTCCGACGTCAACTTTTCAGACACACGAAAAATAGGCGCAAAAAAAGAACCTGCATAGGTGTTTTTAGTATAGCATGTGAGGGATTTGCGGTCAAGCATTTTTTCTGAAAAAGTGCTGATTATTTTCGTTTTTTATGGTATACTCAGGGTAATCACACGGGCAGAAAACACCGATTTGAAAAACTGCCCAAGAAACAGGAGTATGACTATGCGTATTTTGGGCATTGATTACGGAGACGCCCGCACCGGCCTTTCGATCTCCGATCCTTCCGGCTTTCTGGCCGGCTCGCCAAGCGTGATCCACGAGTGGAATTACGCCAAGCTGGTGGACAAGCTGGCGGCGTTCATTCAGGAAAACAAGATTGAGGAAATCGTCCTCGGCCACCCGAAGAACATGGACGGCACGGTTGGCCCTCGCGCCGAAAAGTGCGAGACTCTGGCGAAGGAACTGGAGGAGCGCACCGGACTGCACGTTGTGCTGTGGGACGAGCGCCGCACGACGGTCGCCGCACACGAAATCCTGCACCGCAGCGGCAAAAAGGAAAAAAAGCACCGCCAGAGCGTCGATGCCGTTGCAGCAACGCTTATCCTGCAGGGCTATCTGGATTTTAAGCGCCGCCAGTAATTTCCGTTTTACCTATTTATATAGTATCTTTCGGCACCTGTTCCCCGCAGGTGCCGTTTGCTTTTCCAATAACTTCTTTCGATAAGAAACATTTCTTGACGATTTGGCTTTTTTCTGCTACAATAAGAAAAACTTCAATACTTTACCGTGTGCAAGTCCCGCTGCATGCGGTTTTTGTTTCTAAGGAGAACCATCCATGTCTATTCTTTTCAGCCTGCTCACAAACCCGGTCACGATATCCGTACTGGTGCTCTGTGTTCTGTGCCTGACCGGTTTGAATGTGCTGCTGTCCATGCTCATCGCGTGCATCATCGGCGGCGTGGCCGGCGGTATCCCGCTGCTGAACGCGCCCGAGGGCACGCAGACCGTCATGCAGCTGCTGACCGGCGGCTTTGCCAGCAACGCTACGACTGCGCTGGCGTACATCCTGCTCGGCACGTTTGCCACCTGCATCGCCACGACCGGTCTGGCCGATATTCTGTCGAAAAAACTGTCACGCCTGCTCGGCGGACACAAGCTGGCGCTCATCGGTGTGCTGACACTCGTTGCCTGCCTGTCACAGAACCTCATTCCGGTGCATATCGCATACATCCCGATTCTCGTGCCGCCGCTGCTCCGCATGATGAACCGTATGCAGATTGACCGGCGTGCCGTTGCGTGTGCGCTGGCGTTCGGCCATAAAGCGCCGTATATCACCATTCCGTTTGGTTTCGGATTGATTTTTCAGCGTGTTATCGCGGATAATCTGAGTGAAAACGGTCTTTCTGTAACGGTCAAGGACGTTACCGCCGCCAACTGGAGTATTGGCGTTGCCATGCTGATTGGTCTGTTCATCGCCGTATTTGTCCTGTACCGCAAGCCGCGGGACTACCACGACATTGAAGCGGACACCTCCGCTGCCGAGGTAATTTCGGAAAAACTCGAGTACCGCCATTATGTCATGCTTGCCGCCGCGATTGTTGTCGCAGTCGTGCAGGTTATCAGTCAGGATCTGGCGCTTTCCGCGCTGTGCGGCCTGATCATCATCATCGTGTTCCGCGCTATCAAATGGAGTGACATTGACGAGCAGATCGAGGGCGGTATCCGTCTGATGGGTCAGATTGCCATCATTATGCTGGTGGCAGGCGGCTACGCCTCGGTCATCAAGGCCACCGGCGGCATTGACGCGCTCGTAAACGCCGGTATTTCCGCCGTAGGCGGCAGCAAGGTTGTCGCTGCGATTGTCATTACGCTCATCGGCCTGCTGGTGACGATGGGCATCGGCACCTCGTTCGGCACTGTGCCCGTGCTCGCTGTGCTGTTCGTGCCGATGTGCAGCTCGCTTGGGTTCTCCACTCCGGCTACCATCCTGCTCATTTCGGCCGCCGCTGCCCTTGGCGATGCAGGTTCGCCCGCATCCGATACCACGCTCGGCCCAACCTCCGGTCTCAACGCTGACGGTCAGCACGACCATATCCGCGATACCTGTATCCCAACGTTTATCGCGTTTAATATTCCGATTATGATCTGCGCGATTTTGATGTCGCAGGTGCTGTAAAATACCCCCTCCCATGACGATAAAAACGCTCGAGATTACTCGAGCGTTTTATTTTTTATCCACAGCAATGTGGATAACTCGGTGGAAAGCTACTCCATCTTTCCAGCCAGAATTTCCGCAATATCGTCAACCAGCTGTTCCCAGTCATCCTCGGTGCCCTCGGTCTGCAGAAAGCCGGTGTCCATATCGTTGACAAAGGCGTGTCCGATGTCGATATAACTGTCGTAATCCGGCTCATGATAGCCGTATTCCGTGCCGAGCAGCACGATTTCGTCGCATTCATCGCCCTGCAGATGCGCCATCGCTACATTGAGAAAGCCGTTTTCCGCCATGCTGTCGTCATCGTCCGGCGCCGCCCATGCACGCTCCCAGTATTCATCCTCATCCTCGTTGAACAGGCCGTCCTTGTAATAGTCCAGCTCACGCCGAATGCTCTGCTTGAGAAAATTTCGGTCCATGTTGTTCGCTCCCCTTTTCTCTGTTCTGCGACTTTATTATAGCATGTGCAACTCGTTTTTCAAGTCGGTAAATTATCCACAAACTTGTGGACAAATTTGTGCGCAATTCCTTTTCATACACGCTCCGCTGTGCTATACTGCTGACAGAACCATCAGGCGAACCGAGGGACCCAGCATGAAAACATTAGGCATTGACATCGGCACCACAACAATCAGCGCGGCTGTGCTCGAGGACGAGCAGTTCCTCGCCAGCGAAACGCGGTCCAACGGTGCCTTTATTCCGTCTGCGCTGGCGTGCGCACGCGAGCAGGACGTGGAAAAGATCACGCAAACCGCACTATCTGTCGTGCAAATGCTGTTTGAACGCTATCCGGATATTCATTCCATCGGCGTGACTGGGCAAATGCACGGCATTCTGTATGTGGATGCGGACGGTAATGCCGTCAGTCCGCTGTACACCTGGCAGGACGCACGCGGCAGCCTGCCGCACAGCAAAGCCGAAAGCTGGGTGCAATATCTCACGCGCGAGACCGGATGCCTTGCCGCAGTCG
Organism: Butyricicoccus faecihominis; assembly: GCF_014648015.1. Taxonomy (NCBI): domain Bacteria; kingdom Bacillati; phylum Bacillota; class Clostridia; order Eubacteriales; family Butyricicoccaceae; genus Butyricicoccus; species Butyricicoccus faecihominis. The sequence goes on from NZ_BMQH01000013.1 coordinate 17,815, forward strand.
GTTTCGGTCTGGCAACGCACGCATACAACCTTGCCGCCGGACTTGTGCCGCCCGCCGCCGTCACCTGCTGCACCATCGGTGACTACCTTGCCATGCGGCTGTGCGGATTGGCTGCGCCGCGCATGGATGCCAGCAATGCCGCAAGCATCGGCTTTTTCGACGCAGAACGCCGTGCTTTCGACCAAAACGCTCTACAAAAAGCCAGTATCGACTCGAACTTTGTCCCGCAGCTTGCCGCTGAACCGGTAATCGGGCACTTCCGGAATGCGGCTGTCTGTGCCGCCATCGGTGACAATCAAGCCAGCTTTCTGCGCTCGGTGCGCGACAAAACCGCCGAAATGCTCGTGAATGTCGGCACCGGCAGTCAGTTTTCCGTGTTCACGCCGCACTATCTGCAGGCACACGGCTTAGAGACCCGCCCCATGCCGGGCGGCGGCTATCTTCTGGCCGGTGCTTCGCTGTGCGGCGGACGCGCTTACGCGCTGCTCGAGCAGTTTTTCCGCTCCACCGCGTCCATGCTCGGCACGGAAGTGCACAGCTGCTACGACGCAATGGCGCGTCTGCTAAATGAAAATCCGCGTCCGGATGATGTGCCTGCCGTCTGCACCCTGTTTGAAGGCACGCGCACGGACAGCAGCCTGACCGGCAGTATTTCCGGTCTTACAACGCATAATTTCACGCCTTTACACCTGATTTACGGCGTGATGGACGGCATGGCCGAAGAGCTGCACCGCATGTACACCGCATATCGGCAGGCCGGCGGTACACCGAAAAGGCTGATCGGCTCGGGCAACGGTCTGCGGCAGAACCGGTATCTGCAGCAGCGCTTTGAGACTGCCTTCGGCTGTCCGCTCACGCTGTCCGATGGCCGTGAGGAAGCTGCCGCAGGCGCGGCACAGTTCGCTGCGGAGCAGCAGATTTGACAGCAGCAAGATTATTGAACAAGTCGTATCATCAATATTTTGAATTTCGCGCGTTAGTGCGCATGAATAGCATTTGCTTTGCAAATGCCAAAAAAGTCAGGGCGTGTATCTGCAGGGTTCGGAAAGGATGGAACGCTATGCAAGCCTTCAAAAAAGTCGATATGGAAAGCTGGCCTCGCCGTGAGCACTACCGCTACTATACCGAGGCTCTCAAGGTTGAATTCAATATGACGGCGCCGGTGGATGTGCAAAACCTGCTCCGTTTCTGTCATGCACACGGCTGTAAATTCTACGCAGCGGCGATTTACTGCGTCACCAAGGCGCTGAGCCGCATCGAGAACTTCCGCATGTTCAAAAACGCGGACAACGAACTCTGTGTCTGGGATAAAATCGTGCCGAATTTCACGTTCTTTCATCCGGATGACTGCACGTTTTCCGACTGTTGGACGGACTTTTCCGAGGATTTCCCCACGTTTTACAACGCCATTACCGCAGATATGCAGACCTACAAGGATGTCAAGGGCATCAAGACCAAGCCGAATCAGCCTGCGAATTTCTACTGCATATCCTGTACGCCGTGGACGGCGTTTACCGGCTGCGGCAGCCGCGTCGCGGACGGACAGCCGGCGTACTTTCCCATCGTTGTCATGGGCAGATACGAAAAATGCGGCGAAAAGGTCAATATGCCGGTCAATATCACCATTGCACATGCGGTGGCAGATGGATACCACGCCGGTTTGTTCTTCCGGTATCTGCAGGAGGAACTGGATGCTCTGCACTGAATGTACAAAAATCCACGCTTTTCTTTGTGAAAAGCGTGGATTTTCTCATTCATTCTGTCCAAATATTGCCCCATCCAACATCAGCACATCCTCCATCGGAATCACCGTGCCGTCTGTCAGGGTCAGCCGCCGCGTGAACTCATCCGCCTTTTTGACCACACCGGAAACTGTGCGGTATGCACCGCCGGATTTGCGTTCATCCGGCACAAAATAGGTGATCTCCACCTCGGGTTCTGCATCGAGCACGGAAAGCAGCAGCCGATACCGCTCGTTAAGTGCGGTCAGCATGGTCTCGTCCAGCTCGATTTTGCGGTCGGTCAGCCGCGCTGTCTCACGGATAACACCGGCATACCCGGTCAGCGCCGCAAACGGCGAAAACTGTGCCGCACGGTCGCTCATGGGCATCTGCGGACGGGTTGGGGAGACATGATGCGGCAGATTCATAATCCCGGCGTATTTTCGATTGTCGATTGCGGACATGCTTCACCTGCTTTCTTCTACTGCGTTTCGTCCAGAAAAATCCACAGCAGCTCATGGGCCTCTGCGTAACTCCGGTCGGCCATGGTGATTTTGAGATGTATCCGGCTGCCGTCCCGTATCTGATAGGTCATCTTCAGCGAACCATGCGCCGCAATCTGCTCCTCTATATAGCTGTAATCCAGCAGCTTTGCAAATTCGTCATAATACTCCGGATGAACCAGTTCGCGGCAGTACTCACGCACGGAAGACATAAACGCATGATGATTATTCTCCAGTATGGTCTTAAAATACGGCGGAACATAGATATACCGACAGGTATCCTGCTTGGCATTGACCATGTACACTCCCCTGTAAAGCGGTGCGATGGCCTGCAGAAAACGGGTAACATCCTGCTTTTTGATGAGCGGCTGCTCCAGCTTGTCATCTATGATGCGCATTTGACGGATACCGCCGTTATTGCGGTAAAACTCCATCTTATCATGCCGCATGGCCGTTTCAGCCCGATTGACCGTCTCGTTCAGCGTCTGTCTGTCCGTGCTTTCAGACACGCCGACCGAGACCTCATAACCCATCTCACGGATTGTGTGACGGAACGCCGCAAGGCTTTCTGCAAGCTCCTCCGGCTGACGCGCCGGACACAGCAGGACAAACTCATCACCGCCGATGCGGTATGCGCAGTCGTCCGGGAAATACTTCCGAATCCCGTCCGCAATCGAGCGCAGCATGTGGTCGCCGGCCTCATGTCCCAAGTGGTTGTTGATCTCATGCAGGCCGACGGCATCCATGTAAATGCAGGTCAGCCGCGCATAATTCGCCAGCTGAAAGACCTTGAGATCGTGCTCGTACTTGCAGCGCGTGTACAAATGGGTCAGCACATCATGATTATAGTAGTCCTCGGAATGGTCGGCTGTATGGTGCGACAGCTGCAGTTCCTCTGCACCGAGCACGATGGGCTGACCGTTCTCACCGTTCTTGAGTGAAAGCGTGATTTCCATATTTTCATCCAGAATCATATCATCCGGATATCGTTTTTCCAAATATTCCGCTACCAGACGCAGGACATTTCCGGCGTGATAGCCTTTTTCGCAGATAATTTTCATTAGCTTCTCCGTATGCAGCTGCCTTGCGGCTTCGCAATCCTTCCAGAAAAGATATATTTCTCATATTATTGTGAATATATTATATTTCCTTTGATTGCCATATACAAGGGTGACTGCCTGAAATGTCGAATTTTCGACATAGAACGTCAGTGGAGAGGCAGAATCAGGCAATTCATTTACATTGCCTTAGCATGTTTTTCCGATTATGCGTTATGCCCGCCGATTTTTCCGTTTCGCTCAATGGCAGTCGCACCTTCCTCAAGGTTCATGCCCTTGAGCAGCGCGTTTTTGCCGTATTTGCTCTTGATGGCAAGCGCCGCCTGCTGCAGCTTTCGTTCCCGCTCGAGTGCGGCCTGCTCTGCCCTCCGGCGCTCCTGCTCGGCAGCATAGTCGGTAAACAGGTCAAGCTGCTCACACCGAGCCGGCTGGGACGCGTCAGATTCCGGAAGGATGTGATCTGCCACCAGATACATGCGCCGGATGAGCAGATTCGGGTCGATAATACGGTCGAACAGCGTGGTCGCTGCGTCCATGAGCTTTCGCGTAGACGAGGTCAGTTCTCCGAGACTCTGCGTGCCGTGTGCAGATTTTGGAAGCGTGCGCCCGTAGCGATCGGTCTCGGTCTTGCCGTGGTAGTTAATCCGCCGTGCCGGATCGTTCAGGTTATCAATATCGTATCCGACGGTCAGCACAAGCCGGTCGGTGACAAAGCCCTTGCTCACCAGATCGAGTACCAGCTGATCTGCCATTTCGCGGACAACCAGACGTGCCTTGTCCGCTGTATACGGACACGCAAGCACCTGCCCGGTGCTGATGCTGTTGGTGCTCGGCTTGTAGGCTTTGATATCCGCGACCGTGCACGGCTCCCATCCCCACGCATGGTCGATGAGCAGCTCCGCGTTTTTGCCGAACAGCTTATACAGCAGATCCTCGTTTTTCTCCGAGCACAGCGCGATATCGCCCATGGTGCACATGCCGTACTGCTCGAGTTTTTTCGCGGTGCCTCGTCCCACGCGCCAGAAATCGGTGAGCGGCTGATATGACCACAGCTCGTGCCGGAATCTGCGCTCGTCCAGTTCGGCGATACGCACGCCGTCGCGGTCGGCGGGAACGTGCTTGGCGACAATATCCATCGCCACCTTGCACAGAAACAGGTTGGTGCCGATGCCCGCCGTGGCCGTGATGCCGGTGGTGTTCAGCACATCGAGAATGATTTTCCGCGCCAGCTCACGCGCGGTCAGGCCGTAGGTCTCAAGGTAGCCGGTCACGTCCATGAACACCTCGTCAATGGAGTACACAACCATATCCTCCGGCGCGACATATTTCATGTAAATGGCATAAATCCGGCTGCTGTACGCCATATAATGCGCCATATGCGGCGGTGCGATGATGAAATCCATCGCAAGAGACGGGTTTTCCCGCAGTTCCGCAGCAGAGTAAGACGCGCCGGTGAATGTATGCCCGGGCGCACGGCGCTGCCGCTCGGCATTGACCTGCTTAACGCGCTGACGTACCTCAAACAGCCGTCCGCGGCCGGAAATGCCGTAGCTCTTCAGCGACGGCGTGACTGCCAGACAGATGGTCTTGTCCGTGCGGGTCTCATCCGCGACAACAAGGTGCGTGTCAAGCGGATCGAGGTCACGCTCCCGGCACTCCACGGAGGCATAAAAGGATTTCAGGTCGATGGCAAGGTAGGTGCGGGATCGCATGGTTATGCCCCCTTTCGGCGTGTCAGTCAATCAGATAACGATTTTGTATCAGATATTGGATATTCGGGTTATCAATAGATAATTTTCCGGTAACACAGTTCAAATAAGCAAGTAATATCTGTAAATGTGTTCTATATAAGGTTACGGATAGATAATTATCATTTAAGGCAATACCGCATAATTGAACAAAAGCGATTTGCGAACAAATTTTGCGTACTTTTGTAAAATACATTATAATTTTACCCTTTCTAAGAGAACACCGTCAAGAAAAACCGTCCTCTCCTCCCAGTATTCCGCAATCCTATGGATAAATTATGGTCTTCAGCGATTTATTGTGCTATACTATCCACAGAACATCCCCAAAAGGAGGAACTTTATTATGGTACAAGTGAATGCGATCGGTGACGCATGTCCGATTCCGGTCATCAAAACGCTGCACGCGCTGCAGGATTTGAAAGGTGCGGGCACGGTTCAGACGCTGGTAGATAATGAAATTGCAGTGCAGAACCTGACCCGCCTTGCGGAGAGCAAGGGCTGCTCGATCACAACCGAAAAACGCTCGGACAAGGAATTCTGCGTGACGATCACGACCGAAAACACCATCGGCAAGGCAGAAGCCGATGAGCAGATTGCCTGCACGGTACCGGCGGCGCAGAAAAAGACGGTCGTTGTCATTTCCGCCGACCACATGGGCGAGGGCGATGAGGAGCTGGGCCGCATTCTCATCAAGGGCTTTATTTTTGCGCTCACCCAGCAGGATCACCTGCCGAGCACGATTCTGTTCTACAACGGCGGCGCACGCCTGACCTGCGAAGACTCGGCATCGCTCGAGGATCTGAAAAACCTGGCATCGCTCGGTGTGGAGATTCTGACCTGCGGTACCTGTCTCAACCACTACGGCCTGACCGACAAGCTGGCAGTCGGTGACGTGACCAACATGTACGTCATCACCGAGAAGCAGATGCAGGCCGACCTCATTCTGCGCCCGTGATGCGGCGCAAACGGCCGTTTGCGGTCATCGCGTTTGCGTCCACCGAGCAGGCGCTCGCGGCAGAAGCCATGTTCACGCAGCGCGGTCTGCCCGGACGCATAATTCCGATTCCCTCTCAGGTGAGCGCAGGCTGCGGACTGGCATGGAAGGCCGAAACAAACGAGGAACAGGTGCTCCTCGACGCTCTGCGCGAAACCGACATTGGATTCGAGACGCATGCTCTCGTCGAACTGTTCGACTGACGGAGGAAATCATGATTTATCTGGATAACGCAGCGACCACGCTGCACAAGCCGCCTGAAGTCGCAGAGGCGGTCAAAAACGCCATTCTTACCGCAGGAAATGCGTCGCGCGGCGCACACGGCGTGTCGCTTTCCGCGTCGCGCATGGTGTTCGAAACGCGGAGTCAGCTGGCGAAGCTGTTCGGCTGTCCGCGTGCGGACCATGTTGTATTCACCGCGAACTCCACCGAGGCGCTGAATATTGCACTCTACGGTCTGTTTTCGTCCGGCGATCACGTCATTTCGACCGATCTGGAGCACAATTCCGTGCTCCGTCCGCTGTATGATCTGCAGACGCGCGGCGTATCGGTGGATTTTGTACCGGCAGACCGCAGGGGCAGCATCCGCTGCGAGGATATGGAACACCTGTTCCGGCCGGAAACCAAGGCCGTTGTCTGCACGCATGCATCCAATCTGACCGGAAACCTGCTCGATATCGCCAAAATCGGTGCAATGGCGCACGAACACGGTGCCCTTCTGGTTGTCGATGCATCGCAGACGGCAGGCGCGGTGCCAATCGACATGCAGCGCATGAACATTGACGTGCTCTGCTTCACCGGCCACAAGGGCCTAATGGGTCCGCAGGGAACCGGCGGCCTGTGCATCCGGCCGGGTGTAGAGCTTCGGCCGCTGCTCCGCGGCGGCACCGGCATTCACTCCTACGACCGCGAGCAGCCGCAGGCGTATCCCGCACGGCTCGAGGCGGGCACGCTCAATACGCACGGCATCGCCGGACTGCATGCCGCGCTGAAATTTATTGAAAAACAGACCGTGCAGACCATCGGAGCACACGAACGCGCACTCATGCGGCGGTTTTACGACGGTGTGAAGGACATTGACGGCGTGACCGTCTACGGCGATTTCTCCCGACCGGAACGCGCGGCTGTCGTGGCACTTAACATCCGCGATTATGACTCCGCCGAGGTCGCGGACGCGCTGTTTGCCGATTATGACATCGCCACACGCGCCGGTGCACACTGTGCGCCGCGCATGCACGAGGCGCTCGGCACCGTGCAGCAGGGCGCGGTTCGCTTCAGCTTTTCGTATTTTAACACGGAAACTGAGGTCGATACCGCAATTGCCGCCGTGCGGGAGCTGGCGGAGTAATCCTGCATTTTCCCCAAAGGAGCCTTACCTATGAGCAACCAGCTTGCCGTGCTGTTCCCCGGCATCGGCTACCATATCGACAAACCGCTGCTGTATTACAGCGCCAAACTTGCACGCGCACGCGGCTGCGACCTGCTCGCGGTGCAGTATCCCGCTCTGCCGACCGGTTTAAGAGGTCACACCGAAAAAATCGAACAAGCTGTGCAGACCGCGCTTTCTGCCGCAGAGGAACAGCTTACCGCCATCGACTGGACCGCTTACGACCGCGTTTTCTTCCTCTCGAAGAGCATTGGCACTGCGATTGCCGCACGGTATGCTGTTCAGCACAACATTCATCCGCGGCAGGTATACTACACGCCGATTGAACAGGCCCTGCCCTATCTCGACCCGACCGGCATCGCCTTTCACGGCACCGCCGATCCGTGGGCGGACACCGAGATGATCATAAACGGCTGCCGGAAGATCGGCATTCTGCTCTATCTGACCGAAAACGCCAACCACTCAATGGAAACCGGCGATACCTTGCACGATATTTTTATTCTGCACGATATTATGGATGAAACCGCACACTGGATGGATTCTCCGGCGTGACCGCCGTTTTCCGTTTACTTTTTCCGCCCTCTATGATAAAATAGACTATCATAATGAGGAAGTATGTCTATGAGAAAAAATGTACTCGAATATTTGGAATCCTCTGCCCGAATGCACGCGGACAAGCCTGCGTTCTGCGATGAGAACCGCGTGTTCACCTTCGGCGAGCTGCTGAAGGCCGCACAGGGTCTGGGCACGCACCTTGCCAAAACCGTCGATACACTGCACAAGCCGGTCGCGGTTTTGATCGGCCGCACGGCCGAAAGCGTTGCCGCGATGCAGGGTGTGCTGTATGCGGGCGGCTGCTACGTTCCGATCGACGACCACATGCCGGAAGCGCGTATCCGCCGCATTTTCGAGCAGGTTCATCCGGCCGCTATCGTCTACGCCGAGGGCAACCGCAGGCAGGCTGAGCCGCTTGCCGACTGTGCGCCGCTCATCTCGATGGACGAGGGCTTTGCAGCACCGGCTGACGCAGATCTGCTGCAGTCCATCCGTGAGAACGTGCTGGATATTGACCCGGTTTACCTGCTGTTCACCTCGGGTTCGACCGGTGCGCCGAAGGGAATCGTCATTCCGCACCGTGCGGTCATCGACTTCACCGACTGGATGAGCGAGTTCTGCGGCTACACCGAGCATGATATTTTCGGCAATCAGGCGCCGTTTTACTTTGATCTTTCGTGCAAGGACCTGTACCAGACCCTTTCGCTCGGTGCAACCTGCCATATTTTCTCGAAAAAGCTGTTTACCTTCCCGATGCTGCTGCTCAAGGAGATGGAGCGTGTCGGCGTGACCGCCATCAACTGGGCGACCAGCGCGTTCCACTTTGTGGCAAGCTCGGGTGCACTGAGCAAGTGCGCGCCGCCCACGCTGCGCAAAGCCGCTCTCGGCGGTGAAGCGCTGCAGGCGCGCTATGTGAACGCGTGGAAGGCCGCGATTCCAGGTCTTGAGGTTGTCAATATGTACGGACCGACCGAGACCACCGTGGACTGTGCCGCATTCCATCTCACCCGCGACTACCGCGACGATGAAGCCATTCCGATCGGCAAAGCCTGCCGCAACATGCAGATTGTGCTGCTCGACAAGGACGGCAAGCCTGTTCCGGACGGCGAGGCCGGCGAGATCTGCGTGCGCGGCAGCGGACTGGCCAGCGGCTACTTCGGTAACTGGGAAAAGACGAACGAATGCTTCATCCAGAACCCGACAAACCCGTATTTCCGCGATATTCTGTACCGCACGGGTGATATCGCCGTCAAGAAGGACGACGGTCTGCTGTATTTCCTGTCGCGGCAGGACGGCCAGATCAAGCACATGGGCTACCGCATCGAGCTTGGCGAGATCGAGACCGCGCTGCACAGCGTGGACGGCATCGCCGCCGCAGCCTGCCTGTTTGACCGCAGCCGCGACCGCATCCTCTGCATCTACGAGGGCGAACCGGATGCCGCGGCACTCGCGCGTGCCATGCGCAGACTGGTACCCAAGTATATGCTGCCCAACATCTATGAAAAGCTGGACGCACTGCCGATGAATGCCAACGGCAAGATCGACCGCGTCAAGCTGAAGGAGCAATTTATCCATGCGGAAGATTGAGAATTTCGCACAGATTTCCGATCTGCTGAACGCACAGCTCAAGAAAGGCGTCATTACCAACAACTTTCTGCGCGGTGATGACTACACGCGCGAAATCGCGAACGGACTGTACATCCACGAGGCAGACGGCGCACTGCTGCTGTTCCGCGAACGCGGAGACCACCTTGTGATGACGTTCTACCTGCATCCGGGCGCGGTGCTCTCCCTGCCGGAGACGGACAGGCCGGTTGTGACCGAGCTGTCCTGCCGCGCGAAAGACGCGGAGGTCATGGCTAATGCCGCCGAGCAATTCTGTGTCCTCGGTTTTCGTCAGGTGCTGCGCCGCACGCGGCGCACCCGCAAACCGGAAGCATTTCCGGTGGAAACAACCGCAGTTCCTGCAAAGCCGGAGGATTTCGAGGATATTTCCCGCTTTTTAAGTGAGCACTTCTCCGCTCTCACCGGCTGTCTGCCGACTGCGGACGATCTGCGCGAAAACCTCGCAACCGGCCACACCGTTATCACCCGGGACGAACAGGGCGTTTCCGGCGTGCTGCATTTTGCAGTTTCCCGCGTCTCGACCGAAATTCGGCACCTTGCCGTGCGTGCGGACTGCCGCGGAAAAGGTCTTGCCGGCGAGCTGCTCACTGCGTATCTTACGGCAACGGACGGCGCAAAAAGTCAGGTATGGGCGCGGACCGGCAATGCTCCTGCCGAGCATTTTTACGAACAACACGGCTATCGGCCCGACGGATGGACTTCCGCCGTGCTGCAATATAATTAAAGGAGAAATCGACCATGAGAGAAAAAATTATCGAAATTCTGAATGAGATCTGCCCGGGCAACGACTTTGAGAACGAAACTGCCATCATCGACGACGGCATCATCGATTCCCTCGACATCGTAGCCGTTATTTCCGAGCTGATGGAGGAGTTTGACGTTCAGCTGGGTGTCAACGACCTGACGCCGGAGAACTTCAACTCGGTTGACGCCATCGTTGAACTGATCGAGAACGCGCAGGACTAATGGCTTTTACTTCCGCTTCATTTATCGTACTTACCATTGCGAGCGTGCTGCTCTACTACATCGTGCCGAAAAAGGCACAGTGGTGCATCCTGCTGCTGGCGAGTGCGGCGTTTTACATGGCCGGCTCGGTCAAGGCGTTTGCGTGGGTGGTTCTGGTGGCCGGAATGACCTGGGTAACCGGACTCATTCTCGGGTGCTATAACGCCATCAAGCCTGCCGACAAGGCGCAAAAGACCCAAATACAGCACAAAAAGAGGCAGATCGCGGTAATTTGCGCGGTCTGCTGTTTTGGCTTGCTCTACGCGATGAAATACTGGAATTTCACGCTCGAGCTGCTGCCGTCCGCGCTCGGCAATCACATTCCCCGATGGGATTTTGTCGTGCCGCTCGGTCTGTCGTTTTTCATTTTCCAGTCCATGAGCTACGTTATTGACGTGTACCGCGGCAAATATGCGCCCGAGCGCAATCCGCTGCGCTACGGTCTGTTCGTATCGTTCTTCCCGCAGATGGTACAGGGACCGATCAGCCGTTTCGATCAGCTGGCGCCGCAGCTTACCGCAGAGCGCAAGCTGTGCTGGGACGACCTGCAGATCGGCATTCAGCTGGCGCTCTGGGGGTACTTCAAAAAAATCGTCATCGCTGACCGCGCGGCTGTTCTGGTAAACAACGTCATCATGGAGAACTGTCCGTACGGCGGTGCTGTCATTGCGCTCGGTATTCTGTTCTACTGCATTCAGTTGTACTGCGATTTTTCCGGCGGCATCGACATCACACGCGGCGTCGCGCGCATGTTCGGCATTGATATGACCGTCAACTTCCGCCGACCGCTGTTTTCCACCTCACTCACCGACTACTGGCGGCGCTGGCACATCACGCTCGGTGCGTGGATGCGCGACTATGTGTTCTATCCTCTGGCGTTTTCCAAGCCGTTCGGCAAGCTCGGCAAGTGGGCGCGCAAGCATTTCAAGGGCATGATGGGCAAGATCTGTGCCACCTCAACCGCTACGTTTATCGTGTATTTGATCATCGGCATCTGGCACGGCGCCAACTTCCGCTACATTGCGTTCGGCCTGTGGAACGGTATCCTCATTACCGCTTCCCTGCTGATGGAGCGCCGCTTCCTTTCGTGGAAGGAAAAGCTGCACATCAACGACAAATCGACCGGCTGGCGCATTTTTATGACGGTCCGCACGTTCGGACTGGTGTTTATCGGCCGTTATTTCACCCGCGCACCGCGTCTCAAAACTGTATTCGCGCTGCTCGGCACAACCGTGCTGCATCCGCATTTCAGTGAGTTTTCGTCGGTTGTGCCGACGCTTGGATTGAGTATTTCCGACTTTATCATCATTTTTGTCGGCATTCTCATCGTCCACGGTGTGGAGTTCTTTGAGGAACGCGGCACCGATGTGCAGGCGTGGCTCAACGAGCGCCCGGCGCTCGTGCAGCTGACCGTGCTAACCGTTTCGCTCGTGGTCCTGCTGCTGTTCGGCATTTTCCGTGCCGGATACATCTCGTCCGAGTTCATCTACAAGCAATTTTAAGGAGGCAGAGCATGAACGCAAAAAAATGGGTGCTTTCTCTGCCCGTTATCGTGCTGATCCTAGCCGCACTGCTGGCCGGATTCAACTACGTCACCGACCCGTTCGGCGCGTTCGGCGACCGGTTTATGCAGTGGTTTTCGTATGACGAGACCAACAATCCGCGTGCGGCGAAGATCTCCTATCTCGAGCAGCACCATGACGAGTACGACTCGTATTTTCTCGGCTGCTCGTCCACCAGCTCGCTGCCGACCGAGTCGTTTAACGAGATGCTGAACGCCAGATTCTACAACATGATCATGTACGGCGCGGATATGAAGGACTGCGAAAAGATTGCAAACTACCTGATCGACAACTACACGGTCAAAAATCTGGTGCTGAATGTGTATCTGGACAATGGCCTGACCTATGATGATGAGTCCAACAAGCTGACCCACAGCCTGCACTACAAAACCGACCCGGATATGTCCGCGCTGTCGTATTACTCGCGGTTTCTCCTCGCGGACCCGCGGTATGGCTATCAGAAGCTGGTGAACAAGAAGAAAGACACGCTCATGCCGCAGTCGTTCGACGTATTCGACGAGCAGACCGGTGCGTATGACAAGCGCGTGCGTGATGTAGAGCCGATCGGCTCTACCGCGGATTATCTGAACGCCTATCCGGTATTCACCAATTATCCCAACCACGAGCCGCTGCACCTGTACAAGACCGAAGCCTGCATGCAGTCGGTGGCCGCAATCCGCAAGGTTTGCGAGGAAAACGGCGTCAATCTGATTGTGCTGACCGCTCCGGTGTACACCGACTATTACAAGAACTTTTACGACGAGGATATCACGAATTTCTACGAATCTCTTGCCAAAGTGACCGATTACTGGAATTTTTCGTCCTCGTCTGTCAGCAGCGAGCCGCGCTTCTTCTACGACAGCACGCACTTCCGCAACAACATTGGCGAGATGATGGCAACCCGCATTGCCGAGAAGGAGTATCCCGACTTTACGCCTGCTATCACCGCAATTCCGTCGGATTTCGGCACTTATGTGACCTCTGACACGCCGCATGACTATTTCACGCAGCGTCCTGCACCGCGCACGGACAACGATACCGCCGTTAAGGTTCCGATTCTGACGTGGCACCAGCTGACCGAGGAGGTCAGCGGCTCGGCTACCATTTCGCCGGAGGCGTTCCGCAAACAGATTCAGGCGCTTTCCGATGCCGGCTGCAACGCGATTTCGCTCGAGCAGCTGCGCGATTACGTCTACAATGGTACACCGCTGCCCGAGAACCCCATCGTTCTCACGTTTGACGACGGCTATCTGAGCAACTACGCGGACGCATTCCCTGTTCTCAAGGAATACAACATGAAGGCGACCATTTTCGCCATCGGCGTTTCCATCGGCAAGGACACCTACAAGGATACCGACCACGCCATGACACCGCACTTCGGCGCGGCTGAGATGCAGGAAATGGTGGATTCCGGCCTGATTTCCATCCAGAGCCACACCTATGACATGCACCAGTGGCCGCCGTTCGAGGACGGCAACGACCGTGTTCGGGAAACACTCGCGCAGCTTCCCGGCGAAAGCGATGCGGACTACGAAGCCGCTGTCAGGGCTGACATCCAGCAGAGCCAGCAGGCCATCGAGCCGATCACCGGTGAGAAGGTCAACGCGCTGTCCTATCCGGAAGGCGCATACGGCACGCTGACGATGGATGCGCTGCGCAGTCAGGGCATCGAGCTGACGTTCACCACCCAGCCGGGCGTGAATGCGGTCGTACAGGGTTTGCCGCAGACGCTGTACAGCATGCACCGCATTACCATGACGGAAGACACCAACATGGATGAATTCCTGGCGGAACTCGCAAAATAATATCTATGATATAGAAAACGCAGACTGAGAATATTCTCAGTCTGCGTTTTTTGTGAATGGAATTTTCCATTTTATAAACCGTAGCCGCGCATTGCACCATACATTTCCGGTCTCCGGTCGCGGTAAACACCCCACGAACGGCGCATCTCACGGATTTCATCCAGATCGAACGTATGCGTCAGCACGCCTGCGTTTTCACGGTCAGCCTGCTCGACAAGCGCGCCGGTTTCATCCGCGATGAAGGACGAGCCGTAGAACGTCAGCGAGGACGACTGGTGCTGGTTATCCTCGGTCGGCTTGACGGTCTCGGTGCCGATGCGGTTTGCCGCGATCAGCGGCATAATGTTCGCCGCCGCGTGGCCCTGCATGCAGCGCCGCCAGTGCGGCATGGAATCGCAGTCAAGAATCGGCTCGGAACCGATGGCAGTCGGGTAGAACAGCAGTTCCGCGCCTTGCAGCGCCATGCAGCGCGCGGACTCCGGGAACCACTGGTCCCAGCAGATACCGACGCCGATTTTCGCATAAGCCGTATCCCAGACCTTGAAGCCGGTATTTCCGGGCGTAAAATAGAACTTTTCCTGATAAAAATGGTCATCCGGAATGTGGGTCTTGCGGTACTGACCCATGATCGTGCCGTCCGCGTCAATGACAGCCACCGTGTTGAACGTGGTCTCGCCGACCCGCTCGTAGTAGCTGACCGGAATGACGACCTTGAAATCACGGGCAATGGTCTGCATCTCGCGGACCGCCGGATTTTCCTCGAGTGTTGTCGCTAAATGATAGTTCTCGTAGCTTTTTTCCTGACAGAAATACCAGTTTTCAAACAGTTCGGGCAGCAGAATGATCTGCGCCCCCTGAGATGCCGCTTCGCGGACCTTTTCGCAGGCTTCTTCCAGACCGTAGGTCATCTGAATCGCAGCAACGGTTACTTTATTGGACATAAAAGATTCTCTCCTATACTTATGGCAACACCGCACAATTAAGACTGCGGTGCTTTGCGGAAATTTTGTGTCCTGACTTTGTTGCAGTTTCACGGTAATACATCAAGTATTACCGCAAAACTGTGCCTCGTCAGTACGCAAAATTTACTCGCAAATCACTCTTGTTCAATTATGCGGTATTGCCTTATCTTCTCTTGCGCGTGGGCGGCTTTTTGCCCTTGCCGGGCTTGCCGCCGCGTCCCTTGCCGCTGTGACGGCGGCGCTCCGCGCGATTGCCTCTCGGAGCACGGTCGGTGTCCTCACGGCGCGGACGATCCAGCTTTTCCGAAACCGGAAGCGAGCCGTCTGCCGGTGCAAAGTCGATCTGACCGGTGGTGTCGCTTGCGGCAAGCAGCTTGACACGCATCGGCGTGCCGATCGTAAACCGCTTGCCGGTGTGGCGGCCAACCATCGCCATGTGCTCCTCGTCGTACTGGTAGAAGTCGCCGGTCATCAGCTCTGCACGAATCAGACCCTCACAGCCGTTTTCCAGCGCAACAAACACGCCGAACGACTGCACACCGGAAACCTCCGCGTCAAATTCCTCACCGATAAACTGCTGCATGTAGGACGCGATATACAGCTTGTCGATGTCGCGTTCGCAGTTGTCGGCAGCCTGTTCGCGGTTTGTGGACTGGTCTGCGGCTTCCTCGCACATTGTTTCGTCTGCCGCGGTAAATTCTTCACCGAGAAGCGCCTTCTGCAGCATGCGATGCGCCACCAGATCGGGATAGCGGCGGATTGGCGAGGTAAAGTGCAGGTAGAACTTCGCCTTCAGACCGTAATGGCCAATACACTCATCCGCGTAGCGGGCACGCGCCAGCGAGCGCAGCAGAAGCGTCGGCAGCACGCGCTGCTTCGGGTCGTTCTTTGCGCCGCGCAGCACGGTCTGGAACTGCGCCGTATCCTCCGGCTTGGACGGGTCGATGCGGTAGCCGAACGGACGCGCAAACGACGCAAACACGCGCAGCTTGTCCGGATCGGGATTCTCGTGCACACGGTAGACGGTCGGCAGCTCGCGCTTGCACATATACTCGGCAACCGCTTCGTTGGCCTGCAGCATGAATTCCTCGATTAGCTTTTCACTCTCGCCGCGCTCACGGAACCGAATTTCAACCGGCTTGCCGTTCTCGTCCACGCGGATTTCCGCCTCCGGAATGTCCAGCTCGAGTGCGCCGCGCTCAATGCGGCGCTTGTACAGCGCGTGCGCCAAATTGTTCATCGTCTCGGCAGTCTCGACCAGAAAAGCGTATTCCTCGCGCAGCCCCTTGTCCCCCGCGAGGATTTTGTTAACCTTGTTGTAGGTCATGCGGGCCTTGGAGCAGATGACCGACTTGGCAAATTTCGCACCATACCGGCGGCCGTCCTTATCGACCTCCATCAGCGCGGAGAACGCCAGACGGTCCACCTTCGGGTTGAGCGAGCAGATGCCGTTGGACAGCGCGAACGGCAGCATCGGCACAACGTGTCCCGGGAAATAAACCGATGTACCGCGGCGGAACGCCTCGGCGTCAAGCGGCGAATCCGGCGTAACGTAATGGCTCACGTCCGCGATGTGTACGCCGAGCAGATAGTGTCCGTTTTCCAGCTTTTCGAGCGATACCGCATCGTCAAAGTCCTTCGCGTCATCGCCGTCGATGGTAAAGATCAGCTTGTCGCGCAGATCGAGCCGCTTGCCGGCGGTGCCCATATCGACCTCCTGCGGAATGGCGAGCGCCTGCTCGAGCACCTCGTTCGGAAATACGTCATACACGCCGTTTTCGTGCAGAACAGCCGCGATAGCGGCCTCCATCGTACCGCTTTCGCCCAAATCCGCGCGGACAACGCCCTGCGGCATAAACTGCTCATCGCCGTAATGCGAGATCGAAACAGCCACACAGTCACCAACGGCGGCTTCGCCGAGGTCATGCTTGTCCACCGCAATCTCCGGATACTTTTTCGAGGTCGGCTGCACGAAAAATGCCTTGCCGCGCTGCACGAGTTCGCCGGTCAGCTCCTTGCCGGCGCGTCCCAGCACGCGGATAACGGTTGCTTCCTTGCGGCCGCGGTTGTTCTTGCGCTCACTCACCTTGACGAGCACGCGGTCGCCGTGCCACGCACCGCCGGACGCATTCGGCGGGATGAACAGATCATCCGGCTTGGCTTCGCCCTCCGGATAATCCGGCGCGACAAACGCGAATGCCCGCTCGGTAGCCAGATAGGTTCCGGCCGCACAGCCGTAGTGCGCGGAGACCGCAAAGCGGTTTTTCTTATTTTTCATCACCCTGCCGTCTGCAATGAGCACGTCCAGCGCGTTTTTGAGATTGTTTTTGCCTGCATTCGGCAGCTCGCGCCGGATGTCCTCAATACGGCACGGGTGCACCAGAATTTCCAGCAGTCTGGATTCCAATTCGGTGTCTGCTTCTTTATTTTTCATATTCGCCCCTCCTATCTTCGGCTTCTGGCGAAAAATCAATGCACTATTTCATTGTTATTATACCATTCTCAAATCTTATTGAAAAGCCAAAACCAAGTAAACCCATCACCATCCGCAAATTTGTACAGAATGTGACGAACAACATGAATTGACGCGGACAAGTCCGCATGGTACTATATAATAAGTTATCACAGTGATTTGGAGGGAATTTGCATGAAAGCACTCATCACGGGTGCGTCCTCTGGACTGGGACGCGAAATGGCGCGCCTGCTGGCGGCACGCGGCTACGAGCTGATCCTGTGCGCCCGCAGAGAGGAACGCCTGCGCGAACTGGCGGCAGAGCTGCCGGTGCCGTGCCGCATCATCGCGGCGGACGTGTCGGACGAGCAGGAATGCCGCCTGCTGTACGAGGCCGTACAGAGCGAGGAACTGGAGGTCGTGATCAACAACGCGGGGTTCGGTCTGTTCGGCGAGTTTGTCACCGCCGATCTGGATGAGGAGCTGCGCATGATCGACACCAACGTGCGTGCCGTACACATTCTCACCAAGCTGGCTGTGCGGGATTTTGTGCAGCGCGGACGCGGCTATATTCTCAACGTGTCGTCCTCGGCGGGATTTTTGCCGGGACCGCTGATGGCGACCTATTACGCCACCAAAAACTATGTTCTGCGCCTGACCGAAGCCTTGCGCGAGGAGCTGCGCCGCGCCGGCTCTCCGGTGCGTGTGTGCGCCCTCTGTCCGGGACCGGTGGACACCGAGTTCAACAAAGTCGCAGGCGTGCGGTTTTCGCTCTCCGGTCTGTCGGCAGAGCGTGTGGCGCGCGAAGCTGTTGACGGCCTGTTTGCAGGCAAGGCGGTTGTCGTTCCGGGTGCAGCCATGAAGGCCATGACACTGGCGCGGCATTTCGCGCCGGACAGCATTCTTGCCCGTATCACCTATCATTTCCAGCATAAGAAGGGCGCAAAATGACTGCAAAAGAGATAAAAAGAACGCTGCAAAGCGAATTTGTGCGTACACTGCGCAAGCCGTTCGTAGACGCGGTAAAGGCATATGAACTGGTAAAACCGGGCGATAAGGTTGCAGTCTGCATCTCCGGCGGCAAGGATTCCATGCTGCTGGCACTGCTGCTGCAGGATTTACAGCACACGATGGATTTTGACCTCGTGTTCCTTGCAATGGACCCGGGTTATGCGCCGGAGGGCCGCAAGCACCTCGAGGAAAACGCGAAACGGCTGGACATCCCGCTCGAAATTTTCGACACCGACGTACTGCGCGTGGCAGGGATACACTCTGCCGAGCACCCCTGCTTTCTGTGCGCAAAAATGCGGCGCGGCTACCTGTACACCGAAGCACGCAAGCGCGGCTGCAATAAAATCGCGCTCGGTCATCACTATGATGATGCCATCGGCACCGTGCTGATGGGACTGATCTACGGCGGTCAGGTGCAGGCCATGCTGCCGCGCGTCAAGGCCAAGAATTACGAGGGCATGGAGCTGATCCGTCCGCTGTATTTCACGCGCGAGCAGAGTGTCCTCGACTGGGCGGAATATTGCAGTCTGACCTTCCTGCCGTGCGACTGTCCGGCGAAAAAACTGGAAAGCGACACCAAGCGCGCGGAAATCAAGCAGCTGATCGCGTCTCTCGCGGCAAACAACCCGCAGATTGAAGCGAATATCTTCAACGCGGTCAAGAACGTCGATACCGCCAAGCTGCTCGGCTGGCGCGATGCGAACGGCAAACATAATTTTCTGGATCAATTTGACTAACGAGGCGCAGTTATGAACATCAAACGTGCAAAAAACGAAATCAAAAACGCGCTCAAGGCGTATCTCACCACCGATGAATTCGGCGCGTATCGCATTCCGCCGATTCGGCAGCGGCCAATCCTGCTGATGGGACCTCCGGGCATCGGCAAAACGCAGATCATGCAGCAGATCGCCGAGGAGACCGGCGTCGGTCTTGTCTCCTACACGCTGACACACCACACGCGCCAGTCCGCGCTCGGTCTGCCGTTCATCGACAAGGTGATGCTCGGCGGCGAGGAACGCACAGTAACCGCCTACACAATGAGCGAGATTATCGCTTCGGTGTACCGCGAAATGGAACGCACAGGCGTAAAAGAAGGCATTCTGTTCCTCGATGAAATCAACTGTATTTCCGAGACGCTCACGCCGATGATGCTGCAGTTTCTGCAGTGCAAGACCTTCGGCAATCAGCAGCTGCCTGCCGGATGGGTGGTCGTAGCAGCGGGAAATCCGCCGGAATACAACAAATCCGTGCGGGAATTTGACGTGGTAACGCTCGACCGCGTTAAAAAAATCGACATCGAAGAGGATTTCGGTGTGTGGAAGGAGTACGCGTACCGACGCGGCATCCATGGTGCCATCCTGTCCTACCTTGAGATCCGGCGCGAGCATTTTTACCGCGTAGAGACTACCGCCGACGGACTGCAGTTTGTCACCGCACGCGGCTGGGAAGATTTGTCCGAGCTGATGCAGGTGTACGAGTCGCTGGGTATTCCGGTTGATCGTCAGGTTGTGGAGCAGTATTTGCAGCTGCCGCAGGTGGCAAGTGATTTTGCGAATTATCTGCAGCTTTATGACAAATACAAGCAGGTTTACCGCGTGGATGAGCTGCTTTCCGGCACCTGGGAGCCGGTTCGCGCTTCCGAACTGCGGGACGCGCCGTTTGACGAAAAGCTGGGCGTACTCGGTCTGCTGCTGAGCCGGCTGGCGGACGGTGCCCGTGACGCGTACCGTCTGGATGCGCTGACCGATGCGCTTCACGCCGACCTGCTCGCCATCCGAGAAGGCGCAAAAGCCATCGCTTCCCTGCCGGATGAAAAACGTGCCGCGCTTGCAGACAAGCGAAACGGCGGCTCGTCCGACAAGGACGCGCTCTATGTCGCCTCCCGTGAGGTGGAGCGTCTGGATGCCTACCGGCAGGCGCTCACACTCGAAAAAGTACCCGAGGAGCAGCAGTTTGACCGCCTGAAGGCGCTTTTCTCCGCCGATGTGGACGCACGCGCAGCCGCCGCAGACAAGACCGATGCCGCACTGGCAAACGCATTTGCCTTCCTCGATGCCGCCATTCCGGATTCGCAGGAGCTGGTGCTGTTCGCTACCGAGCTGACCGCGAACTGGTTTACCTCGTGGTTTATCCAGAACTTCGGGTGCGATGCGTATTTCGCGCATAACAAGCGCCTGCTGTTCGATGATACGCAGAAACAGCTTCTGCAGGATATTGAATCCGCAAGAAACGAAGAATCATGAACAGTTTATCCGGAAACCCGGTTGCGCATTAGGCTGCAGCCGGGTTTCCGGCATATGTAGAGGGTATTTCATCTGCGGTTTTCCACCGTCAAGAACGGGTTTGACCTCTCTATGGTTGCCATCAGCGCTGGATTGTGCCTGTTCCATTACTGCCCGTTTTACGGCATCGGTGTCGGCACAGTGCTCTCCGCACTGCTGCTCGGACGGGTCATCAAGCTTTTTGAGCTGCTCCCGCTGTCCGACGCATAAAAACGCCGTCTGCACACATCATTCCTTGATGTAGCGCAGACGGCGCAGAAACTCTTCGTTATCGGTTTTTTCGCAGATGGCGTCAATGCCGGACGAGATGATCCAGACCGCCATGCCGCGCCGCGCGCACAGCACCAGCATATCAATGATCATCTTGTGATGCGCCGATTCCTGTCCCGCGAACGGGAAAAAGCAGATCAGCAGCTTGGGATTGAGCAGATACCACCGATAATACGAAAACCGCAGACGATCGGGCAGTGACCATGCGCTGAGCGGACGCAGCAGCATTTCGCGCGGGAACCAGCGAGTCGCCTCCTCCAGAATACTGGAGACGAGCTTTTTGCGGATCAGCCACTTGTCTGCCTTAGGAATCAGACAGGTGCACAGATTGTCGAGCGCGGTCATGTTGTCAAACAGCACGCCGCCCGGTCGGTCGGGCTGCTCAATCTGGATGCCGATCTCAGTGCCGATGATACGGTTCAGCTCGCTGTGGTCGTAAATTCTGCCGTCCAGCCGGAAAATGCCGTTCTGCCAGCCCTGATTCCCCAGAAAGCAGTCGTGCAGACGGCGTCCGGTGCTGTAATTCTCATCGTGCAGAAAGGCGATCTCGCCGGCGCATATCTCGAAGGACAGCGGCGGCAGTGGCGGCAGGAACAGTTCAAATACGGAAAGCACCGTCTTGCCCTTTGCGGGCGCTGTGCGCTCCATCCATGCCGGACGGCTGGCACGCTCCCAACCGAGCAGCTCAAACAGGCGCGGGCCGTATTCCTCAGGATACAGCCGGAAAAAGGTGCGGCGCTCCTTAATCACATCAATGCGGCCGGCATAGCGGAACATGAACATCTCATCCATATCGAAAAGGAGCACCGCCATGCCATGCCCGAGCAGAAGCTGTACGCACTGCATCAGCCGGTCCTGATCCTGCCGGCGCAGTGCCTCTGTCAGCCGATCGAGGACGAGCAGCCGGCAGCCGGTGAACCATGCGCGGAACACCGAAAGCCGGTAATAATCCAGCACCGAAAGGTCGGCAAGGCGCGTCTCCCACGAATGCTCCAGCCCAAGTTGCCGCAGCATATCGGTCGCGGCAAGCGATTTCAGCCGTGCCGCACTGCGGTTCTTCTGCCGGTATGAGGTCGTTCTGCCAAGCGCCAGCACAAAATCGCGCATGGTCAGCTCCCTGCCCGCAAAGCGGGATTTGTCCACCAGCATGGTGTTCTGCCGGATCCAGTGCTCGATCACTGCGGCGCCTGTCTTGCTGCCGCAGCAGAAGGCGCGTCCGTCCGTCAGTGCAAGGCGTCCCTTGAAAAGATCCAGATATGCAGTACCGGAGGTCAAATACTCATCCACATATACGCCGATGCACTCGCCGCAGGAAACCGAGATATCAAACCGGTATTCGCCGGTATCGCTGCGGAATACACCATGCTCAATGCGTATCAGTTCTTCCTTCATATCACTCCTCCTGCAGCAGCAGCGGCAGTGTAACGCAGCATTCGGTACCGATTCCCTTCGCGCTGAATATCCGCAGACCGTAATTTTCTCCGAACATCAGCCGTATACGGCTGTTAACATTGCGCAGCGCAATGCCGCCGCGTTTGCGGCTGACGGCGTTCGCGCTGCCATGGGCAAACTCCTCGTTCAGCTGCTCCACCTGCTCCTCGGAAATACCGATTCCGTCGTCCTTGACGCGCAGGAACAGCGTGTTTTCGCTGTTTTCCACCGAAATATGTACGGTTCCCTGCCCTATCTTGCTCTCCAGACCATGCACGACGGCGTTTTCCACCAGCGGCTGCAGGATCAGCTTGGGCATACGCGCCTCAAGCAAATCCTCGTTTTCCATTTCCAGTTCCATATCCAGCTTGTCACCGAAGCGACAGCGCTGGATGGTGAAATAGTTCTCGGCGTTGTCCAACTCGTCCGAAAAGGTGACATATTCCTGCACATTGGAGATGGTGTAGCGAAAAAAAGTCGCCAGTGCCTCGGTCGTCTCCGCGATGTCCTCGCAATCCGCCAAGAGCGCATCCGAACGGATCGCCTCAAGCGCATTGTACAGAAAATGCGGATTGATCTGGTTTTGCAGCGCCAGATACTCCGCCTGCTTCTGCCGCAGGCGGGTGATCTCCTCGCCGTGCAGACGATCCTCGATCTCGTGGAAAAAGGCAAAAATATCGCGGCAGCGGCTCCAATCCTCGTGCAGCACCGCGTCCAGATTGCCGTCCCGCCGATAGCGGCGCAGCGCCCGGCGCAGCTTCCATTGTGTTTTCAGCCACATGCCCTTCACCTACCTGTACAGCTTTTTATAGTCCGACGGACTGATTCCGGTGGTTTTCTTGAACAGGCGGGAAAAATATTTCAGGTCACGGTATCCAACCTGTTCGGCAACGTCCTGCACCGAGCATTCATCGCCGCACAGCAATTCCTTCGCCTTATTCATGCGCAGCTCGGTCAGATAATCCATGAAATTCTGTCCGGTCTCCTTTTTGAACATGGCGGAAAAGTAGGTCGCGTTGAAGCCGACCGCATTGCTGACATCCTCGAGCCGCAGAGATTCCTGATAATGCTGCTGGATAAAGTGCTTTGCGTCCGTAATGGGACGCGCTTCGCGCTGAGAGCGCTCCCGGCGCAGACGGTTCAGCTCACCGCTGACGCCGTCCTGCAGCAGCCGAAGCAGCTCCTGTGCGTTGGTACACTGCCACAGTCCGTCCTCCATGCGCTGATAGAACTGCTCATCGGCGCTGCCGTCCTGCTGCAAGCCGTAGCGCACCGCAGTTAGTATCTGCCGGAACCAGTCCTCCAGCATTTGTCCCCAGAGCGGCTGCATAGACATAACTGCGCGGTAGCTGTCCTCCAGCTCCTCGGCGTACTGCTCGGTGTTCAGACATGCGGCAGCCTCCTGAAAGCGACGCTTCTGCGCGCCATCCAGCGTATAATGCAGGGAAAAATCCGGTGTTTCGGCTTCGGCGTCCCGCCAGTTCGGTGTGTGGCACAAACCGTCGATGCACAGCCAAATCGCCTCCTTCAGCGAAACGGACAGCTTTTCTGTGGTGCTCTGCCGACTGCCAAGGCAGACGGCGGCGCGAATGCCCCAGAACAGGTCGCGCTGCTTTTCGATCTCCTTGCGTATCTTGGTGAAGCACCGCTTGACCTCGACCGGCTGATACTCCGGCGTATACACGGCCGCCACGATACCCTCGCGGCGTGCCGATGCCACAAAACCGCAGTCCATCTGTCCCAGCTCCTGCCGGACGATCTCGAGCGCGTGCTTCTGCATGGCACGGAAGCCGTCCTGATTTTCTGCCGCGGACGGAATATTCGGCTTGATAACAGCCGCAAAGTAGCTGCCGCCTTCGGGCAGACCGCGCTCCAGATCAAACGAGCGCACGGTGCTCGAGGTGCGTACACCGCCGCGCACCTCAGTCATCAGGGTGTCGATGATGCGCTCCTGCTCACGCTCGCTGCTCTTTTTCAAGCGGTACTCTATCGCTGCTTCCTCGCCCATCTTCTCCTTGAGGCTGATCAGCAGATCGACCATTTCCTCCTGCTTGAGCGGCTTAAGCAGATAGCCTTCTACGCCGTATTTGAGCGCATTCTGCGCATATTCAAACTGGCGGTAGCCGCTGACGATGATAAAATGCAGTCCCGGCTGAATCTGCTTTGCCTGCCGAATGAGGTCAATGCCGTCATAGCCGGGCATGCGGATATCGGTCACCAGCAAGTGCGGCTTCTTTTCGCGCACTTGATCGAGTGCGCTTATACCGTCGCTCGCCATGCCGACAATCTCAAAGCCAAGACCTTCCCAGTCAATCAGCTTGCGCATCAGCAGCAGGACCTTTTTTTCATCATCTGCCAGTACGACCCTTAACATACATATTCCCCTTTGAAGGTAATTTTAGGAAAACAGATTTTGCTTGTTGATAGGAAAAAGGGAAAACGTAACCGTTTTCCCTTTTTCTTATTCATAATAACACTGTTTGCAAGGATTTGCAAAGCATTTTCAAGAAATTACTCGTAATCCTTAACGTTGCTGGAGTCGATCCAGGTGTTGTCGGTTACGATCTCGGTGGTATCGAGGGTTTCACCCTTGAGCAGCTTAACAGCGGCCTCGATGCCGTTTGCAGCCATAGCACCGCCATTCTGAGAAACAGTACCGCTGATGCGGCCGTCCTGAATAGCCTCAAAGCCGTCCGGCGTACCGTCAACGCCTGCGATAACGATGCCGGAGTTTGCACCTGCTGCGTTGCCGGCGCCTACTGCCATGCCGTCGTTCTCACAAACGATAGCATCCAGATCGTAAGCGGACAGCCAGCTCTCAACAGTGGACTGTGCGCTTGCGGTATCCCACTGGCAATCAGCCGGAGCAACGACCTGCTTGATCTCGGGGTAGTTCTTCAGAATGTTCTCGTAGCCTTCCATACGCTGCAGACCGCCTGCGTCGCCGGACGGGCCGGTCAGGATAGCGATGTTGCCCTTGCCGTTGAGGAGCTTTGCAACCTGCTCCATCTCGGTTTCGCCGGCCTTTACGTTGTTGCCGTAGGAAACAGCGGAGATGCCGTTGTTCTGCCAGTCGGTGCAGGCCGAGATGATGTTGATCATAACAACGCCGGAATCAGCTGCGGACTTTGCAGCATCGGCAAGGCCGTCCGGATCAACAGGCTCGAACAGGATGGCATCATAGCCCTCGGATACGCACTGCTCAATCTGGCTGATCTGGGTAGCGGCGTCCTGATCGGCACTCAGAATGGTCAGGTCAACACCCAGCTCGTCAGCCTTGGCCTCAGCAGCCTCGGATACGGCAATCTGGAATGCGTTGGTCTGGTGCTGCTGGATGAGGGCGATCTTGTAGGAATCGCTGCCGGAATCAGCACCGGAATCGGTGCCTGCATCAGAACCGGTGGAAGTACCACCGCAGGCAGCCAGACTCAGAGTCATGGCACCTGTAAGCAGCATAGCGAGAAGTCTCTTTTTCATTTTCTTTTTCCTCCTTAGAGAAGTTGTGGTTATGATAGGAGGAGAGAGGAGCGTTCGCACGCTCCTGCGGTCCTCACAGTCAACAATGGAAATCAGTTTTTCTTGGTCTTGCCCTTTACGTCGATCAGAACGGCTACCACGATGATAACGCCCTTGACGATCTTCTGCCAGTGGGACGATACGCCCATAATATCCAGACCGTTTGCGATAACGGTGATCAGCAGACAGCCGATGACAACGCCCCACGGCTTGCCTACGCCGCCAGTCATGGATACGCCGCCGACTACGCACGCGGTGATGGCGTCCATCTCGTAGCTCTCGGCTGCGGTCGGCTGGCCGATGGTAACGCGTGAGGTCATCAGGAAGCCGCACAGACCAGCCAGCAGGCCTGCAATAGCAAATGTGGAGATGCGGATGGCGGTGGTGTTGATGCCGGAAACGCGGGCTGCCTGCAGATTGCCGCCGCAAGCGTAAACACGTCGTCCATAAACCGTTTTAGATAAAACAAATGCACAGATGATGATAACGATTACAAGAAAGATGGACAGCATCGGAATGCCTGCGATAGAAGATGCAGCGACCGCCTTGTAGCCCTTGCTGATGCCGGTGATCGGCTTGCCGTTGGAGGTCAGCAGCGCCAGACCACGCACAGCTGTCATCGAGCCGAGTGTCATAATAAACGGGGGCAAATCGCCGATGGCAACGCCGATGCCGTTTACCATGCCGACTGCCAGACCGGCCAGCATCGCAACGACCAGCGGCACGATCAGCGGCAGGTCGCCCTTGCCGAGCAACGCTGCTAAAATGCCGGTGAACGCTACGGTAGAGCCGACCGACATATCAAATCCGCCCGCAATAATGACGAACATCATGCCGAACGCCAGAATGCCGTTGATGGAAGCCTGCTTGAGGATGTTGACGAGGTTGTTCGGGCTGATGAAGCTGGGCTTCAGAATGGTCAGCGCAACGACCAGTACGATAAAGATCAGGAAGATGAAGTATTCACTGATCAGTCCTTTAAGATTTTTCTGTTTCATGTTGTTCCCCTTCCTTTATACTTCAAGCGCGGATGCCAGCGTCATGATGCGTTCCTGCGAGAACTCGTTGCGCTTCACCTCGCCGGAGAGATTGCCTTCGCACATTACCATGATGCGGTCGCAGACACCCATCAGTTCGGGGATCTCGGACGAAATCATGATAACCGCCTTGCCCTGCTGCACCAGCTTGCCGAGCAGCAGATAAATATCGCGCTTAGCGCCGACGTCAATGCCTCGGGTCGGCTCATCGAGAATGATGACGTCCGGATCGTTCAGCAGCCACTTGGCGATAACAATCTTCTGCTGGTTGCCGCCGGACAGGTTGCCCGCGATCTGGTCGCCGGAAGGAGTTTTGATATTCAGCTTTTTGATGTACTCCATGGAAGCGGCGCGTGCCTTGCCCTTGTTATAAAGGCCATGGCTGAGCAGCTTTTTGATGGCTACCATGGCGATATTGTCGTTTACCGAACCGCTGAGGTTCAGACCGGTGACCTTACGGTCCTCGGTGATGAGCGCTACGCCCTCCTTGATGATATCCTTCGGAGAGTGGACCTTGATCTTTTTGCCCTTGACAAAAATCTCACCCTGCGACAGCTCGTGCATACCGAAGATGCCTTCCACCAGTTCGCTTCGACCTGCGCCTACCAGACCGCCGATGCCGAGAATCTCGCCGCGGCGAACCGAAAGGCTGACGTCCTTTACCTTGTTGTCGGCGCGAACGATGTTCTTTGCCTCAAAGATCACATCGCCGATCTCCGCATCCAGCTTGGGGAATACATCGGTGATTTCGCGGCCGACCATCATCTTGATGAGCTGCGACTCGTCCAGATCCTTAGTATCGCCCGAGCCGATGTACTGACCATCGCGGTAAACGCTGACGCGGTCGCAGATGGAGAAGATCTCGTCCATGCGGTGCGAAATGTAGATAATCGCAACACCCTTTGCCGTCAGGCTGCGGATATGCTCGAACAGCAGCTCAACCTCACGGTCGGTGATAGCGGCGGTCGGCTCGTCCATGACAATGACCTTGGCGTTGATGGAAATTGCCTTGATGATCTCGATCAGTTGGCACTGTGCAACGGTGAGGTTGCGCAGCTTTTCCTTCGGGGAAACGTGCAGACCGCACTCCTTGATGAGCTTTTCCGCTTCTGCGATCTCTGCCTTTGCATCGACCAGACCGTTTTTGCGGAGCTCGCGTCCGACGAAGATATTTTCATACACGGACATATCCAGAATCGGGTTCAGCTCCTGATGGATCATGGCAACACCATGGTCCATGGCTTCCTTCGGGTTAGAAACGTGATACGGCTGACCGTTGAAGATGATCTCGCCGCCCTCGTCCTTGGTGTAAATGCCCATCAGAATTTTCATCAGGGTGGATTTACCGGCACCGTTCTCGCCCATCAGCGCGTGAACCTCGCCCGGCTTCACTTGAAGCTGCACATGATCAAGCGCCTTTACGCCCGGGAAAGACTTGCTGATATCTTTCATTTCCAGTACATACTCCATGCTGTTCTTCCCTCCTCATGTGTCATTTCTTTGTGATAATTTTATCAAAGCCGCCGAAATTAGAAAACACACAATCTTCACATTAGGGGTGATAATTTTTAGTTTTTTTACAAATACGGCACCTTGCTTAAAACACTGCATTTCAAATTGTGCAGATTGACAATATCTTTTGTGTACACCGATTCAAATGCACGCAGAGCAGCAGGTCCCTGCACAGTGCATTTCCTGTGCAGAGACCTTGGGAAACACCGCACAATTAAAGCGCTCTTGTTCAATTATAGTGAAGATTTCCATCGGAGTGAGAAACCGCTCATCTGAGTAGAGCTTATACATCACGGCAGTGTGGAAAGCCGCTATGCGGATAACCTGTTTTCAC
Organism: Butyricicoccus faecihominis; assembly: GCF_014648015.1. NCBI lineage: Bacteria > Bacillati > Bacillota > Clostridia > Eubacteriales > Butyricicoccaceae > Butyricicoccus > Butyricicoccus faecihominis. Next base: position 46,586 of record NZ_BMQH01000013.1, read on the forward strand.
CGTTTCGATGCAGAAACAGTGAACCCAACGGCAAAATGAAAAGATGAGGTGCAGCTTATGAGCAGCAGAGATACAGAAAAGACGATAAGAGAGCTTCAGCAGTTCCTGCGCGAGCATGAGGACGCAATCACCGATGAGGACAGCATGCATCGTCTGGCGATAACCTTTATGTCGCAGCACAACAGCCGGTTGCAGCCGAAACAGACCGAGCCGGAAGACGCATCCGATTATCTGGAGCTGGCGAGCTATAGAAACCAGACCGTATATGCGGGTCTGCTATACCTATTTTCAAACATTGATCGAGTGCGGCATGATGCGCTGCGCAATCAACGAGGGAGAACGCCTGCTGAAGCTGTCCGAGGGTGATAGCCTCGGCGTTCGTTATCAGCTGATGCATCTGTACGCCTATACCGAGGACGAAATGCACGCGCTGGCGCTGCACAAAAAGTACGGCGGATATGAGGAAACGCAGATGCTGCTTCCGCTGGCCATTCTGTACTACAAGCAGAACCAGTTCGACAAGGCGAAAGACTATTGGAACCGCCTTGCTAAAGTAAACCGAGACACAAAGAAGTTCATGCGTCTGGAGGCGAAGCACGATGGGTACAGCCTGCATATGGAACAGGGAATGTACGGCTATCGGCCGGGCACCATTGAAGAACTGGTAGACACATATTTGAACTCGACCTATCTGTTCAATGCAACGCCGTATTTCAGCCAGTGGGCATATCAATATCTGCGCACGCAGACTGCCTCGAAGAAGAAAAAGCCGAAAAACGAGGAGTAAGTCCGAGAGCCGCAGCGAATAACGAAGATGACAAGAACCCGATACGGTGTAAAGCACGGTATCGGGTTCTTGTTCTGTTTCACAAATAGGACATGGGGCTACGTCCAAGCAGGTATTTTCCTCGTTATTCTTCTTCATCCGCACGTTCCGGCAGGATGAGCACCACGCGGAATATGCTTTCCCGCGGCTCGAACTCCACCGTTCCGCCAAGACGGTGGGTCAGCTCGCGCACCGAGGCGGTTCCGATTCCGCTGCCCGTATGCTTGCGCGAAAGGAACGCACTGCCGCGCCGGTTCACCTCGCCGTCATAGCTGTTTTCGAGCACCACATACAGCCGCCGAAACTGCTGCTTCATGTGCAGGCAGATGGACTTTTCCGTGCTTTCGGGCAGTCTCCAGCACGCCTCCAGCGCATTTTCCAGCAGATTTCCCAGTATGGTGCAGAACTGCACGCTGAACGCAGCGGTATCCTCGGACAGCTCGGCGCGAACCGACACCCGAATTCCTGTGCGCCGCGCAGAGCTGACATAATAGTACAGCATCGCATCCACCGCCGGATCGTGGCAGTAGCTTTCCGGTCGGGTTGCTTCGGACAGCGCAGTAATGCGGCTGATATACGTAAGCTGCGCCTCCGGATCGCCCGCCATACCCGCAATCGTGCGCAGATGCTGTCGGAAATCGTGCCGCTGGCGGCGGCTTTCCTCAATCTTCTCCGAAATCTGCGCAAAATGCGCCTTCTGCATGGCAAGCTGCCGCGCCATCTGCCGCTGCTCCTCCGTAAAGGTCAGGCTGCGTCGGTAGCCCTGTGCGATATCCTGCCAGAACACCGCGCCCAGCACGCACACCAGCAGCAGGCAGCCCCATTCATAAAACCATTTTCCGAGAATCGGCTCGTAGGCAGGCAGCAGGCAGTCCCACAAAAACAGCGTGCCGTAGAAAATATCCGCGCAGAACAGCGCTCCGGCGTGCCATTCCCGTCGGCGCGCCGCATAGAGGGCCGAGCCGAGCAGATAGACTGTCACCGCCAGCCGAAACAGCACCGTCAGATCAGAAAATGCTCGGATACTCCATTCGGACAGGTGCGCGGCACACACACCACACAGCAGCGCCGCACCACATATGCCGGCGCAGACCAGAACCGCCGCCTTGCGCACGGCATTCGGCAGCGCACAAATACGTCCATGCAGCAGAACGATCAGCAGCGTGGTCAGGTAGCCGCTGACCAGCTCGATGGTGTACCAAGGCTGCACCGGCAGCGCCTTCAGCGCATGAACGACCGGACCGGACAGCAGCACTGCCGCGCTCAGACTCAGCAGCAGAAACAGCCGTGAATTGGGCGGGCACCGCATGGAGCCGAGACACAGCCACAGCGCAAAGGACGCAAACAGCAGCATAAGTGTCAGCATAGCGGCGGAGATGCACACGCGCACCGCACGCTGGGTATTCACGCCCAGCGCTGTACCGAACGCCGGCGGATAGGTCATACCGCTGTATATCCAGCTTTCATCTCGCACCGCCAGCAGCAAGCGCACCGTGCCGCTGCCCTTAAAGCTGACCGCACGGTTTTGCAGCCGCGAGCGGTACTGCTCGGCGTTCGTCTCGCCCGCGGAGAGCACCAGCTCGTCATCAATATAAAACCGGTAAGCGGAAAAGATCTCAGGCAGCTCGATCAAATACCGCCGCGGCGTTTCGGGCAGCAGCAGCGTCAGCATATAGGTGCCGCAGCCATGCGGCGTCCGTTCCGTGCTGCCGAAAGCAAAATTGCTGTATGCGCCAATCTGCACTGAACGAACAGTGCTTTTATCGCGGTTTTCGCAGGTTTTCGGGGAAAGCAGCACATCGGGATAGAAATTCCAGCCGTTCCACAGGCTGCGCACCGGATACGCCGCCAAATCGTCCTCAGAAACGAACAGCGTTCCGGCGATTGCCTGCGGCGCAGACTGCGTATATTTGTTGTCATAGTGGTACAACAGCAGGCAGAACGCAGATGCCGCCGCAAATACCAGCAAAGCCGTCAGCAAACGGCGAAAGAACCGGCTCACAGGTGTTTCCTCCACCACATCAGACCGAAAACTGCCGCCAGCACGGCCGCGCCTGCAGCCGCAAACGGCAGCTTCTGTTCCGGTTCGGCAGGTGCTTCTGCCTCATCGGTCGTCAGCGTCATACCGTCCGGCAGGTCGATCTTCTCTCCGTTCAGCCGCAGTTCCACCTGTGCTCTGCCCTCTGCCGATCGAGTGAGCGTAACCGCAAGAGTATCTGCATCGGTCAGCTCCAGCGCCCGCAGCGTATCGACCGGAAGCGAAAAGGCAATACCGTTTTTATTCAGCGTCAACGGCTCGTCCAGCTCGATCAGCGCCAGCAGGCGCGTACCGGAAAGCACCGCACCGTCTGCGGTGTCCTGCTCAAGGACAGTCGCGGCCGGCTCCGCCGCAACCGACTGCTTGACTTCGCCGGACGGCGCGCCAGCGGGTTGCCGCTGCACCGGCTGTCGGCTCTCGGTCTGACCGCGCAGCACCGGCGGCGTCGGTATCGTTGCCTCGTCCTCAAGCCTTGACGGCGCAGCAATGAAAGGAACGGTGGGGACTGCCGTTTCCGGCTTCTCCGGTGCTGCGGGCGTCTCCGATTCATCGTCTGCAGGCAGGTCAGGCTCGGGTGCTTGAGCGGCATCTTCGGACGGCGTTTCCGGCTCGTCCGCTGCCGGTTCGGAGGTACTCGGTCGATGGTGCGAGCCGCCCGAATGTGAGCCGCCGGGCGATGGCTGAATAATATCCGGCAGATAGGTATCCTCACCGCCGCCGTCGCGGCTGCCCGCACTGTAGCCGTGCTTGAGCGGAGCGACGTCGTATGTAAAGGTCAGAATGCCGGTCTGCCCTCCGGGATATTCCACCTGCAATGCACAGGTCGTTCCCGATATCAGTCCGCAGGTCTGCGGATAGAGTTTCAGCGCGTCCGTCCCGACCGAAATCCCGCGCGTCAGCGCCTCCCATGCACCGTTTTCCCGCTTAAGCCATACCGTGAACCGGTCGCGCTGCGCCTTTTGCTCCTCGGTCAGCACCCACGGAAAAATCATCTGACCGCGTGCCGTGATAAACTCACCGATCTCCGGCTTTCCGGTCTGCTGTACGCTCACGCGACAGCGAATCATCGGCGCTTCCACGCCCTCGGCAAGCGAAAAGCACGCTCTGTCCTCCCCATCGACCAAAAGCAGCGGCGCCACAGCATCATACACGCCGGGCGTATTCCAATCGACCGCCGACAGCTCCCACGCTCCGGTGAAAAAGTCGTAGGGTGTGCCATCCGCATCATAGCCGCACAAGCCGTCTCTCGCATCACAGAAAAAGGCGTGCAGCGCGTTCGCATCTCCGCAGGCAATCGCGGCTACGTCAACATTCACCTGTGTGTCGAAGCGCGTCAGCACGATGGTTTTCGGTTCCGGTTCGGGCGTGGATTCGGGCGGTTCGGGTTCCGGCTCGATCAAAAAGCCGCTGTCCATATCGGGTTCTGACGGCTGAATCGCGCCGTTTTCCTCATTTTCGTCCGATACTTCCAGCGTTTCCTCGATGGTTTCCGTATCGGCAGGCTGATTTTCCGCAACAGCAGGCGGCTGCTCCGCGCCGTGCTCCGGCAGGTCCGGCAGTTCGTACGCCAATGCCGCGCCGGTACACGCTGCCGCGCACAGCAGCGGCAAAATCAGCTTCGCATATGCTCTCATAATCCCCTCTCCATTTCCCGCAGGGCAAACGCCTGAAAGCTGCGCAGCACCTCGCTGCGGCAGCGCCGCGCAATCGGCAGACGAAGTCCGTTATCCATAATAAAATCACTGCCCTCCTGCGCGGCTATATGCCCGAGTTGGATTAAAATACCGCGCCCGATGCCGAGAAAACGGTTGTCCGTCTCCAGCGGCGCGGTCAGTTCGGCAAAGGTCGCTGCACTCTCAATACTGTACTCACACAGGCGCACCACGCCATGCCGTGCGATCGACTCGATGCACACAATCTCCCGCCGGGAAAGCATCTGCACGCCGCTTTTGGTGGGTACAGTCAAAAGATCGGACGGATCGGGCGCAGGAAAGCAGAAATCCAACGCCTGCCGCAGGCGCTCCTCGGCAAAGGGCTTAACCAAATAGTAGGTGGCGCGCACCGCATAGCTTTCCAACATAAACTCCTGGCTGGTGGTAAGGAAAATGATCCGGCAAGCCGGGTCGCGGTGATACAGCAGCCGCGCGACCTCCATGCCGCTGACCTCGCCCATGTAAATATCAATAAATGCGGCGTCATACCGTCTGGGCACGAACGCGGCGGTAAATTCCTCGCCGGAGGCAAACTCCTCGATGGTGAACGCAGCGCCGCGCGGTGCAAGCTCCCGCTCGAGCGCCTCCCGCAGAACCGCGCGGTCGGCGGACAGATCATCTATAATTGCGATACGCAGCATACAACGCCTCCTGAATAAACTATTCCATTTTCATTATAGCACAAAAACAACGCGGTCGAGCAACCGTTTGGTCGCTAAAAGCAGCCATTCGGTAAAACCGCTTGCCGCGGGCTGGACAGCGTAGTTTACTATAATCAGCCAGACTCGATACGGAGTCTGTCTTTTTATGGCAATCCCGCATAATTGAACAAGAGCGATTTGTGAGTAAATTTTGCGTACTGATGAGGAGGAGAACATATGCATCTGGCACTGCTGGCACGATATCTGGACGGTGACTTGTGGGAGGCGCGGCTGTGCGCTGCTATTCCCGAAGAGCCTTTGCCGGTTGATGAATTCAACGCGCTTTCCGCGCTCTCCGGCTGCGCCGCCGCCTACGATGCGGCAGTTGTAGCACTGGATGGTCCGGACGGTCTGACAGCGGTACGCGAGTTGCGCCAGCGGGCGCCGCTGCTGCCGATCCTCTGGATCGCAGATGAGATGGAATACGCGGTGTTCGCGTTCCGCTATCGCGTGACGGCATTCCTGCTGCGCGATGCTTCCACCGCGGCATTACGCAGCGCGATCAACACCATAAGGAGGGAATCTGCATGAATATTGCCTGCTGCGGCATCAACCGCGAGCAGTTCCGCGCAGCAGAACAGGCGTGCGGCTGTCCGGTGCTGTATTTTGCCGATGCACCCGACCGGCGCGGCGACGTTCGGCTTGCCTATGCCCTGCGGGACGGCGTGCCGATCCGGCTGGCGGTAGTCGGCTATCAAGGCGCGGCGGGACTGACCGCGTGCGATTTTCTGTGCAGCCGTCTGCCCGGAGAGCGCATACTGTGGCTGTGCCGCCGGCCCGAGTTTTCCACAGAAGCGCGGCGGCTCGGCGTACACTTCTATCCCGTGGGACCGCCCGATACCGTCCCACCCGATCAAATCACACAGGAGCTCATCCGCCTGCTGCGGCAGCAGCCGGAATACAATAAAGGAGGCATATCAGAATGAAATACAAAAGAGGGATCAGCTTGACATTGACAGCGGCGCTGCTGCTGTCAATGCTGCCGCAGATCGTACTGCCAAAGGCAGCGGCAGCCAATATACCGGAGCGCGAGATCGACAGCAGCACCTATGCGGCGCTCGGTCTGTCGCTCAATGCCGAGGACAAGGGCGCGTCTCTGACAGCACCGTACAGCAAGGAGCACGTTTCGCAGGCGTTCACCGCCAGCGAGGTCTATGTTGCGGCGAGCGGTTCGCAGGCGAACCGCTACCTCATCCGGGACGGCTTCGACCGCATGGAGACCAACAACCGCGATTCCGCAATCGGCGGAAGCGATGTCAAGGGCAATCTGGCCGGCGCGTATATCCGCTATGCCGTCAACGGCTACGGTCTGCCCTCTGACAAGGGCAACACCTATGCCAGCAAGCTCAGCTCTAATTCCGCAAATGTGACCGATTACAACACAAACGGCTTTTCCGGCATTTATGCCACCAGCACCGCGTTCAACAAGGGCGACGGCAAGGATAATTACGTTGCCGAGCTTCGTGCTTACGGTCGCGGCGAAAAAACCACCATCGGCAGCAAAAAGTACGACGGTAAATTCGAACTCGCGCTGTTTAAGGTAAACGATAACGGCAAGCGTTCCCCTGCCGGTACGCTATCCCCGATCGCTACCGCAGAAATGACCTACGGCGACGGCATGGCGTACTTTACCCGCCGTTATGTGCAGGAAATGGACGCCATCATGGACGTTGCCGCAGCAGATGTGAACGGCGACGGCAAGGACGAGCTGTTCGTCTACGCCGGACGCTGGAAAGACGAAAACGGCACGCGCTACGCCTATGTGGACGTATTCGACACCGCTTCCATGAAATCTTCCATGAAACGCATTGACGAGTTAAAAATCAATGCCGGTAAATCATCCTCGTATCAGCAGGCAACGCAGTGGCAGTGGCAGATCGAGAAAATCCCGGTCGTGACGCTTGCCGGCGGCGACCTCGACCGCGACGGCAAGGAGGAAATTGCCGTTACCGCATCCGCACCGACCGACAACAGCAATGTGGCCTCGGCGGCGCACCTGACCGTATTCACCGAGGAATCCGGCACGCTCACGCCGGTCAGCAGTCTGGATACCGTATCGCTTGCCGATGGCGAGCAGGCGATGGTATCCGCAAACTGCGCGTTCGGCACGTTCTCCCTGCCGGATACCGGCATCACCGGTACGGTGCTCATCGCAGCGGGTTATCAGAGCAATAACGCCTCTTCCGCGCATGACTCCGGCGCGTATACGACCGCTGCGTACCGCTTTGCCTACTACGATCCGCAGTCGAAAAAGTTTAAGCTGTCCGAGTACCGCACACAGGCACTCGGTGACAGCGGCAAAAAAATCGCGCAAAGCTACATTGATGACCCGGATGAGGACTATTACCGTCCGGTCCATGCGCCTATCGCACTCGGCTGCGCGGATATGGAGGGCATCGGTGCAAACAACAGCAACGATGAGGTACTGCTCGGCGGAGAAATCTACGATTTTGACACCACCGGCGGTATCACGACCCAGCTTTCGTCCGTCAGCGTGTGCACCTCGCAGGTCAACATCAACGGCAAGAACAAGGCCAAGGAACAGGTCTGGATCAGCGATGTGCAGGCGGGCGTAGTGGATAGTAACCCATCCGGCAAAAGTGCGGTAAATCAGGACAACAAATGGCGCGAATCCTTCGTTTATGTTGCCGGCGTACACCGCGAGGAGCCGGTCAACGGCAGCGATGATTACTACTGGATGGACCTCGGTGCGGCATATCTGACCGGCGAAAAGAGCGGCGCGTCCAACGACACCAAAAACCACATATTCTACAGCACGCAGGAGGGCGTTATCGCGGAATCCAGCCGCCGCAATGACAATACGGGCACGTTCGTCAGTCTGGCACTGCCGGATTTCGGCAACGACTCGATCACCATGCGCTACGTTGCCGACTATACGGTATACACCAATCCCGAGGTATACGCCGTGCTTCAGGCCTCCCCGTACTTTGCCGACCTCAACGAAACGTATGACTACATCGGCAACGGCGGCACCGCCTACGGCACAAGCAAATCCACCGGCGACACCAAAACCGCAAGCGTTTCGCAGGCGCTCGGCGTATATCACTCGCTCGAGGTACAGGCGCTCGCCGGCGGCGAATACGAGGTTGAGCTGTCCGCAAGCTACAGCTATGACTACGCAGAATCGACCGAAATCGAGCACTCCGTCACCTACAACGCGCAGGCAGGCGGCGGCGATATGGCCGTTGTGTACACCATACCGTATCAGTACTATATTTATGAGATGTACGACCCGGACAGTAAGCAGTGGAGCACTACCATCCTGCCCGCAGCGCTCGATCCAACCGTTGCGGTGCTCGATGTGGAAAGCTATGACGAGATCGCCGCGGAAACCAAGGGGCTGGAGCCGATTTCCGGCAATCTGCTTTACTCCACGCCCGGTGAACCGGAAACCTATGCTAATCAACCCGCCGGTACGCGCGAGTTTACCTTTAACGGTGCCTATGCGCACACGGGCGCAAGCAGCACCACTGCCGATACCACGCAGGAGATCACCAAGACGACCGGCCAAGAACACAGCCACGCCTTTAATCTGGAGCTGAACTACAAGGTTGGCGGCGGCGGCGCACTGTTCGGCAACAAGGGCTATGTCGGCGTGACCGGCAGCACCGGTGCCGGCGGCGGCTGGAGCAAGTCCAGCGCGGAAGGAACGGCGTTCTCCGGCACGGTCGATTCCCTGCCTGCTGAGGCAACGCAGTACGGCTTCGAATGGAGGCTGATCGTCAACAATGCGCAGCTTGACGGAACACCGGTCTGGATCGTCGGCTACGAGGTCATAAACGTCACGCAGCCACCCAGAATGCCCCAGAATCTGACCGTTACCGAGGTCAGCACCAGCACGGTGGATTTGGAATGGGAATCCAGCGGCGGCGCAGCATATTACGAGATCAGCATGATTGACCAGCATGGCGAATACAACAAGATCGCAACAGTCCCCTATACGGTAACACAGTATCAGGTGACCGACCTCGATGCCAACACCGATTACCGGTTCAGCGTACGCGCGGTCAGTCCAACCAAGGGCAGCAGTATCGACAGCCCAATCGCCTACGCTACTACGCTGAACGGTACGGCGAATTTTGAGATCACCACCCACCCGAAGGACGCCTCGACCGCCGCAGGTAAAACTGCGACCTTCACCACCGCCGCGACCTACACCGATGACAGCGGCGCCAAGCCGATCAGCTATCAGTGGCAGGTGAAAACGACCGACAGCAAGTCGCAGTGGCGCGAACTGAAAAACAGCACCGGTGTTTCCGGCGCGAACGGCCCGTCGCTCACCATCACCGCTGCAGAGGAGATGAACGGCTATGCATACCGCTGCCGCGTGTATGTGAAAAACCGTTCGCTGTACACCAAATCTGCAGCACTGGACGTTTCTCGCGTGCCGACCAGCATTCAAATCACACCGAAGAACGGCACCGTTTGGCTGTCCGGCGGCACGCTGACGACCAGTGCGGGAACCACTGTCACCGGTCAGAAGGCGGTAACGCTGACGAGCGGTGATAAGACCTATTCCCTGCTCTCTGGCGGCAACCAATTTTTCTGGTTTGACGGTGCGGCGTATTACGCCTATAAAGGTCCCGCGCCGACGCTGAGCAATGGTCTGCTGGATAAGGACACGGCGCTTTCCGCCGACAAAATCGGCAGCGCTTTGGATATTCAATCCGAAGGACCGCAGGCGATCCTCACCGAAACGGACGCAGACGGCAAAACCGATACGAAAACGCTGGCGCTCGGCAATCCGGTCAGTGACAGCACCTCTATTCCCTATAATGGCGTATCGTACACCGCTGTACACAAATTCCAGCCGACCGACAGCGCGTATTCCGGCTACACCTTCTACGAGGCGAACGGAAACGGCGAAATCGCATATCTGTACACCAAGGACAGCGGCACGACCTACCTGCCGTTTACGCTGCGCTATGCGAGCACTCTTGTCGGCAGAACGGACGTCAACACGCTGGCACCGGTCTATCAGGCGACCGAAACCACCGGCACGAACACGAAAACCGAAAATATCACCGGTAAGCAATATCCGCTGACCGCCTCGGTATGGGAAAACGGCAGCAAGCCGACCGGCATGACCGGCACCGTCACCTTTATCATTTCCGGTGCGGGCATTGAGGGACAGACCCTTACCGTACCTGTCAGCGAAAGCCAGGACAAGTTCACCGCACTTCTCGATAAATTTGCCCCCAAGGGTGAAGGCGCGGCAACCATCACCGCCATGTACTCCGGCGATGACGTCTACGCGCCGAGCATCGCGTCCGTGAATGTCTATTTCGTGCTGAACAAGCAAAACCGCTCGGTGCTGTCGCTGACCGCACCCGCGAACGTCATCTACGGCGAGAGCGCAAATCTCGCCGCAACGCTGACCAGTCAAAATGGCACTTCGCAGAATGTCGCAGCTACCTATACGGTGGAAAAGCTGGTAAGCGGCCAGTACGTTTCGGCAGGATCCGCCACAGACTATACCCTCGAAAACGGCGTATTTACGCCCAAACTGGTGACGAACTACCGCATTACCGCAACCCGTCAGAATCTTACCGATTCCAAGGTTATTATCGTAAGCAAGGGCACGCTCACGCTGTCCGCTGCCGACACGAGCAAGGCGCTGAACGACACCCGCACGCCTGCCGCCGCAAAGGTTTCCGGTCTGGCGGCATGGGACAACGACACCCTAACGGCGGGTACGGACTACACGCTGACCTCCGAAGGCACCACCGCAGCCCTTCCGGGTAAATACCCCATCTATATCGCGCTAAAGGATTCGCAGAAGATTCAATCCTTGCAGGAGAAGTACAATATCCTGCTGAAAAACGCGGTTTACACGCTTTCCGGCGAAAGCCACACCGTAAACGCCAAGAGCGATACCAACGGCACGATTTCCATCACCTATCAGGCGGATGCCGCGAGCGCAGTGCTTCCGGTTTCCAGCGGCAGCCGACTGCCCAAAGGCAGCAAGGTGACCTTCACCGCACAGCCCAAGGCAGGCTACACCGTCAGCCGATGGAAGGTTGGCACGGATTACGTTGCAGACAGCGGCAGCACATATTACAACAATATCAGCTATACTATTAACAATTTGAGCGCAGATACCGATGTTTCCGTAGAATTTACCGCCGGAGCCAGCACGTTTACCTATCAATCGAATGACGATACCATGGGTACAGTTTCTGCTAACTACCTGACGGACGGCGCACTCGGCGGAGCGTTTACCTCGGGCGGAAACGTCAATTACAGTCAGACTATCCGCGTGTCGGCGCAGCCCAAGGACGGCTATGCGGTCGATCGCTGGGAGGTCAACGGCGAAACGCTCAAAACCGCAGACGGCACGCACAATTACACCGGCAGCACTTATACATTCGATAAATTCACCGAGAATGTGACAGTAACCGTATATTTTGTCGAAAACAGCCATCCGGTTGTGACCATTAAGCCGGTGGACAATGACGGCAAGCCGCTGACCGGCGCAAAAGTCTCGGTCGGCGGCACCGAGCTGACCGGCATGAACGGTGTATTCACCTATACGGCACACACCGGTGAAAATCCGGTCATCACCGTAACGCCGCCGGACGGTCTGCTGGTGGATTCGTGGACGGCAACACCTGACACAGCAGGCACGCTCAGCACCGATAACCGCGTCATGGCGCTGCATGATCTGCGCCAGAACACCACCTTCGTTGTAAAATGCACCGCACTCAACCGCTATACCGTAGCCTTTCAGGGCAAGATGGCGGACGGCTCCGCAATCACCGGTGCGGCAGGTACGGTATCGGCGGTCAAGCTGGGCGCAGGTGCGCTGACGAGCGGCGAAAGCCAGCTTCAAGGCTCGACCATTCAGTTCACCGCCCAGGCGAACACCGGCTATGAGATTGCCGACTGGAAGCTGAACGGCAACGCCGTTACGCCGACTGCAAGCGGTACCTATCAAATCCCCTCGCTGAACGGCAACGCTGCTCTGGTCGTAACCTTCCGTCAGCAGCCGAAAATCATGCTTTCGGCAGGTAAAAACGGCACGCTGACCTGCGGCTCGCATACCGACAGCAGCTTCTATCTGCCCTGTGGCAGCAAGGACGCGCTGACCTTCACCGCGCAGCCGAAGAGCGGCTATCGCGTTGCAAGCTGGATGGTAAACGGCAGCACGGTTTCCGGTTCGGCGGTTGTAAACTCGGATAACCAGACGTACACCTATACACCGAACGCCGACGGAATCACCGAGGATGTGACTGTTTCCGTTGCGTTTGAGAAGATCCCGACCGCAGAAATCACCTTCTCGGTTGTGGATACCACACCGGAGGACGACAATTCCGGCGAAAACGGTACGCTTTCCGCAGTTGCAACCCGCTACGAAGCGAATACCGCGCTCCGGAGCGGAGATGAAGTTCTCAGCGGCTCGACTGTTGCCTTTACCGCATCTCCCGCTGTGGGCTACAAGGTACAGAGATGGTATCTGGACAGCAAGGAGCAGGCAGGCGCGCCGACGCTCAACATCACGGATAGCGATAACGCGCACGAGGTCAAGGTACAGTTCACCGAGATCAGCAGTGCTGTTACCTTCGGCATTGCCGAAGACAGCGACACCGGTCATGGTGCAAGCCTGTCCGCCGCCTTCCTGCGTGCCGGCATGAGTCAACCCAATGCCATTGCCAGCGGCAACAACGTCACCGCCGAGGGCAAGCTGACCGTAACGGTCAAAAATCTGGATGACGGCTACAAAATCGCAGGCTGGACGCTGAACGGCGCCGTTTACGAGCAAAACGGCAAGCCGTATACCAGCAACAGCCTCGCTTGTGACGTTTCGGCAACACAAGGCGCGGATATCCGCGTAAAGCTTGAGCGCAAATCCTACGAAGTGACCTTCTCGGCGCAGACCGGCGGCGGCATTACGAATGATAAATCGCTGACGAGCGGCAGCACCGTCAAGGGTGATACGGAAATCAAGTTCACCGCATCCGCACCGGCAAGCGGCTACACTTTCATCGGCTGGAAGGTAAACGGCACGATGCACAAAACCGATGCAAAGGACTACACCCTGACCGTCACCGAGGACACCGAAATCATGGCGTGCTACGAAATCGCGGATGCGGAGTACACCGTAACCTACGGTGTACTCCCGACCAGCGGCGCGGATAACGGCACGCTGACGGTTTCCGGTCCGGACGCAGACGGCAAGGCAAAATCCGGCACACGCGTTGCGTTTACGGCAGTGCCCGATACGGGCTATATGGTCGAAAACTGGTACGCAGACGCAGCAGGCATCACTGCCATCGGTACGGAGGAAAGCACAACCTATGTCATTGACCCGCTGACCGGCAACACCTCGGTTTATGTCCGCTTTGTTCCGATTCCGACACACACCGTCACCGTCAAGATCAGCGGCAGTGGCGCGGTTTCCGCCAAGGTAAACGGTGAAAACGCTGCTATCACCGGCGGCACGCTGACCGTTCCGCACCATGCGGCGGTTGTTCTCACCGCGCAGCCGAGCAGCGGCGCGTATCTGACCGGCTGGATGCTGGACGGCGAGGCAGAAGGCAACGCACTGACATTCAACCTGAACAACGTGACGAAGGACCACACCATTGACGCAGCATTCGGCGTCAGCCAGATGGTAACGCTTACGACCGTCTGCGGTGACGGCGGCAAGCTGACCGTTAAACGCGCGGATGGCACGACCATTGACGCCTCCGGCGGCATTCAGGTACCCAAGGGCGCTCCGCTGACGCTGACCGCCGCACCGGATTCCGGTAAGATGGTTCAGGCGTGGACGGTAAACGACACGGCAGCAGACGAGCTCTCCAACACTTTCACGCTCACTCCAACCGAAAACAGCAAGGTGCAGGTGGATTTTGAAAATGTAACGTTGTTTGATCTGCCTGCCGACAACACAGAGTATACCTTCCGCACGAGTTCCAAAACACCCAATGATTACGGCACGGAACGTCAGATTCGCAAAGGCGGCACGATCGAATTTGCAATGCGCCCCGCAGAGGGATACCTGATCCGCAATCTGGATTTCCAAGGCGCTACGGTAACGCGCTGCGCATTGCAGACAGACGGCAGTTGGAGCATCCGCATGGAAAAGGTTGTCGGCACTATTACGTTTAAGGCCGACATCTATTCGATGGTTCCTCTGACCATTACCGCACCGCAAAACGGCACACTGACGGTCAAGCTGGGCGACACCGTTCTGACAGACGGCGCAAAGCTGGCGGCAGGCGATATACTCACCATTGCCGCAGATCCGGCAACCGGCTACACGCTCGATAAGCTGACCGTTTCCGGCGCGACCAAGCAGCCGGGCGGCACTTACAAGGTCGATGCGGCAGCGGTTTCCGTCAGCGCAAGCTTTAAGAGCACCGGCGGTACCTCCGGCGGCGGCGGTGGCACCGGTGGCGGCGGCGGAGCCGTTGCACCGACCACCTACGATATCGTTATCCCATCTGCACTGGCGAACATCGTCAAGGCGGATAAGACTAAGGCGGCGGCAGGCGACACCGTAACGCTTACGGTGTCCGGCGAGGGTACGCTGACCGTCACGGACGCGAACGGCAAGTCTGTTGCGTTGACCGACCTCGGCAGCGGCAAATACGCTTTCAAGATGCCGTCCTCCAAGGTCAATGTGGCGTTTGCCGCGTCCGGCGAAACCAAGCCGTGTGACGGCGGCAAGGATTGTCCGTCGGCACCGTTTAAGGACGTTGACACCGGTAAGTGGTATCATGTATCCATCGACTATGTGCTGACGCACAGCATAATGAACGGCGTTTCCGGCACTTCCTTTGCACCGAACAGCAATCTGACACGCGGTATGCTTGTGCAGATTCTGTTCAATCTGGAGGGCAAGCCGCAGAGCGCTTCGGCAAGCTTCTCCGACGTTAAGGCGGACGCATGGTACGCCAAGGCGATCGGCTGGGCAGCGGCAAACAAGGTCGTAACCGGCTACGCAGACGGCACGTTCCGACCGAATGCAGCCGTCACCCGCGAGCAGGCAGCAGCGATTCTGTACCGCTACGCACAGAGCAAGGGCATTGACGTAAGCGCAGGCGAGGACACCAACATTCTCAGCTACGCGGATATCCTGCAGGCAAGCGAGTACGCAATTCCCGCATTGCAGTGGGCTGTCGGCGCAGGCGTGCTGAATGGCAAGAGCGGCAACCTTCTTGCCCCGACCGGCACCGCAACTCGTGCCGAGATCGCCGCAATCATGCAGCGCTGGTGCGAGAAAATCGTTCAAAAGTAAAACCAAATACGCCGGATGGCATGAAAAAGGAGCAGTTATATACTGCTCCTTTCAGCTTGTCGAAAAAGTCAGATTTCTATTTTGTGCTTCGTGCGACAGCACGCATAAAATAGAATTTGCGCAGCAAATTCATAAAAACCGGGGGCGTGGTCCAGACCACCCTCTCTTGCCGCTATGCGGCAATTCACCTTGTGTACCTCGGTTTTTATACAAGGGAAGAAAAAATGTGTCCGGAGGACGCGGTTTTTCGACAGCCTCAAAGGAGCAGTTATATACTGCTCCTTTTCGCATATAAAATCACCCCATCTGTTAGATAGTATATCTTACGGTACATATCCCTTTTGTCAGCAACCCTTGTCCGGCAATTGCCATAGTATTTGTTTCTCAAAACCTGCTTTATAGACAGCTGCCTCATTGGCAGCTTTTTATAATAGACTTGTGCCGTCTCTATGCTCCGCGCGAGGCCGCACTTGTACTTTTCCGAAGCCGTATGCTACAATAAAACCACTACATTCGACAGAAAGCAGGAACAGCCATGCGCACCAAACGGGAACAGATTATCTTTCAGGCATTTCATGACCAGATCTGCCGATCAGAGTTCAGCAGCGGTTTGACGCTGTTTTTCGGACTGCACGGAAACAGCTCAATCCGATACCAGTCCGCCGAGTACTCCATGCCCGCAGGCGCGCTGCTGGTTGTCAACCCGTTTGAATTATATCAGGTGAACTGCTCGGAAAATGCCGAGATGATCGCCATGCAGATCCCCGAAAATCTGCTGCAGCTTGCCAACTGGAGCAGACAGAATGTCTGCTTCTGCTACGCCTCCAGCCAGAATGAAAAGCAGGAGTACCAGACCATCCGCGTATTATTTGCAACGATTTTTCAGGATTTCTTTCAGAACCCGGAGCAGAACGCCTCCGGTATTGTCACCAATGTACTCAAGCTCGTTGATCTGCTGACAGCGCATTTTCTCATTTCCGATGTGCCAAAAAGCAATACCAAGCGCGAGGAGACCATGCGCCGTATGAAGCGCATCATGGATCATATTCATTCCAACTGGAATGAGGATATTTCCCTGCGCGAGCTTGCTGCACGCGAGTTTCTGTCCGAAGGCTATCTGTCCCGATTCCTCAAGCAGAATCTGGATATGACCTACTCCCAGTATGTCATGGGGCTGCGTCTGGAACACGCCGAAAAGCAGCTGCGCAGCACGGATCACTCCATTACTCAGATCGCCTACGACTGCGGATTTCACAACGCCAGTGCTTTCATCGAACATTTTCGTCAGAAACACGGCCTGACACCGCGGCAATACCGCCAGCATGCCACCCAGAAAGCCGCCGCTGACCCATCCGGCGAGGAAACTTTACTGCAGGACGGCGTTACCTATCTGCTGCAGTTTGCCGTTCCGCCCGATCCGCAGCGCGAGCTGCCGCACGAAACGCGGTACATCACGGTTGATGAGAATGTACAGCCGCGCAGGCTTCGTCATACGTGGAAAACCCTGCTCAACGCCGGATACGCCAAGCATCTGCTGACCGCCGCTATTCAACAGCAGATTATCAAAATCCAGCAGGAGATCGGCTTCCGCTATCTGCGGTTCCACGGCATGCTCGATCAGGAGCTTCACATCTATCAGGGTATGGAAAACGGCCAAGTGAAGTGCTGCTTCACCTACTTCGATATGGTCATCGACTTCCTGCTCGAGCAGGGGCTGCGCCCGTTCCTGGAATTCAGCTTTATTCCCCGGGAACTGGCGAAAGCACAGACCAGCATCTTCGAGACCGGCTCGATCACCGCTGCATGTGCGGACTGCACAGCATTCGGCGCACTGGTTGAAGCTATTCTGCGGCATGCAATCTGCCGATACGGCTGGGACGAGGTATCCCAGTGGAAGTTCTCTACCTTTCAGATTAACTATGTGTTCTTCGACTGCATGACCATGGATGAATATCTCGAACTGTATGACTGCGTGTACCATGCGGTCAAAGCTGTCGATACACGGCTGCAATTCGGCGGCCCGGGCGCCATGTCCAGTGTGGTATGGGACCCGCGCGGTATGCGTGTCTTTCTGCAGTATGCCACCGCCCACGACTGTCTGCCGGATTTCCTGACCGTGCAAAGCTATCCGCATGAATCTTCGTCCGCCGATGCAAATTTTATGAGCTATACGCTCAGTCAGCAGTCTATCCCATCCGTATTATCCAAGGATACAAATTTCGTTAAAACCTTCCTCTATGACCTGAACGGTATATGCCGCGAATTTGAATTGCCCGACATGGACATTTTCATCGAGGAATGGAACTCCACGCTATGGCAGCGCGACCTTTCGAGCGACACCTGCTACAAATCCGTCTGGCTGACCAAAAACATCTGCGAAAATATGGATGCCGTATCCGCCTTCGGCTACTGGACAATCTCCGATCTGATGGACGAGCGTGCGAACTTCGATTCCATGTACCACGGCGGCTACGGTCTGTTCACCTATAACGGCGTGCCGAAGAGCGGCTATGAGGCACTGCGCCTGCTCGGACAGCTCGGCAACTGCTGCATTGCTTCCGGTGACGGCTGGTATTTCACCCAAAGCGAACGGGAATGGCAGCTGATTCTATATAATTACACCCATTACGACAACATTTACCGCTATCGCTACCGCCGTCTAGAGCATCCGGAAGACGCCTATTCGGTATTCGAGAGCGGCAAGATCGTGCGGTTTCAGGTCACATTTCCCGCTCTCAGACGCGGTCTGTACCAGATTGAGCAGCAGGAAATCACCCGCACCTCGGGTTCCTCGTTCGACCTGTGGCTTGCCGCCGGTGCACCGCCGTCCCCTGACCGAGCCTTCCTGCAATATCTGGCCGAGCACGCTTCCGCACACCGCACACTGACCACCGAACAGGTGGATACCGCTCTGCGGCTCGAGACAACACTGCAGCCGCTTGAGGCACGGCTCTTCCGCATCAGAAAGATGAATTTTACATAAACCTTTTCTAAAATATCTGTTTTTTGACCTTTTTCTATCTGTCATTTCATATTATGCGACAAAAGCACGGTTTCTCCTCCGAGTAAATACAAAATATATTGCTATGTCTAAAATGAATATCCCGTATTTTCTTCGTTCTTTTCGTACTATACTATAGTCAAATCCCAAACAGAAACGCTGCGCAGCCGATTCTGAACAAAAAGGTGGTAAGGAAAATGACGAAAAAACAGCTTTCAATGAATGACACCTCATTCAAAACCAGTCTGATGGAAAAAATCGCATACGGCATGGGCGACACCGCCTGCAACGTCGTATTTGCAATCACCTCCAGTCTGATCGTATACTTCTACACGAACGTAATCGGCATGTCTGCGGCACTTGTCGGAACGATTCTGTTAGCATCTCGTGTATTTGACGGCATCAGCGACCTGCTGATCGCCCAGATTGTAGACAAGGTAAACTCCCCGAAGGGCAAGGCTCGTGCGTGGATACTCTGGATGGCCGCACCTTACGGTATTGCCTCCGTGCTGATGTTCTGCGTGCCGCCACATTCAAGCACGATGGTGCAGGCGATCTATGTATTCATCACCTATAACCTGTGCACCACCGGCGTATATACCGCACTCAACCTGCCGTATTCCAATCTGGCACCGATGATGACTCGCAATGACGATGACCTTGCTAAACTCAATCTGTTCCGCATGGCCATGTCCCCGATCGGTAACCTGATCGTTACCGCACTCACCCTGCCGTTCATCAACATGCTCGGCGGCGGTCAGAAGGCATGGATCACGGTCTGCGCGATTTACTCCATCGTTGCTTTCTTCATGCTGCTGTTCTGCTACAAGGGCTGTCAGGAGCGTTTCCACACTGATGCAGCCAAGGAAGCCGAGGCTATGCCGTTCGCACAGCGCCTGAAGGCTACCCTGAAGAACAAGTATTTCATCGTACTTACACTCACGATGATAGCCGTTGCTCTGTACCAGAACGTAAACGGCACCGTTGCTACTTACTACGCACAGTATATGCTGGGTAACGTCGAAGTCATGGGCGTTATGCAGAGTTTCGAGAACATTCCGAAGATTATTGCTATCATCTGTCTTGCCCCGTTCATCAAGAAGTTCGGCAAGCGCAATCTGGTTCTGTTCGGCGCAGTGCTCTGCGTGCTCGGTCAGGTCGTTGTCCTGTTTGCACCGCAGAATATGACCATGGTTATGGCCGCTGCTGTTATGCGCGGTATCGGCGAAGCCCCGTTCTACGGCTGCATCTTCACCATGCTGGCTGATGTTATCGAGTACGGTCACTGGAAGACCGGTATCCGTGTACAGGCCCTCATCTTCTCCGCATTCACTGTCGGCCAGAAGTTCGGCGGCGGCGTTGCAGGCTGGCTTGTTGGTCAGCTGATGGAGGTTTCCGGCTTTACCGGTCTGGAAATGGAGATTCCCTCCGCAATAAGCATGGTCAAGAACCTTTACATTTACGGCAACATGATCGCATGGGCCTTGGTTATCATCCTTATGCTGGTTTACCATCTGGATAAGGAATACGACGGCATTATGAAGGATCTCACCGGCCGTACGGCGTAACAGAAAGCGTGAACAACATGTATACCCATAAAATTTTAGACATATGCGACCCGAAAAATCCCTACGCCCCCAAGTTCTCCGGCACATTTGAGCTGCCGGTAGAGTACGCGGGCAAAAAGCGCCGCATGCTGGCCTATGTGCCGCATGATATCCGCGAATCCACCGCCGGTATTCTTGTGCTGGGAGAAAACGGCCAGACCGCCGATGATCTGCTCGAGCACAGCGGCTGGTGTGAGATCGCGGACACCGAGGAGTGCAAGGAACGTCTGATCGTGTTCTTCCTTGAGCCGGAAAACGGCACATGGAACACGAACGAAGCCTACGGCACACCGGATGGCGATGTTGCGTATATCAACGCAGCAGCCCTTGCCGCCGCAGACCGCAAGCTGTTCTGTGTCCACGAATCCAAGTTCTATCTGGTTGGCTGTAAGGAAGGCGGCGTGCTCGCCAATATGGCGGCGGCTTACGATCCGGCGTTCTTCGCAGGTGTGGCTTCGGTCGGCGGCTCGGCAGTTTCCGAGCAGTATCTGACCGACTGCGGACAGGCGTATGCCCTCAATCTGGACGGCTTTGAGGATCCGGAACATCGCAAGGACATTCACAAGCAGGATATCCCGATGCCCGCGTGGATTATCGACGATCCGACCGTATCTACCGGTACCGGCGACGCTATCCTCACCTACTGGCGCAATGCATGTGAAGCCGAAGAAGGCCGTCAGCTGTCTCCCGATCAGTACGAGTATTACCGCGTGAAGGAAACACCTTACGCGCCTAATCAGGAGAAGGAAGCGTACCGTGTCTGCCACAGCAGTATTCCCGGTGCATCCGAGCAGTATGCCAAACGCCTGCAGCGCCGTATCTGGAAGGACTTTCTCTATCGTCAGCGCCGCTGGATGAGCAGTCCCGGCGGTGAACTGCGCGTGACAAAGGATCCGGTCCGCGACCTCGGCATGGAGTACCACTACGAGGAATTTGACGGCTGGATGCGCGAATGGTATGTTTACATTCCGCAGTCGGTACGGCAAAATCCCGAAAAGAAGGTGCCGCTCGTGCTCGCGATGCATGGCTACACCTGTACCGGTGAAATCTACGCCGGCAACAGCGGTTGGTATGATGTGGCGGACAAACATGGTTTCATTGTTGTGTTTCCGTCCGCACTGCATGCCAAGGTTGACATGCCTGAGCAGGGTCTCATGTCAGACTGGGCGCCGCTCAACGCATGGAACGTGTTCCTTGAGGACGACCGCCCGGATGAACTGAAATTCTTCTCGTTCCTGCTGGACAAGATGATTGCCGAGTATCCGGTGGACGAGCACCGCGTGTTCGCAACCGGTCACTCGTGGGGCTCGCTGATGACCGAAATGCTGGCGTTGGGACTGACCGAGCGCTTTGCCGCTGTCGCCCCCTGCTCGGGTGCATTCTTCGGCGGTGCGTATGAGAAAATGACTTCCCTGCCGTATGCCGCCGAAAACGGCGTACAGCTTCCAATCTGGATGTTCTGGGGCATGAATGAGGAATGGCTCATTCCGAGTGAACCCGCCCACGAGAACGAAACCGGTCTGACCGTCGAGCTGTGGCTGAAACGCAATGGTAAGGCAGATATGATCCCTGCTGATTGGGCACAGTGCGCCAACACGGTCAATGGTCGCTTCAAAGATCATTACTTCGACCGTGAGGGCACGGCTCCCGTGCAGTTCACGCAGGTGGACTACATGCCGCATGCTACTATGCCGGAAATGTCGTTCCGCATTTGGGAAGAATTCTTCCGTAAGTTCTCCCGCAGCTGATAGCTAATCTACTACTTTCCTTTACATATGATTGGGATAGTCCATAGCGAGGGCCTCTGTGTTGAATTTGATTCTAACACAGAGGCCCTCGCTGTGGACCTTTTATTTGACTAAATGCGCAACTTCATTTTACAACGCGCGATTCAAAATTACTTTTCCAATATTGCGCAGGGATGAAGGAATGTGCCTTTATATTGGTGTCCAACCATATATCTGCAACCTTATTTATATCTTCTTTCCGCAATTCTCTAACCATAACGGCGACACTCCCGCAAATCCCGATTTACGCATCCCTCGTCAAATCCACATCCGGACGGTTATTCGTGCCGTACACGATGCGCGGCACGCCGCTGTAATCCTCAGTGATAGTGACATCCTTGTAGCCGTGCCGCTGCATGATGCCGGCCACGTCATCGGCTTGCTGCCAGCCGCACTCGAACAGCAGCCTGCCGTTCGGCACCAGCAGTTCACCCCAGCTGTCGCAGATGGCGTGATAGAAATCCAGACCGTCCTCGCCGCCGTAAAGCGCCTCATGCGGCTCAAAATCGGCTACACTGCGGTCGAGCATCTGCATTTCGTCCTCGGTAACGTACGGCGGATTGGAAACGATAATATCAAACTGCCCAAGTCCGCGCGGAGGCGCGTGCATAACATCGGCTTTCATGGTCAGCAAACGGCTGCTCACGCCCAGATCACGGGCGTTCTCGCGGGTAATGTGCAGCGCATCGTCCGACAGGTCGATCGCGGTCACGCGGGCATCCTCGACCGTGTGCGCCGCCGCAATGCCGATGCAGCCCGAGCCGCAACACAAATCGAGAATACGAGGTGAAACCCGCTCTTTGGCCTGCTCAATGACCAGCTCGCACAGGCGCTCGGTATCCGAGCGCGGAATGAGCACCGAACGATCCACCTTGAAGGTCAGGCCGTAAAAATCCCATTCGCCGATAATGTACGCCAGCGGTTCGCCGTCCAGACAGCGGTCGCACAGCAGACCGGCGTAATCCACGGTCGCATCCTCAACGTAGAAATGGGACCAGCCGGCCGTCTGCTTTTTGTCTGCTTTGCAGGCGTAGGCGGTAATCTCCCGCGCGGTCAGCTGCGGCATCGGGTCGCCGCCCTCTTTCAAACGGCGGAAAAGCTGCATGTAAACATCGTTGATAGTCTTGGTCACACAGGGTCAACTCCTAAAATTTACGCGGGTTTGAACCACAGCGGCACGGCGTTCGCCCGCACCCTGCAATTACGGAACACGGCTGCGGCCGCCGACTGAAATTCTGCGGCATTTTTGGCTTTTTTAATCGCTTTGCCCGGTTTTTCGCTGTTTTCAAACAGATTCAGATGGTAAAACCAGATTTCCTTCATGCGCAGCATGGCAATCCGGCTGTCGCTGAAGGCTTCGCAGTAGCGCATGAACAATGTATCGTGGAAGGTCTCGAGCGTTTTTGCGTCTGCGGCCTTGCCGCCGGTCATGCGCGCCACGAGAGACGGATCGGCGATCAGCGCACGGCCGATCATCACCGCCGGTAAATCGGGATAGCGTTCGCTGACGGCGCTTACGTCCCGCTCGGTGATGAGATCGCCGTTGTAGCATACGGGCATGCTGCAGCGCGGCAGCGCCGCCGCGAAATCCTCCTCGCGCACCTTTCCCTTGTAGAAATCCTGCCGTACGCGCGGATGGATGGTCAGCTCGGTGATAGGATAGCGGTTGTAAATCTCGAGCAGCTTGTCAAACTCGCTTGCCTCATGCACGCCGAGACGCGTTTTTACCGAAATACCCTCGCATTTTGCGAAAACTTCGTCAAAAAACCGGTCCAGCTCGTCCGGATGTGCGAGAAAACCGGCTCCTTTTCCCTTGGCCGTCACCGTGCCGGACGGACAGCCAAGGTTGAGATTGACCTCGGGATACCCGAGGTCATGCAGTGCATTCACCGCCCAGATGCAGTCCGCGGCGGACTTGGTGAGCAGCTGCGGAACCGCAGGCACGCCCTCGTTGTACTCCGGCAGGACATCGCGCTTTTGCCGCGGCGTCAGCTTTTCATTCGTGGTCGGTGTGATAAACGGCATGAAATACTTGTCCACACCTGAGAAAAATTCGTGGTGCGTCCGGCGATAGACCGCACCGGTCACGCCTTCCATCGGCGCAAAATAATAGTGCATGGCGCTTACCACTCGTCCGAGCCGTCATCCGGAATGACCGCCTTCATCGCAGTGATCGCAACCTCGATCATGGAATCGTCCGGCTCGAATACAGTCAGGTGCTGCACCATCAGTCCCGGCCAGCGCAGCGCACGCGAGAGCAGGCTCTCCGAGCGGCCGGCATAGCGGTTAAACTCGTAGCTTATGCCAACAACGAGCGGCAGCAGGAGCAAATGCGCGAGCATACGCACGAACGGATTGGTAATGTCGATGATGGAAAAGACGATCGATGAAACGATGGTCGCAATGATAATCAGCACAAACATGAAGCTGGTACCGCATCTCGGGTGATATTTGCCCTGTTTTCGGACATTTTCAACGGTCAGTTCTTCGCCTGCTTCGTAACAGAAAATGGTCTTGTGCTCTGCGCCGTGGTACTCGAACGTGCGGCGGATGTCCTTCATATGCGACACTGACCACATGAACAGCAGGAACAGAATGACGCGCACGCAGCCCTCGAGTACATTGCGCGCGAGCACACCCCAGGTTTTCGGCACAAAACCGCCGAGAAAGCTCGGCAGCAGGATGAACAGGCCGATCGGCAGGGCAATGCCGATGACAGTCGAAATGCTCAGGATAACCTTGTTCAGACCCTCCGAGCCGAATTTCTTTTCCAGCCAGAGTTCAAATCTGGACGGCGGCACATCGGCTTCCTCGTCCTCAAAGAAGGACGCGGAGTAGTTGATGGCCTGCATGCCCTCCTTCATAGCGGTGAACAGCGTATACGCGCCGCGGAAAATCGGCTTTTCCCAAATCGGGGCACGGCTCGGCGTCGGTTCGGTCTTGCTGACAAGCTCGCCGTTCGCCCTGCGCACGACCGTGCAGGACTTCTTAGGTCCCTTCATTACAATACCCTCGATGATTGCCTGACCACCGATGGTGGTTTTCTTTTGCGTTGTCATGA
This sequence comes from Butyricicoccus faecihominis, assembly GCF_014648015.1. NCBI lineage: Bacteria > Bacillati > Bacillota > Clostridia > Eubacteriales > Butyricicoccaceae > Butyricicoccus > Butyricicoccus faecihominis. Next base: position 71,583 of record NZ_BMQH01000013.1, read on the forward strand.
ATGCTCTCCTTCGGTAAACGGGGTTTCAGATGCCTTCGGAATGGCACCGGTAATGCCGAGCGCCTCCTCGGACTTGGCAGACGGCATGGTGACGGTAACCGTCGTTCCCTTGCCGACCTCGGACGCAATATCCAGCGTGCCGCCGTGCATGGAAACGATTTCCTCTGTCACGGCAAGGCCGATGCCGCTGCCTCGCTGCTTGGATGACCCCTTGTAGAATTTCTCCTTGACGAACGGCAGCTCCGCTTCGGGAATACCCTGACCGTAGTCGCGCACAGACGCGACGATGTTGCCGCCGTCACGTTTAAGGTCAATATCAATCTGCTTGCCGTCGCCGCCGTATTTCGCGGCGTTGTCCAGAATATTCAGAAACACCTGCTTCATGCGGTGGCGATCGCCGTTGATGTAGTAGTTTGCATCCACATCTTCGTCGTACAGCAAGCGGATTCCGCTCTTTTTGAGCAGGTTTTCATACATATAAACCGCTTCATACAGCTCGATGGACATATCAAACGTCTCGATTTCCAGCTTCATGCGGCCGGATTCGATGCGCGCAAAGTCCAGCAGCTCCTCGACCATGCGGGTCAGGCGGCCCGCCTCCTTCTGGATGATCGTCAGGCCCTGCATAACCTCCTCCGGGTCCTCGCCGCCGCCGGCCAGCAACGTCTCACTCCAGCCGCCAATGGCGGTCAGCGGTGTACGCAGCTCGTGTGAAACCGAAGAAATGAAATCGTTTTTCATGCGTTCGGCGCGGCTGATCTCGTCCGACATGTAATTGATGGTATCGCACAGCTCACCGATCTCGTCATCGTAAGTCTTCTGCAGGCGCACGCCGTAGCGTCCGGCCGCGATCTCCTTGGCGATGGTGTTGATTTTGAGCACCGGATCGACGATCGACCGGATAAAATAACTGTTCGATGCCACAACCAGCATGAGGAACAGCAGGCATGCCAGCAGAGAGCAGCCGACGATTATCCAGATCTGCCGTTCGACGATACGCAGTGAGGTGATATACCGCACGCCGCCGACCAGATCGCCGCGTGCACTCAGCAGCGGCGCTGTGACACTCATCACGCGCTCGCCGGAAAGCGGGTCTCTGCCGGTGAAAACTGCGGTTTTCTGACCGGAAAGCGCCTGCGAGGCATCCTCGGTCGAAGCAACGCCGCCGCCGGATAAGCCCGAGGTGGACAGCAGAATACGGCCGTTTGCGTCCAAAAACTGCTGTTCAAACTTGTCCTGATCCTGAAATGTGGTGACGGTTGCCTCCGCCTGCGTGTAAAACTGATCGTAGGTGTCGGTGAAGTATTTGCGGAACGTGTCCGACGTTGTGGCCGCGCGTGACGCGAGGTTGTCGCGCACGGTAGCATAGTAATACCCTGAAACGCCGACAGAGATCAAAATGACCACAACAGCCAGAATGACGAGCACGAAGGACAAAGAGTTCACCAGCCAGCGGCCCTTGATGCCGCCCGGCGAGTGCTGCACCTTTGGTGTCTCCGACTTCGGAGGCGGTTCCGGTTTGCGTTTTTGCTTGCGATTTGTCATAGAAAATGACCTTTCTGATGCCGCTTACCAAGCGACAGAATGTGCACTGACACCGCGCGGACGCATAAGAGGGTAGACAACCTGCGGTTTCCTCCTTCTTGTGAATCTTCCTCTTTCCCTTAGAGGGCACGGCGATAATTCATAACTGAGACTATAGGGGAACGGGCGTACTGTTCATCTTCCGCAGGTGCTATCTATAATAACGTGCTAACGAATTGCGCGACACTGTTATCCCCCAGGGGACCTTCTCTTGCCCTTCGGGCAATTCACCTTGTGTCGCGCCTGCGTTGATTTAACCGCCTGTGTTGCAGTATGCTGTCTGTGAACTGCGAAAAGGTTGCGAAAGACACGCAACGGTAACCCGACTGCCGTTCCCCTATTTCGGAGCGGTCGCCGGTCTCTGGTCTGCACCAGATTAGGAAACAAAGGGAAACGGGAGTCCCAAGAGGGTAGAAACCGCAGGTGTCTGCCCTTTGGGTTTCCGCGGCGAAACCGCCGCCGTTCCCCTCGCCGCGGGTGCGGCGATTGGCTATATCAGCCCTCCCACATATAACCGTAGCCGCGGACCGTTACAATATGGGTCGGGTCCGCCGGCGAATCCTCAATTTTAATCCGCAGACGGCGGATATTCACATCCACAATCTTCAGCTCGCCCACATAGTGGTGTCCCCAGACCATTTCAAGCAGCTCATCGCGCGAAAGCGCCTTGCCGATGTTCTGCATGAACGCCTTGAGCAGACCGTATTCGATCTGCGTCAGCTCGATCTTCACACCGTTCTTGAGCACCTCGCGGGCACGCAGATTCAGCTTGAACGGACCGGATTTGATCACATCGTCCTCGGAGAACGGCGAACCGGATACGCGGCGGTACAGCGCGTCCACACGAGCCGCCAGTTCAATAACCGAAAACGGCTTGGTGACATAATCGTCCGCACCGTTCATCAGGCCGGTTACCTTGTCCGCTTCCTGCGTGCGGGCGGTCAGCATGATAACGCCCGCCTGATAGCCCGCGCCGCGCATGGCGCGGCAGACCTCGTAGCCGTCGATGCCGGGCAGCATAACATCCAGCACCGCAACCGCGATATCCTGATTTTCATGGTACTTTTCCAGTGCTATTTCGCCGGTTTCGGCCTCTATTACCTCGTAACCGCTGCGTTTCAGGTTGAGAACCAGAAAGGAGCGGATATTTTCTTCATCTTCCAGAACCAGAATTTTGCGCTTCATTGTAATATCCTCCTGTACTTTTAGCGCTTATTGGTAACTGCCGCGTTTCTGCGGCGTTTGATGATTCTTAATTGTTCCACGCCTGGTTGACCAACGAGAATCGGGCTTTGATCTCGTCTCCGGTCAGCGCCAGCTCGCTCTGCTCGCCTTCATTTGTCAGCTTGGCAAAGTAGATGGCCTGCGTGGTCTGTCCCAGCTGGATCAAATCGGTGCGCTCGGCGTAGTATTCACGGTTGGAGCCGGTCGCGCAGTAAATGTTAAACAGCGGGATGGACATTTTGTTCTTGCGGTACTCAAAAAATTCCACATAGCTGAGTCCGCCGTCGTTTGCCTTGATTGCGGTGATGCGGTCATGCCATTTCTGGTCGATCAGCAGGCTCCACGCATCCGAAATGTTCTGATAAGTGGTTGCAACCTTGGTCGGAACCTTGCCGATGCCGTAGGCATACCAGTCGAGCATATACACCGCATCGGACGAGGATGTGTCCTTATAGCCCGCCATCAGCACTGCACGCGGCAGCTCGGTGATGCCGTCGCCGTTGACGTCGCTCGCGTAGACCGCCACCGGACGGTAGGTGCTGTGGCTGGCGGTATCCTCGCCGTCCAGTGCCAGATTGCGCAGCGTGTCGTTCGAGTAGACGAAAATATCCGTCGTCAGACCGGCGCCATTCGCCACCTTTTCCTCAGCGAACACGGCGGTCTTGCTGTCCTGCACACGGCCGGACTGCATGCGCTCAACCGCAGCTGTCCCCTGACTGGTCGCCGTCTCACCGGCCGGCAGCATGGAGCCGTTGTCATACTGATACAGGCGTGCCACGCGCTTGCCGGAGGTGTCGCTCGTAATCAGCAGCAGATCCTTTGCGCCATTGCCGGTCAGATCGGTCAGCTCCATAGCGGTATATTCGGTTTCAAGAATGATATCCGGCGTGCAGTTTTCGTCAAAATCGCACATGGTAAGCGCACCTGTTCCGTCTCCCGGCAGGCGCCAGGTGAGGACCATGCCGCGCTTGCCGCTCGGCTCAAGTACCGGAAATTCGACCGAACGCAATGCCGTTCCGCGGCCGTCGATCGTGCCGGTGCAGACGTAGCTGTCATCCTGCTTGCGGTAAACGGCTACCGTAAATTTGTTGCTCGTCGCCGAGGTGGCGCCGCGGAAAAACGTGATGGCCTCCTCTACGCCGTCGTTGTCCAGATCGGCAAGCTGAATAGACGAACGGTTTTCGCCCTCGCTCGGCGAGGCGTAGGATACGCCCTGTGCCAGCTGCTTTTCCAGCTCAGTCTGCAGACTTTGGTAATTGCTGGATGGTTTGGGCGCGGACAACAGCTCATCGCCCGATGGAAACACACAGCCGCCCAGCAGCAAAAGGAACAGCAGCGCCGGTAAAATTCGCAGTGATCTCATGGAGCTCTCCTACCTAAAATGATACAAATATTGGTTAACAGGTGCAGGCACCTATACATATTAAGTATAGCACATTCAAGCAGCGTGTGGTACTGAAATTTACGCAAATTTTGCAGGATTTCAAGCAGAAAGGGATAGAAAAAGGACGGACCAAAGGTCCGCCCTCAGGCTGTCGCGAAACTACAGCTTTGCCGACAAGAGGAACGGACCGTAGACCGTTCCTCTTGTCGGCCGAAATTTTCTCGCTCTATAAGTCAAAAATCCGAACGCTATCCTTGCGCGGTTTCTCGACCGCGCTGCGTGGCACATATCCCCGGATTTTTAGAATTTGCACAGCAAATTCTATTTGATGTGCGCTATCGCGCGAATTAACTTTAAAAGGACGCACTATGTGCGTCCTTTTACGGGATTTCATCAGTATCTCAGCGGAATACCGCGCGGTTCAGCCTCACCGGCAGGCAGCAGCGCCGCCGTGATGTCCGGCCGGCGTGTTTCGATAAAGTTTACGCCTTTGCGGATGAGTTCCGCAAGCGTATTGGGATCGTCCGTGCACCGGCTCATGGTGAACAGCCCCGCCTGTCGGCACGCCGAAACCAGCCGCTCGGACAAATCCTTCGGCTCGGCCCGCAGACCGAACAGGCCGGTTGTCTGCGCGGCATTGACCAGCGCGTCAACCTCGCTCGGCAGATTGGGCAGCTCACCCATGATATGTAAATCCGGGTTGGCAGACGCAACACGAGCCGCTTCCACCAGCCCCAGACCGATGATGATCGTGTCATCCAGACAATCCGCATACCGCAGCGTCATACGCAGCTGCCGCAGCATGGTCTGATCGTGCACGGTGATGGCAATCTTGCCCTGACAGGTGCGTGCCAGCTCGATCGCCTGACTAACCGGCGTCAGCTGCGGCGCCGCCTGATGCAGCTCCGCGTAGCTGTAATCGCGGACGGGCAGCCTCGTGCCGTCGGGCGCGGCAACACAGCCGTCCGACGAAAGCACAGCAATACCGTCCGATGACATGGCAACCGAAAAACAGCAGCCTTTTGCGCCCTCGTCGTTGCCGGCCAGAATGGATTCCAGTCCGCCGCGTTCGGTATCCATACAGCCGTCCGCAGACAGGACAAAAGTCTCCTTATTGGTATAGTACAATACCGATCCTCTCCCTCTGTTACAGGGTCTCCGGAGCCTCGTACTCTACGCCCTGCGTATCCACGGTAACGGACTTCATCTTCTGCTCCTCGCGCGGACGGTCGTGCCAGTCGCGCTTGGTGTTGACGATGGCGTCAACAATGTCCATGCCGTCGATAACCATGCCGAAGGAAGCATACTGACCGTCCAGATGCGGTGCGTCCTCGGTCATAATAAAGAACTGGCTGCCTGCGGAGTCCGGTGCAGCGGTACGCGCCATAGACAGAACACCGCGGGTGTGGTTCAGGTCATTCTGGAAGCCGTTTGCGGTAAACTCGCCGCGGATCTCATAACCCGGGCCGCCCATGCCGGTGCCTTCCGGGTCACCGCCCTGAATCATAAAGCCCGGGATGACACGATGGAAGATCGTGCCGTCATAAAAGCCCTTCTGCACCAGAGAAACAAAGTTGCGAACCGTGTTCGGTGCAACTTTCGGGTACAGCTCTGCGCGGATTACGCCGCCATTTTCCATTTCAATCGTAACGATAGGATTGCTCATTGATATCAACTCCATAATTTTGGTCATTTTGCAGCATATGCACAGCCGAGCTGTACATATATGTATTTCTATTGTAACAAATTTGGAGTAGAACGGCAAGTGGTGTTTGTCGAACAGCGGCAGCTGTCCATTATTTTGCGCTGAGCAACCGGGGCACTTGAACCGTGCAGGCGGTTCACCCTGTCCAGGCATGGTGTTTTTCGCTGAAATTCAGCAGGGAATTGCCATGTCCGCGGCGGGGACAAAAAGGAAGGGACACCTGCGGTTTGCCCGTAGGCTGCTAAACCTTGTTTCCGCGCCGTGCGCGGATTAGATGAATGCCCTTCCTTTTTGAACGCCCATCTTTTCCTTGTTAGATAGTCTGGCGCAAATCAGAGAGCGGCGACCGCTCCGCAGGATACCGCTGTAAAAACCTGTCACAAAAACTGGTAATCCACTTTATCCACAGGACTTTCCACAGGGTATCTGGGGATAACCTTGTGCATAAAGTGGATAACTTTTTGTATACACCCTCGCAAGCCGCCGTATATCTCGGTTTTTCGACTACGCATTGTAATATCGGCTGTGGAAAAACCTCCGCTGCATAATCCACCGCACCTTGTGGAAAACTTGTGATCAGGGCAAATTCACCACTTCAGGAGGGATCATCTATGTCCGAAGAAACCCCGTCCATTGCCGCGCCGGAGCAGAATGCCATCGCGGAAACCGGCTCGATTACGGCAAAAACAGCGCGCGGAACGATACACTGCATCACCATTGTCGGCCAGATCGAGGGCCACATGGAACTGCCCGCACAGAACAAAACCACCAAGTACGAGCACCTCATCCCGCAGATTGCGGCAGTGGAGCAGGCCGACGAAATCGACGGTCTGCTCGTGCTGCTCAACACGGTAGGCGGCGATGTGGAAGCCGGACTTGCCATCGCTGAGCTGATTGCGGGCATGAAAAAGCCGACCGTGTCACTCGTGCTCGGCGGCGGGCATTCGATCGGCGTACCGCTGGCCGTTGCCGCCAAAAAGAGCTTTATCGCCGTTTCCGCCGCCATGACCATTCATCCGGTGCGGATGAACGGCACGATCATTGCTGTGCCGCAGGCGTTCGAGTATCTGGCGAAAATTCAGGAGCGCATCGTGGATTTCATCACTTCGCACTCACATATCACCGCCGAGCGTCTGCAGCAGCTTATGCGCGAAACCGGTCAGCTGACCGCCGATGTCGGCACTGTGATCTCCGGCAATCAGGCCGCCGCACTCGGACTGATTGATGAGGTCGGCACGCTTTCGGATGCGCTGGAAGCGCTCTATACGATGATTGGCGAGCAGAAAATGCAAAAAAGAGACGGTAAATAACCGTCTCTCAGTCTGTCAAAAAGTCAGATTGGCGTTTTGCGTTTCGTGCGGCAGCACGCATAAAATAGAATTTGCGAAGCAAATTCATAAATTCCGGGAGCATGGCCCAGGCCACCCTCTCTTGCCGCTATGCGGCAATTCACCTTGTGTATCTCGGAATTTATACAAGGGAAGAAAAAATGTGCCCGTCAGGGCGCGGTTTTTCTTCGGTTTCGCTCGAAAGCGTGGTTTCGAGCGAGAGGCTGCTCGGAAAACGTTAGTTTTTCGACAGCCTCAGAGACGGTAAATAACCGTCTCTCCGTCTGTCTTTTGCATTATACGCTCTGTTTTTTCCGTTCCGGCAGCTGTGCCAGCACGATAGCGCCAAACATCAGCACACAGCCGAAAATCTCTCGGCCGGACAGCGCCTGACCGAGAATAAGCCAGCCTGCGATAACCGAGATAACCGACTCCAGACTCATGATAAGCGATGCTACCGCCGGGTTCATGCCCTTTTGACCGACAATCTGCAGGGTATAGCCCACGCCGGACGACATCGCGCCTGCGTACAGAATCGGCTTCCACGCGGCAAGGATGTTCGCGAAGCTCGGCTGCTCGAAGATCAGCATACCGATGCCCGATAAGATCGCACAGAAGAAAAACTGGATGCAGGACATCTTCACGCCGTCCACCATCGGTGAAAAATGGTCGATGACTGTGATATGGATGGAGAACAGCAGCGCACACGACAGACCGATGAGGTCGCCCATCGCGAAGCCGAAGCTGCCGCCCGTCATGCACAGGAAGTACAGCCCGGCCATTGCCAGCGCAACGCCGCACCAATGCTTCACACCGCATCTGCGGCCGAACAGCAGGCCGAGCAGCGGCACGATCAGGATGTAGCACGCGGTGAGGAATCCGGCCTTGCCGACTGGCGTATACAGCAGCGCGAACTGCTGGGTGATGCTGCCCGCGCACAGCGCCGTGCCGCAGCACATACCGCCGATAACGAGCGTTTTGCGGGCTTTGCGGTGCTCCTCGGGCGCTTGCTTCGGATGCGGGCCGCCGCTTTTGCCCAACACCGCGATGACCGGCAGCAGGACCAGTCCGCCGATGACGTTGCGCGCGAACACAAAGGTGAACGGGCCGACATACTGCATGCCGACGCTCTGCGCCACGAACGCCACACCCCAGATGGTGGCCGTCAACAGCAGGAGCAAAGAGTTTCGCAGCTTCATACCTGTTTTCTCCCTTATTTGAAAAATTTCATAAAAAAAGAACCGCCTAAAAGCGGTTCTTCATGGAGCTGCTAACCAGATTTGAACTGGTGACCTCATCCTTACCAAGGATGCACTCTACCGACTGAGCTATAGCAGCATTGGCAGGGGCAGTAGGGATCGAACCCACGGCACTCGGTTTTGGAGACCGATGCTCTACCAGCTGAGCTATACCCCTATAAAGTGGCTCCTCAAGTTGGACTCGAACCAACGACCCTGCGGTTAACAGCCGCATGCTCTACCAACTGAGCTATTGAGGAATATAAAATGCTGGCACACGCTGTTTGGATGGTTTATCGCAATCAGCTTGTATATTATAGCGCGGATACAGCTTATTTGTCAATAGGTTTTGCAAAATTTTTTCGCAAGTTTTTTGCTTCCGCGCAGAATGTCAAAGAGGGACCCTCTCGGGTCCCTTCAGTCTGTCAAAAAAGTATTATTTTAATTTTTACGTTTCGTGCGGTAGCACGCATAAAATAGAATTTGCGAAGCAAATTCATAAATTCCGGGAGCATGTATCTCGGAATTTATACAAGGGAAGAAAAAATGTGCCCGCAGGGCGCGGTTTTTCTTCAGTATTCGCTCGAAAGCGTGGTTTCGAGCGAAAGGCTGTTCGAAAAACGATAGTTTTTTGACAGCCTCGAGGGACCCTCTCGGGTCCCTTTTCAGGCTTTATTCGGTAACTTTCGTGCCGGTAACGATCGCCTTCGGCGAACCGGTGAGTTTTTTACCGGTATACGGCGTGTTGATTCCCTTGGATTTATACGTTTCGTATACCTTCTCGGTATCCCAGTCCAGCAGCACCAGACGGGCGAAATTGCCTGCCTGCACAGCACGGTCGGTCAGACCGTAAATCTCGGCAGGAGCCTTGCTCATGCGGTCAACAAGCTGCATCGGCGTGAGCTTGCCGGTCTGAACGAGGTAAGTATTGCACACCGAGAATGCGGTTTCCAGGCCGGTGATGCCGGACGGCGCCTTTGCGAACTCGCGGGCCTTCTCCTCCGCGGTGTGCGGCGCATGGTCGGTTGCCACCATGTCGATGGTGCCGTCCGCCAGAGCCGCAATCAGCGCCTGACGGTCAGCCTCCTTGCGGAGCGGCGGATTCATGCGCGCATAAGTGCCGTGTGCCGGCACATCATCCTCGGTCAGCGACAGATGATGCGGCGTGACCTCGGCGTAAATCTTCGCGCCCATCGCCTTGCCCGCCCGAATGAGCGCGACAGACTGCGCGGACGAAACGTGCTGGAACAGCACCCGTGCGCCGGTATCGAGCGCCAGCGCAATGTCACGGCCGATCATTGCAGATTCCGCGCTCGCCATTGCGCCCGGTACGCCGAAATGCTTGGCGGCCGCCGAGCCGTAGTTCACACCCGGGGACGGCACGAGCGACGGCTCCTCCTCGTGGAAGGAGAGCAGCGTGCCGCGCTTGGCGGCTTCCGCCATGGCGGTGCGGCACAGCGCCGCACTCGTCAGATTGATGCCGTCATCGGTCAGGCACGGCGCGCCCGCTTCGAGCAGTGCGTCAAAGTCGGTCAGCTCCTGCCCTTTCAGGCCCTTGGTGACCGAGCCTGCCTGCAAAACCTGCACCGGACAGTCCTTCGCCTTGTCGGTAACGTAGCGGATGATCTCGGGTGTGTCACAGGTCGGCACGGTGTTCGCCATGCAGATTACCGTGGCATAGCCGCCCGCGGCTGCCGCCGCTGCACCGGTCAGCACGTCCTCTTTCTGGGTCTGACCCGGATCGCGGAAGTGCACATGGCCGTCCACAAAGCCGGGAGATACCGTCAGCCCGCTCGCGTCATACACCGTGCAGCCCGCGGGCGCGTCGATGTGCTCTGCCACCTGCGCGATAACGCCGTCGTCACCGATCAGCACATCACACAGCGCATCCATCTGCGTATACGGGTCGAGAACCCGTCCGTTTTGAATCAACAGCATGGTAAAACCTCCGTTTTATCTCGTTTAATCGCGGTAGAACGCACCAAAGCCCTTGTATGCCATATACAGATCCAGCTTGGCAATGCACTCGAACGGTGCGTGCATGGAGAGCACCGGAACGCCTGCGTCTACGGTGTCAATGTTGCGGTTTGCGAGGTACATGGCAACCGTGCCGCCGCCGCCCTGATCAACCTTGCCAAGCTGACCGGTCTGCCAGATAACGCCCGCCTTGTCAAAGATGCAGCGGATGCGCGCCATCAGCTCAGCGGTTGCATCCGAGGTGCCGGACTTGCCGCGTGCGCCCGTGTACTTGACGAGCGCGAAGCCGCAGTTTGCGCGCGCATCGTTGCGCTTCTCGGAGACCTCCGGATAGTTGGGGTCAAAGGCGTTGCAAACGTCGGCAGACAGGCAGACCGAGTTCTCAAAGCACTCGTCGAGCAGCACGTCCTGGGCGCGGCAGAGGTCGGCCATAAAGGTGTCGAACGCGCGGGACTGCATGCCGGTTACGCCGTCCGAGCCGATCTCCTCCTTGTCCACCAGCAGGCAGACGCCGGTATGTGCCGGAGTCTCGGTCAGGTCGAACAGAGAGGTTGCCGCCGGGTAGGAGCAAACGCGGTCGTCGTGGCCGTACGCGCCGACAAACGAGCGGTCAAAGCCGATGTCGCAGGCGTCAAACGCCGGAACGCAGCACAGCTCTGCAGACAGGAAATCCGCTTCGGTCATGCCGTACTCGCGGTTGAGGTGCTCCATGATGGCGAGTTTGATCTTCTCGCTGCACTTTTCGTCCACGGTTTCGCTCGGAACCGAGCCGATGAGGATGTTCAGACCCTCGCCCTTGATGACCTCAGTCGCCTTGCGGGTCATCTGCTCGGTTGCAAGGTGCGGGAGCAGGTCGGTGATAACGAACTTCGGGTCGGTCGGCTTGTCGCCTACGCGCACCTGCACGCGCTTGACCTCGCCGTTCTCGCACACGCAGACAACGCCGCGCAGCTCGAGCGGAATGGCCGTCCACTGGTACTTCTTGATGCCGCCGTAGTAGTGGGTCTTGAAGAACGCCATGCCGTTGTCCTCGTACAGCGGCACGGTGCGGATGTCAACGCGCGGTGCATCGAGGTGCGCGGCGGTCAGGCGCACACCCTCGGCGAGGCTCTTTTCACCAATAACAGCCAGCATGATGCCCTTGTGGCGGTTGATGCGGTAGATCTTGTCGCCCGGACGAAGCGTGTCGTCACGCGTCCAGGCACGGAAGCCCTTGCTCTCAGCCATGCGGGCGATTTCCAGCACAGCGTCACGCTCGGTTTTGCTCTCGTCGAGGAATTTTTTGTAACCCTCGGCGTAGGTCTGAATGCCCTGCTTGTCCTCGTCGGTCAGACGGTCAAAGCCGGTCTTTTTGTCGTAAAAAAGCTGTTCGGAAGTCATGTTGCATTCTCCTTTTTTAATCCGAATCACTTAATGAGTTGACTGTATAAAGCATCGGTGTCCCGATAGAGTGCATCGAGATCGCCGTTGTTTTCGATGATAAAATCGCATTTTTCGCGGTAAAACGCGTCGTTCGGCTGCGCATCGATGCGGGCGCGTGCGGCTTCATCGGACAGACCGTCCCGCTCGATGATACGGGCAACGCGCGTGTCGTGCGGCGCGAGCACAGCGATGATTTTGTCGCAGAAGTCATCCGCACCGGCTTCAAACAGGGTCGGCGCATCGTACAGCACGATTGGACACGCGCTCTGCGCGCGGATGGCCTCGAGCGAAGCCGTGCGAATATACGGTGTGGTGATTTCGTTGAGCTGCTGCAGCTTTGCAAGGTCGGAAAACACGATTTTCGCGAGTTTCGGACGGTCAAGTACGCCGTTCGCGTCGGTTACGCCGCCGAAGGCGGTATCGAGCGCGGACAGCATTTCGCGGTTCTCCGCGCAGAGCGTGCGGTAGACGGCATCCGCGTCCACCCAGCCTGCCCCGAGAGCGCGCATACGCGCGGCAACCGTGCCTTTGCCGGTGCCGCTGCCGCCGGTCAAGCCGATGATTTTCATTAGTTTCACTTCCTGATTATTCTCCCTTAAAGAAGTCCGAATCTATCTTTTTTATCACATATTGTGTCTCAACCGAAACGCCAACATTATGTTCAATCATCAGATTGACCAAGCGTATCCCATCCACCAAAACAATGTTTCCTCTATTTTCAGCATATTTTTTCGCATCATCCGAAAACCGTGCTGTTGTGATAAACAATCCGTGTGCAGTCCCGCTCGGTAAGGCACCATAAAATTTTTGCAGTTCCGGGCGGCCTACTACCACTTGCGGGTCCCATCTTTTCGCTTGAATATAGATTTTACTAAAGCCCAATTTATCTTGCCGAATCACGCCATCTATGCCACCATCACGCGATTGATGGCTTATTTTGCTGAGATCTCGTTCTGAAACGCCATATCCCATTTTACCCAACAAGTATGGCACCAACCATTCAAAAAATGCCGGCGTTTGTTCCATAATCTCTTGAAGCAATTCATCAGCCAGCGATTTGTTTAGTGTATCAACTGCTTTTGTAATCAGTTCATCCGGTGCTTCATCTATCAAAGGTTGTACGTCGCTTTGGGGACTTTCACAACGTAATTCAACATTTTCATCTTGAACTTTTTCAGAATTCAGATATTCTGTAAATCCTTTATAGCGGCTTAAAACCGTATTATCTATCTTTTTCAAGCGTTTGGAAAGGAGTTTTTGCCCATCTGTTGTGATTCGGCAATAACCACGCTTCGCAGAACAAATCAACTCTGCTTTCATCAGATATGCCTTTGTCCAAGCTACTCTATTGCTGAACACAGTTCCCGGTTTGTTAGGTGCCCTCTCCGCCAATTCATCCTCTGTCAGATGACGTTTTTTAGCAATCGCATCCTGTATATCAGATAGGCTATGTATTCGATTATCTGCTAATACACGCAAAAAATCCGCATACATTTCATCATATTTCGGAATAGCCATGTTAAACCTCCACCACCGAAAACCCCGCCGCTTTCTTGATACGGTTCGCCACTGCAAGACCGAGACCTTCATCTGAGGGGCACTGCGCCCAAATCTGCGTTACGCTGGTATCATCGAACGCCCGCAGGCGGTCGAATACCTCGCGCGCCTGTGCACCGAGATCGTCCCTCGAGCCGAAGCACTCCACGATGCAGTTCGGGAACATATTCTTGTACTCATCAAAGCACAGTACGCCGGTGGAGTCCCCGATATGCGCTGCAATGTACTTTGCCGTGTCCTGCGGATCGCCGCGCACGACCGTTACGGGCGCTTTCGGCGCATAATGCCGGTATTTCATGCCGGGCGCCGACACCTTCACGTCATCCCCGATCTTCTCGTACAGCGCGCGGTCAACATCCACCTCGCCGAGCACCGAGCGCAGCTGTTCGAGCGTGATGCCGCCCGGACGCAGCAGACGCGGACGCTCGAGCGCGAGTGTGATTACCGTGCTCTCCACGCCGACGCCGCACGCGCCGCCGTCCAATACAGCCGCAATCTTGCCGTCCATATCATGCATGACGTGCGCCGCCGTGGTCGTGGACGGTCTGCCGGACGTATTCGCGGACGGAGCCGCCAGCGGTACGCCGCTCTCCCGAATCAGCGCACGCGCCATCGGGTGCGACGGCAGGCGGATGCCCACGGTGTCCAGTCCGCACGAAACCTCGTCCGGAATGCAGTCGCCCTTGGGCACGATCATGGTCAGCGGACCCGGCCAGAACGCCTCGGCAAGCTGCTTTGCCTGCGGCGGAACCGCCGGACACAGGTCGTAAATCTGCTCGAAATCCGCGATGTGGACGATCAGCGGGTTATCCTGCGGACGGCCTTTCGCAAGGAAAATTTTCTTTACCGCCTCGCCGTTCAGCGCATTCGCCGCAAGGCCGTATACGGTTTCGGTCGGCATGCCGACGACCTCGCCCGCTCGAATCAGTTCTGCGGCGGTTTTTACCGCGTTTTCGTCGGTTTCCGGTGTCAAAAGAGTTGTTTTCATCAGTTTACACTTCCATTTATGATATCAATGGTCTTTTTCTTCCACTTTGGTGACGATGCCGTTTTCCAGCGTCAGGTCGAGCGTTACCTCATCAAACGGCTGTGCAATGAGGTACGAAAGGCAGGTATCGGTGTCTGTATAGTCCGGCGTGCCGAGCAGCTCACGCACCTCGTCTGCGCTCATGCCGACAAGTTCGATGCTGTCCTGCAGGTCGCTGACCATGAAATGCCGCTGGCTCGGTGCGGTTTTCGCCCAGTTTTCCGCAGAAAACGTCTTTGGCACGCCGATACCGAGGTCAAAATAACGGTTTGCGTTCCAAATCCCGCTCCCCACGAGCAGGATTGCCAGCACGCACGAAATACACCAGTGGACTTTCTTCGTCCCGCCGCGAAACAGCTGCACACTCGCCGCAAGAAATACGGCGATGCCCAGAACAAGTAAAATTACACCACTTCTTAACATGAAAATCCTCCTTTTATTATAAGGGTCTGTGACCCTTGTTTCCCACCAAAGAGAGGTTTATCGTACATTCACCATGCTATACTCCAATTATAAAAGAAAGGAGTGCTTCGCATGGCAAAGAACAAGAACATTTTCGTCACGATAACAGGCTTTAATCACTATTACGGCCTCGAACCGTTCAAGATCGGCAATCTTATCCGATGCATCAAGGAGCCGAGCAACCCGTATGACAGTGATGCCATCCGCGCGTTTCTGCCGTACATCGGCAAGGTCGGCTACATTGCCAACAGCCCGCAGACCAAGGCCGGCGGCACGGAAAGCGCATCGCGCATTTACGAGCGCGTGCCCAAGCGGTTTTACGTCCGCGTGCTGTTCACCACCTGCACGAAAATTATATGCCGCGTAGAGTTCGGCGATATGTCCGATCTGAATGCTGAGTTGGAGAGCCAGACCGAGGACAAGTGGGACGATTGGGACAATGAGGATGACGAAATCCAGTTCTAAGGCTACATTTCGCTCTGCTCTTTCAGCTTTTCCGCTGTGTCAGCCGCGATGAGTGCGTCTAAAATCTCGTCCATATCGCCGTTCAGGAACTGATCCAGCTTGTAGATGGTCAGCTTGATGCGGTGATCGGACACGCGATTCTCCGGGAAATTGTAGGTGCGGATGCGCTCCGAACGGTCGCCGGTGCCGACCTGGCTTTTTCGGTCGGCGGCGATGGCCGCACGCTGCTTTTCCACCTCGGCCTCGTACAGCCGCGAACGCAGAACGGACAGCGCCTTGTCCTTGTTTTTGTGCTGGCTGCGCTCATCCTGGCACTCTACGACCGTATTTGTCGGAATATGGGTGACACGGATAGCCGATGAGGTCTTATTGATGTGCTGACCGCCCGCACCGGATGCGCGGAACGTGTCGATGCGTAAATCCTTCGGGTCGATGTAGAAGTCGAGTTCTTCCGCTTCGGGAAGGACAGCCACGGTGGTTGTCGAGGTGTGAACGCGGCCCTGACTTTCGGTCTCGGGCACACGCTGCACGCGGTGTACGCCGCTCTCGAACTTGAGCCGCGAGTACACCTTGTCGCCTGCCACGCGGAACACGATTTCCTTATAGCCGCCGAGTTCGGTCTCGGATTTGTTCATGACCTCGGTCTGCCAGCCGCGCTTGTCGGCGTACATCGTATACATGCGGTAGAGGTCAGCGGCAAACAGCGCGCTTTCCTCGCCGCCTGCACCGCCGCGAATCTCAACGTAGATATTCTTCTCGTCGTTCGGGTCCTTGGGCAGCAGCAGGATTTTCAGTTCGTCCTCCATACGGGCAATGTCGCTTTTCGCCTGCTGCAGCTCCTCCTGCGCCAGCTCCTTCATGTCCGGGTCGGACAGCATTTCGGTCGCGTCCGCGAGCGTGCGCTGTGCCTGCTCGTATTCGCGGAACGCGGTGACGATCGGCTCGAGCTCGTTGCGCTCGCGCAGCAGCTTGGCCGCCCGGTCGGGGTCGTCGTATAAATCCGGCGCGGAAAGCCGCATTTCCAGCTCGTCCAGCCGCGCCGCTAAGACTTTCAGTTTTTCAAACATATTCTATCTCCAAATCGTGTGAAGCACGGAAAATTCATCAAAATTGCGTTTACCAGCGTCCGGTGAACATCAAGCCCATGATGGAGCAGTATTCGCGGCACCTTACCGCCATCCACTGCCCCGGATACGGCGTTTTCGCGGGAACGCCTGCGTCGCCCAGACCGGCATGCGCCAGCAGGCGGCGTGCACGGGCAAGATGATAATCATTTGTAATTACGGCAACAGCTGCGCCCTCGGGCAGCAGCTTTTTTGCGTTGGCGATATTCTGGATGGTCGTGCTCGACTTGTCCTCCAGGATCAGCCGTTCTGCGTCTGCGCCGTGCGAGATCATGTAATCCCGCATGGCTGCAGCTTCGGTACACGGCTCATCGCCGCCCTGACCGCCGCACAGGATGGCCTGGCTGCCCGGATTGACGTTCAGCACCGCGATTGCCGTATCGCATCGTGCCGCCAGAGCCGCCGACGGCTGTCCGTTCGGATTGACGAGCGCACCCAGCACCAGATAGCAATCCGCCTGCGGCGCAGCTGACGGGTCATCCTCGTCGAATGCTATGCCGATCACAAACACCTGCACCGCCGCAAACGACAGCACGAACAATGCAAACAGTACGCGTCCCACGCGCGACAAAATGCGGCACGCCTTATGCTTTTCGCGTCCGCAAAGCATCAGCCATTCCCCCATACAGCCGATGGCAAGCGCTAACAGGAAAATACCGCCGAACCGCGACGGCTTCCAGAACAGCTGCGGCGCGCCGATGATGGCAAACAGCGTCGCAAGCCCTATCCATACCCTTTTTTCTTTCATTGCAGTTCCTCCAGTTCGGCCGCGACGGCTTCCCATTCGTCCATTTTTGCGGCGAGTTTTTCGTCACAGTCTTCCTTTTCGGTCATCAGTTCGAGCAGCTTGCCGGAATCCGATGCCGCGTCCACCATCTGCTGTTCGAGGTCGGACGACTGCGTTTCCAGCTGTGAAATCTCGCGCTCAAGCGTGTTCAGCAGCTTTTGCAGATTCTTTGTGCCGCCGGTGCGCTTGGGCTTTTCGGGCGGCTTGGGTACGTCGTCCAGTGTCGGGACGGCGGCCTTTTTCTTTTTGGGCGCCGGTGCGGGCGCCGCTTCCGGCAGTGCGCCGCCGCCCTTGGCGCGCCAGTCGAGGAACGCACTGTACGAGCCGATAAAGTCGGTCAGGTAACCGTTTTCGAGGTAGAGCACGCGGGTTGCAAAGCGCTCGACGAAGTAGCGGTCATGCGAAACAAACAGCAGCGTGCCGTCGAACGCCTCAACCGCCTCCTCAATCCATTCGCGCGAGGCAAGGTCAAGGTGGTTGGTCGGCTCGTCGAGGATGAGCAGATTGAGCGGATCGTACATCAGCTCACACAGCCGCAGGCGGCTTTTCTCACCGCCGGACAGCATATCCACGGTTTTCAGCTGGGTTTCACCGGTAAACTGGAACGAACCGAGGCGATTTCGCGCCACCTGCATGGACACGTTCTTGTCATAGATGAGCGTGTCGATCAGGTTGCGGTGCGGGTTGGCGAAATGCACCTGCTGCGGCAGATAGGCCGGTTTGAGGCCCACACCCTTGCGGATCACGCCGCTGTCCGGCACTTCCTCGCCCAGCAGAATCTTGAGCATGGTCGTCTTGCCCGCGCCGTTCGCGCCCAGCAGCGCGACACGCTCGCGGTTGCGGATGTTGAACGATACGTTGTGTAATATCTCCCGGCTGTCATAACTTTTCGTAATATCTCGGACCTTGAGCACTTCTTCGGTTTCGTAGTTCGGGTCGCCAAACGTGACCGTCATTTTCTTGTCGGTCTTGGGCCGGTCAGTGACTTTCATGCGCGCAATGCGCTTCTCGATGGAAGCGGCACGCTTCGCCAGATGCTCGGTGCCGTGCTCGTGCATGGAGCGCGCGGTCGCCTCCAGACGTTTTTTCTCAGCCAGCTCGTGCTCGTGGTGCTTGAGCTGTTCCTCACGGCGGCGTTCGCGCTCGACCGCGTAGTACGAGTAATTGCCGTTGTAAAAATCGCAGGTGCAGTCGTGAATCTCGATCACGCGGTCGCAGCACTGGTCGATGAACCAGCGGTCATGCGAGATAATGAGCACCGTACCGCGGTAATTCTCGAGGTAATTGCCCAGCCAGTCCACCGCATCCATGTCAAGGTGGTTGGTCGGCTCATCCAGCAGCAGCACATCGGTCTGCTCCAGAATAATGCGCGCGAGGTTGATGCGCGTTTTTTCGCCGCCGGAGAGCAGCTCAAACCGCTGCGAACGCATCTCCTGTGCGATCTCAAGGCCGTTGCACACGCGGTCGATCTCGTAATCGCGGTTGTAGCCGCCGAGAATCTCCAGCCGGGTTTCCAGCTGCGCGTAGCGTTTGAGCAGCGAGGCATCGTCCGGCTTGCGGGTCATTTTGTCGGTTAGCGCATCCATCGCCGCCGCGACCTCATCGGATTCCTTGAATGCCAGCCGGAGGATGTCCTCCACGGTGGATTCCGGCGGGAAGTCCGGCATCTGGTCGATGACACCAGCAGTTCGTCCCTGTCCGAATGCAACATGGCCGCCGTCATACGACAGCCGACCGGTCAAAATATTGAGTAAAGTGGTCTTTCCAGCGCCGTTTGCGCCTAAAATAGCAACCTTTTCGCCCGGCTGAATGTCGAAGGAAATGTCCTTCAGGATCAGGCGATCGCCATAATATTTGGTCAGGTTTTGTACGGTAATATCTGCCACGGAGAGAACTCCTTTCAATGCACTTTTATTCAGTTTATATTATAGCACAATGTGCCCCATAATAGGAGAGAAAACCTGCATAATTTGCAGATTTTTGCGCGGTTTTCTCTGCCCGAAAACGCAAAAAAGCTGTCTCAAAAGACAGCTTTTTATGGAAATTCAGAGCAGCAGCGGCAGCAGTTCCTCCGTGCGGTCGACTACATGCTTCGCGCCTGCGTCCTCCAGCTCCTCTCGGCCGCCAAAGCCGAACGTCACGCCGATGCAGTCAATACCGCATTGCTTCGCACCTTCCACATCGTGCAGGCGGTCACCGACCAGTACAGCCTGTGACAGATCCTGCACCTGCAAACGGTCGAGCGCCTGCTGTGTGACCTGTGCCTTTGTGCCGATCGTGCCATCCAGCGTTGCACCGGAAACCACGGTGAAATACTGCGCAATATCAAAGTATTTGACGATTTTATCAATGAAAAACGCCGGTTTGGACGATGCGGTAGACAGAGTCTTTCCGGCGTCCGTCAGGGTCTTCAGCAACTCCGGAATTCCATTGTAGAGCATGTTCTCCTTCCAGCCGATCACACCGAATCGCTCACGGTAGAACTCGATTGCCTGCTTTGCCTCGGCGTCATCGAAGCCGTAGCTGCGGCGGAATTCGTCGTACAGTGGCGGACCGATAAAGCGCTCCAGCGGCTTGAGCTCCGGCTCGTGGATGCCCATTTTATCCAGCGCATACTGCACCGATTTGGTGATACCCTCGCGGGAATCAGTGAGCGTACCGTCTAAATCAAATAAAATATACTGATACATCGGCGTTTTCCTCTCAGTAGTATAGAAAAAGCAGCAACTTTCGTTGCTGCTTAGATGTAGGCGTTGAGTTATCTTCCCGGGCCGTCGCCAGCCAAGTATTGTCACCGTAAACGAGCTTAACTACTGT
>NZ_BMQH01000014.1:0-73777 GCF_014648015.1 Butyricicoccus faecihominis
TACACCCTGTCCGGTTTCATGGCAGCTCTGGCTGGTATCGTTTCCATCGGTCGTTCCGGTATCTGCAACGGCGTTAACGCAATCCAGCCGTACGATACCGACGCAATCGCAGCCTGCATCATCGGCGGCGCATCCTTCATGGGCGGCAAGGGCACCATGGTTGGTACCATGCTCGGCGCGCTGATCATCGCTGTTCTGCGTAACGGCTTCTCCCTGCTGTCCGTTTCTTCGGCAGTACAGAACCTCGTACTCGGCCTGGTTATCATCGGCGCCGTACTGCTCGACGTTACCCGTGAGCGCATGGCTGCTAAGGCTCGCCGTCTGGCTGCTAAGTAATTTTTGACACTATCCATCTCTCTCTTTTTCACGGAGGAGTCTGCGGTATGCAGACTCCTCTATCTTTTTATATAAAATCAAAGGTGGACAATCTCTGTCCACCTTATTTGCTATAATATACCTGTAAATTACTTTTCAATCGCCAGAACATTCCGCACGATCACGTTGATCCGCTCGATGCTTTCGAGCGGGAGGTCGCGGATCTGGTCACACACTTGTGCGATGACGGCATCTTTTGCGTTATTCACCGGCTGCGGATCGGCGAACAGCTCCGCCAGTGAAATGTCGAGCGCTCGTACGATCTTTTCCAGTGTTTTTATCGTCGGACTTTTCAGTCCGCGCTCTAAATGCCCGAGAAAAGCCGGATTGATTTCCGCCTGTAAAGCCAGCGTTTCCTGGCTCCAGCCGCGTAAATTTCGGAAATATCGGATTCGCTCGCCTACATTAACTTCGCAATACATCATCGTCACCTGCCCTTTGATATTAGACTATCTTGACAATTAGTATTGCGCAAATGGCTATAGGTATTGTATAATAATGTCTATAGATAGCATTGCGCCACACAAATATCACGAAATGAGGGACATTTATGAAGAAGGTTCTTTGCGGCATCATGCTTGGTACAATCATCTTATCTCTGTCAGCCTGCGGAAGCCCAAAACCGCCTGACGAAAATACAATTATGGAAGATTTACTCTCCGACAAGTACGATATTTCTACTCAATGGCTCCAAAGTTACAAAAGTGCCGATGACACCAATCAGTGTTTACCATATGAAATCAACACATTAACAATCGAAAAACGTAATACCAAGGAAGATACAGGCTACGATAGCGTTTGGTTTGATTTTACCGCTTCTAATGGCATCCACAAGTATACTGGCAGCGGCAGTGCAGTGTATAAACTCTATTCGCAGGGCGGTTGGATCATGGAAGACTGCACACTTGACAACTATACCTCAAAACCGGCAGGCAAACCTCGCGTTGCGGAAATGATGTCTGAAATCAATCTGATTAACAATCCACTGGAATTTCCAGTAGACGCATCCGCAGATAAATTCAAATTAGAAGAATACTATCTGAATACTAATGATATACCATCTGAATATAAAGATTATACCTATATACCTCAAGATGTACCGATGGCATTTTACCGCTATGCTGGCGCTGTTGGTCCCGCAGATGGATTAGATACCCAAGCCACCAATACCTTATATATTCTGCAATATGTTCCTGATACGTTTGATGGAGAATCCACAGATGAAGAAATGATGTATCGTGACTACGTTGGTTGGTCTTATTACGGAATGTGCTTCGATGATAATACGACAATGCCGGAAGGTAAAAACGAATGGCGTTTGTATTCCGCCGAACGGCTAAATGCCTATTCAGACGCTGATGAACATCCTGGACTCTTTTCCGTCACCATTACGGACGGTCAAATTACCAACGTCGATATTTTACGTACTGAATATAACAAATACTTTGTATTTTCTACTGGTGTGAATTGTGATGACAGCAATTTTCAAACCAGTTGGGCCGATGATTATGGATCTGCAATCCAGGTAACCGGTATTGCGCGAACAGATTTTCCCAATTACTCTTACGACGATCCAGGTGAGCAATCTTTGAACGGAAAACATCTGACATGCACCATTGATGGCAGCACATTGACTACGGACATGTTCTGGTGGGAACGTACTTTTTCTAATGTCGCAACGCTGGTTGATACAAGAGATCTGTCCGAGGCATTAACGCCCGAACAGATTATCGCCCGATATGAATAACTGTCATCTTAGGAGGCTTCATAAAATGAAACGACTTTTATGCGGAACATTAGCTGCATGCAGTATGTTGGCCACTGCGCAGGCAGCAGATTGTGCTTTTGCCAACCGACAGACTCGCACGATGGCTGGATGCCTGATGTATATCAATCAGGATGACACCGTTCGGATTCCAAACTACATTTCTCCGTTTGATACTGTAGATGATATCTCGGGAGCTATGTCAATCGCAACGACTGATGAACCAAGTTATATGGCGGCTTATGCTGTTATTCTTAAGGATGGTTCACTTTTAACCTGGGGCAATAATGAATATTATCAGCTTGGACGCAGCGATTCTACTGCATATCCCCAGAAAATCCTATCAGATATCGTATCTGTCAGCTGTGGTACAGTACATATGCTGGCAGTGAAAACAGATAATACCCTTTGGGGTTGGGGAGATAACAGCAGCAACCAGCTCTCAAATCTATACAATACCCAAACACCAACGCTTTTAATGACCGATGTTCAAGATGCCGTCGCGTGTGCCATTAGTTCTATGGCAATTAAAACCGATGGTTCATTATGGATATGGGGAAATGGAAA
This sequence comes from Butyricicoccus faecihominis, assembly GCF_014648015.1. Lineage (NCBI taxonomy): Bacteria > Bacillati > Bacillota > Clostridia > Eubacteriales > Butyricicoccaceae > Butyricicoccus > Butyricicoccus faecihominis. Next base: position 2,708 of record NZ_BMQH01000014.1, read on the forward strand.
CAAAAATTATGGCGAAGCTCCCGATGGCGTTTGCTATGGCAGTACACCGACCAAGGTAATGGATCATGTTATTGCAGCCTCTGGCGGCGACACCTTCTTTGTTGCAGTCAAGGATGACTACACCTTATGGAGCTGGGGTGATAATAACCTTGGTCAGTTAGGCAACGGAACTTACAACAGCTCCGTCACTCCTGTTCAGATCATGTCAAATGTGAAATCTGTCTGTGCCGGTAAAGATTTTGCTCTAGCGTTAACGAACAACGGCGATGTTTACAGATGGGGTGCCGTCAACGGACACGAAGTAGAAGGAGGCAATCTGCCTCGTAAAATCGCTGATCATGTAGTTTCCATATCAGCTGAATATTTACGCTGCAGCGCCTTGAAAAGCGATGGCACCGTACTCAGATGGGACGGCGATGAACTGATAGATAATGTAGAAAATATTAAGCTGCCTGAACGCATTTACGGCAAGCCTTCCACCTGGGCACAGGCCGAAGTAAACGAAGCCCTCAATTTACAGCTTGTTCCTGACAACTTGGCAGATAAATATCAGCAGTCCATCACACGACAGGAATTCTGTCATCTGGCCGTAAATATGCTGGAACAAAAAACCGGAAAAAATATTTTGGCTCTAACACAGGAACAGAATGTATCCGTAAATTATAACGCATTTTCCGATTGTGATGATGCCGATGTTGCTGTTATCAATGCACTAGGTATTGTCAATGGTTATGGAAACGGTAAATTCGGTCCTAATAATCGAATCACCCGAGAACAGGCTGCTACTATGCTGATGAAAACAGCTAAGGTACTTGGACTAATCGTGCCCAACAGCACCAGTATCACCTTTAACGATATGTCACATATATCGAATTGGGCAAAAGAAGGCGTGCAGTTCATCACTGCATGCCAGACCGGAAATGCACGTGTTATGAACGGTACCTCAAGTGGCGTCTTTACCCCTAAAGGCAATTACTCTCGCGAACAAGCCATTATCACGTTCAAGCGTCTGTATCAGGTATGCTAACTGCATTTCATCGTTTCATATTCATTAAGATAGCAACTCAGATATTCTGCTCAAAAAACTCCATAATCCCCGCTTTGAGCACTCTCCACTCCCGGCCGACCTTTACGGCCGGGAGTTCTTCGTTGGCGATCATCTTGCGGACCTGCTGGCGCGTTGTTTTGAGCAGGTCAGCGACTTCCTTGACGGTCAGAATTTCGTCGTTCCTCATGCCCACGGGTCCTTCCTCGAATCGGACTGCGGCAAAGTGCGAGGCTGATTATACTGCTCCTTGTAGATAAAATTGTGCAGCTCTCGCACCAGAACCTTGCGGAATCCCCAGTTGCCGTACTGATCCTCCTGCGGCTGAATGCTGTACTTGTCCGCGCAGTGTTTGAGCTCCTGCTTGCTGATTTCAAACTGTCGGCAGACCTCGTCGATGGTATAAAACTCTTTCATTCCGCGATAATCCAGATACTTCATAAAAATCATCCTTTTACATATAAGATTTGACAGCACAGATCACAGTTCACCGCAATTCATGCCATCTTATAGCTATGTTAGTGATTTCATTTCAAAAATGATAATCAAAACCCATGCCAATTCTATTGAAAAGGCATGGGTTTCGTGATTTATAGAACAAATTTCAATTCTTCGATCTCTGATTTATCCTTCAATGTAATCGGCTGAATGCCGAGTTTTTCAAACTGCTTGCGCACGGTGCGCAGCTGACTTTCGGACAGCTCGCTGTTTTTCACAGCCTGTGCATAACTTTTGCAGTCGGACAGCTTTTCGACAAGCAGCCGCATATTTTTACGAGTTGAAGCATGTTTCACGGTCTCAATCTTCGCCATACAGTCCGAATACCGCACAAACGGCAGGTCTGCGTGCAGCATTTCCATATAAGAACGGATGGTGTCCTCGGACTCGTCCATGACAGTTTTCAGGATTTTCTTGTTGCTGCCCTTAACCTGCTCAGACAGTCCGCGCTTGAACTTCGCGCCCGAGCGGGACACTTCAAATCGCAGCATTGGTGCATCGTAGTTCTCGAGCAAATCCTCCTCCATCAGCTGAAATGTCTTGTCATAGACCGTCAATGTGGTCGTTTTGCAGCAAATCCGCCACGAATGTGCGTTCTTTTTCTTACGATTTGAGAATTCTTTACCGAATGTGCACAGCTTGTACTGTTTCATGTACGGACTGCGGCGAATGACACGCAGTGCCTCGTCAACCCAGTCCTGCGAATCGGGAAAGTAGTCCAGACAGCAGTCAATGCGTGAAAGCGTCAGCTGCTCAAAATCGCAGTTCAGACCGATTTCATGCAGCAGCTTGGTCATTTCCTTATCAAGCGATTTCAGCTGATTCTCTTTCGCTTGGAATACCTTCTTGGGCACATACTCTCCATGCAGCAAAGTATGCGGATTGAGTCGAAAATGAATAAAAGATGCGAGATTTTTCGTTGTTTTATTCTTGCGGCGTACCTGCTGGTACAGATAAAGCACCACGCCCTGATTGCAGTAAGAAGTGCAGATATACTTCGTCAGACCTTTCTCGGAATGATATGTCGTGTCCGGATAAAAACTGCCGAAATTCACACTTTTTAGATGCTGAAACACCTTGTTAAAGTCCTTCTTAGACACTCTGTGAAATAATTCAATCGTGTGGATACCATATCGAAAGTCCATTTCACTCACTGTCCTTCGCAAAGCAGCCGATTACGGCATCATGCAGATCATCCGATGACTCGCAGATTGCATACAGCTCATTGACAGCTTCAACCGCACGATCATCTGTGTGCGAGATAATGTCGAGGTTCATCTGAAAGTCAGCGTCATTCCAGAGCAGCAGCGCCTTTGCACGTCTGCCGTCGCGCCCGGCTCTGCCTGCCATCTGATAGAACGACGCTGCGCTGAATGGAAGCTGAGAGACGATAATCAGACGAATATCCGGGATATTCACGCCCATACCGAACGCAGAAGTTGCAATCATGATGTGCGCCTTGCCGGAACGAAAGCGCTGCTCCTGCTTCGCTCGGTTGGATAATTTGCTGTGGCAGATGGCAATCTCATCAGCCTCGATATCACAATCTTCAATTAAGTAATCGCGCATCTCTTCCACATCACAGACACGGGTGCAGTAGATAACGATTTTGCCCTTATCAGCATATTTTAGAATTGCTTTCTTGACTTTCCCATAACGAATTGCCTCCGTTTTCACGAACACTTTCCCCAGAGAAAGGTTAGAACGCTTGAGTTTGCCGATATGTACCGTCGGATTTTTCATACGCAGACTTTTCGTGATATATGGAATATCCTCCTGCATAACAGTTGCGCTGAACGCAGCAACAACAGGGGACGAGGGCAAATCCTTGATAAATCTACCGATATTGCGGTACATTGGACGAAATTCATTACCCCATTCGGTTAGACAATGAACCTCATCCACAACGACCGTGTGCACCTTGTTCTTCTGAATTGCCTTCCACAGATGTGGATCATTCAGCCGTTCCGGTGCAACAAAGAGCGCCTGGAGTTTACCATGCTTTAATCTTTCCATAATATTGGTATTCTCTGCATTGCCGCCGTACAGGCAGCCCGCTCGGATTTCGCTGTCCTCGCAGCGCTGCACTAAGTCCCGCATCAATGCAACCGTCGGGAGAATACCAATCAGCAGATCGTTTGGGTGCATGACAACCATAGAAAGAAAGCAAATTGACTTTCCTTCCGAAGTCCGTGCTAAACCAAGTACATCTTTACCATTGAGTAAGTCTGTGATTACATCCTTCTGAAACACTTTCAGCTTCGCAATACCAAAGCTATTGCATATCATCTTTTCCTGTTTGTTTGTCATAATTTTCACTCCTGAACATAGAATTCTCGTTCAAAACTGAAATTTAGAAATTTCATCTGAACTGCCTTTATTCCATTGTTGAGAGCGTAATCAAATTATAATTTCACAGGAATAACATGATATATAATAATAATAGCAGGGGAATGGTGCGACAGGACCGAATATCCGGTCAGCGCGATACGCGAAGCCGTGCTGAACGCGCTCATTTACCGCGATTACAGCATCTATACCGAAGGAACGCCGATTCAGATCGACTTTTTCAGCGACCGTCTGGAGATCCACAGCCCCGGTTCACTGTATGGCCGTATGTCGGTAGAGGATTTGAGGGTTGCACACTCGGACGCACGCAATCCGGTGCTGGCAGTGATGACCGAGAGCCTGACCGATGCCGAGCACCGCTGCTCCGGTATTCCAACCATGCGCCGCGTCATGCAGGAGGCGGGACTGCCCGCGCCGGTGCTCATCAATCGGCAGAATGAGTGTGTTGTTGTGCTGTACAACAGCCCAACGGAAGCAAGTCAGCCGCTCGTTTCGGGCAGCTAAAACGACCGTACTGCGGCGCTGCTGCAATTCTGCCGCACACCGCGCACGCGCAAGGAAATTGCAGAGTTCCTCGGCATCCCAGATAAACCGTCCAGCCGTAAGCAGACGTTCACGACTGTACAGGGGCAAGGAGAAGTTCTGTAGCGAGTGCTCTCGGGTTCTAACAAATTTCTAACAAACCACACGAAAAACGATTCAAGAATAGAAAAATGCTTTGACTACATGGTCGAAAAACGTTTCAAATTTCTCGATTATTTGAAAAATACAGAACATTTTCTGCGATTTCAGTCGCTATTGAATTGGTGTTCGAACGGGAATAAGATCCATCCTGGACTTAAAATCCCCCGGAGTTAAACCCGTGCCGGTTCGATTCCGGCTGGCGGCACCAGAAAAACCCCGTATTTCTTACGAAATACGGGGTTTTTCTGTTAGTTTGATTTAATTCTTATTAAATACAGACTTGTTCAGTGCGCCGTCCTGATGCGCCACGATCGTGGTGCAGACAGCGTCGCCGGTGATATTAACGGCAGTACGCGCCATATCGAGGATACGGTCGATACCCATGATCAGACCGATTCCGGCAACCGGCAGACCGACCGAATCGAATACCATTGCCAACGTAACCAGACCAACCGACGGCACGCCTGCGGTACCGATGGAGGCGAGCGTTGCGGTCGCAATGACGGTCAGATAATCCGCAGGGGTCAGCTGGATGCCGAACGCCTGTGCAACGAATACAACGGCAACGCCCTGCATGATGGACGTACCATCCATGTTGATGGTCGCGCCGAGCGGGATGGTGAAGGACGAAATACGGCGGTTGACGCCGATTTTTTCCTCCAGCGTGTCGATATTCATCGGGATAGTGGCGTTAGAGGTTGCGGTCGAGAACGCAAAGCCCATAACCGGAGCGAATTTCTTGAGGAAACGCAGCGGATTGAGTCTTGTAAGCAGCGCCAGCAGAATCTGGTATACGCCGCAGCACTGGATGAACAGTGCCAGCAGCACCGCGCCCATGTACTTGAACATCGGCACCATCGCGGAGAAGCCGAGGCCCGCAAAGGTTTTGGCGATGAGGCAGAATACGCCGATCGGCGCAAGACCCATGACCATCATGGTCATTTCCATCATAATATCGTTGCCCTGCTGGAAGAAGTTCGTTACCAACTGGGTCTTATCCTGCAGCTTGGCGAGGATAACGCCGACGATCAGTGCAAACACGATAACCTGCAGCATTTCGCCGTTGGCGAGCGCACCGATCGGGTTTTTCGGGATGATGTTCAGCAGGGTTTCCGCAAAGCTGACCGAATCCGAAGAAGCGGCGACTTCGGCGGTCTGGATCTGCGACATATCCAGACCCATGCCCGGCTTGATCAGAAGACCGATGCCAAGCGCAACGGCAACCGCCATCATCGTGGTGAAAATGTAAAAGCCGATGATCTTTACGCCGACCTTGCCGAGCGTTTTACTGTCGCCGATGGCGGTGGCGCCGCAGATCAGCGAGCAGAATACCAGCGGTACGACCAGCATCTGCATCAGGCGGATAAAGCCCTGACCGACAACATAAAAAATGCCGTTTACCAGCACGTTCTGCACAAAATCCACATCAGCTGCGAACATGTTGAGCGCAATGCCGACGATTGCACCGGCGATCAGCGCGATGAAGATCTTTGTAGTCAGACCGATTTTCTTTTTCTCTTTTACTTCATTCATTTATTTACTCCCGTCTGCCGGTGGGACATGTATTCGCTCAGTGCGTCATGCCAGTCCGGCATTTGATACAAACCAGTGATGCGCAGCATCATATTGTCCAGCAGCGTAAAGCGCGGGCGCAGCGCAGTGTTCTCGGAGGCCGAGGTGACCGGCACGTTTTCTTTGCCGGCGAGGCGCAGAATTTCGCGGGCGTACTCTGCGCGGGAGCACGAGCCGTCGCACGATGCGTGAAACAGGCCGTACTCGCGGCTGTGCATCAGGCAGTCGATAAAGCTGGCGAGCGCTTTCGCCGAGGTCGGGGAGGAAATCTCATCCTCCGGCAGATGGACCGCGCCTTCCTTTGCCGCCGTATCGAGCACGCGGTCAACAAAGTCGTACGAGCCGACGCCGTACAGCCACGACGAACGCACGATAACATGCTTGTCGGTCAGTTCGCGCACGAGCTTTTCACCGGCGTACTTGCTCTTGCCGTACATCGTGGTCGGATGGGGATCGTCAAACTCACAGAAAGCCTTGGCCTCGTCGCCGCCGAATACGTCGTCGGTCGAGATCTGAATGAATTTTGCGTCGATGCGTCTTGCAGCGGTCGCCAGATTGCGGGCGCCGATGGCGTTGATCTTATACGCTTCTTCGGGGTTCTCCTCGCAGGCCTGCACGTCGGTCAGGCCGGCACAGTTAATGATGAAATCCGGATGGTTAATATCGGCAAAACGGCCGACAACGGATACATCCTCAACCGGTACATCACGGTCGCTGGTTACCAGCTTATATGCTGTGTTGCCGCCGAAACGATGACTAAGTGCGGAACCCAGTCTGCCGCTTGCTCCCGCGATCCAAACGCGGGTCGTAATACTGTTCATAAAACACCTCTCCTGTCGGCTCGGTGCAGCGGAACTGCTCCGGCGCGCATTACCCATTTTATGGGCTGTATATTCAGTATAGCACAAAATTGTTAAAAAAACAACAAAATATGCGGTCTCTTTGCATAAGTATGCTCGAATTCCTGCAAACTATCCGATTTGTGCAAAACTTGCTTGCATTTTTATACAAACTGACAAGACCGCTCAGCCGAAGAAAAGAAACAGCCAAAAGCGCGGAGAATTTTTTGGGAATATGGACGGCAAATATCTGTCAGCGCTATGATGTCCGTACACCGATCGACGGTATCCGCGGCATGGTCGAGATCAGCCGCCATTATGCGGAAAATACTGCAAATCACCTCTCTGCATACGAAGCGGGGAGGTGGTTTATTTTATATGAAAACATCTGATTTTTATTGTGCAGAATGCTGTAAAAACCTGCGTTGACCTATGCGGTTTTCGGTGATATAATTAACGGATAACAGTGTGGATCGAATCACATAATTTGCCAAGCGTTATTTTGTCTCGAAGGAGGAGCAGGAAATGAAACCGGTTCTGGAGGTTTGTGCCCACTCGGTCGAGTCTGCGGTAAGCGCGGAGCGCGGCGGTGCTATGCGGCTGGAGTTATGCGCAAATTTAATGATCGGCGGTACTTCACCGGATGAGGATCTGTTCCGCATGGTGCGGGAACGGGTTTCCGTACCGGTTCGTGTGCTGCTGCGTCCGCGCTGCGGCGATTTTTTGTATACGGAAAGCGAATTTGAGCTGCTCTGCCGTCAGGTGAAGCGCTTTGCCGCGCTCGGCGCGGACGGCATTGTTATCGGCGTGCTCACACCCGAGGGCGATCTTGACGAGGCGCGCATGGAAAAGCTGATCGCGCTTGCAGGCGGCTGTGGTGTGACGCTGCACCGTGCGTTCGATGTCTGCCGCGACCCGTTTGCGGCGTTGGAAACCGCAAAGCGGCTGGGTGTGGATACCATTCTGACCTCGGGGCAGCAGGCGGACTGCACCGCAGGCGCGGATTTGCTGCGCGCGCTGGTTGCAAAAGCAGGAGAGGATGTGCAGATTCTGGTCGGTGCAGGCGTAAATGCTGCGGTAATCCGCGCATTGCAGCCGAAAACAGGCGCGAATGCCTTTCATCTTTCCGCAAAGCGGGTGGAAAACAGCAGAATGCAGTTTCGGCGCGAAAATGTGCCGATGGGACTGCCCGGATTGAGCGAATTCAGTCTGTGGCGGTGTGATGAAAATGCAGTCCGTGCGGCGCGTGAAGCGTTTGATGCGTGCTGCGGTGCGGGGCAGGAGGCGCGGACGTGAAAATAGAAAAGGTACTCAACAACAATGTTGTGGTCGCGCTGGATGAAAACGGTGCGGAGACCGTGCTGATGGGGCGCGGTCTGGGCTTCGGCCGCCGCACAGGTGATGAAGCACCGCCGGACAAGGTAGAAAAGCGGTTCACACTGCACTCGAATCAGCTTTCCGACCGGTTCCAGCAGTTGATGACAAGCATTCCGCTGCCACATTTCCTGATGAGCGAACGCATTATCAACCATGCGAAGATCGCGCTCGGCAAGGAGCTGTCGGACAGCATTTACGTTACGCTGCCCGATCATATCTCGGCGGCCGTCAACCGCTACAAGGAGGGCATTGTGCTGCCCAATCCACTGCTGTGGGACATCCGGCAGCTGTACAAGGACGAATTCCGCGTGGGACTCAAGGCGAATGAAATCGTCAAGGAGGAGACCGGCGTGGAGTTTACGGATGATGAGGCAGCGTTTATCGCGCTGCACTTTGTCAATGCACAGCTCGGCGGTGAAATCCGCGATATTTACGACATGACCTATCTGCTGCAGGCGGTTTTTCGTATCGTCTGTGACGAATACGGTTTTTGTCCGGACAGTGAATCGCTTAATTACTACCGGTTCGTCACGCACCTCAAGTTCTACGCGCGGCGTATCGTCAGCGGAGAAGGCTACGGCGACGAGGACGGCGATCTGCTCGATGTGGTGCGGTTCAAGTATCCGAAGGCGTATGCCTGTGCGGACAAGATTCGCGCGTACGTTCAGAGGGAGAAAAATTTCCACTCCGGACAGAATGAGCTGCTGTATCTCACCATCCACATCGCCCGTGTGATGGAGCACATTGATGATAAAAAATAATCACGGAGTCCGTGCTGTACAAGCAGTGCGGACTTGCTTTTTGTGCAAAATGCAGAAAAACAACGAGAAAATTTGGCAACTAATTCGACAGGTTGCTCTTGCCAAGGTGAGAAAAGTTTGTTATACTGCAATTAACAAGTAAACAGTATCCGTTTGAAATGGATTGTTACCGCTTCGGCGGGCAAAACCAGATTTCTCGCAGGAGTTGCCATCAAAGAGCAAGTTGTATCTGTGCAGAAGTTTGGTTCTTTTTATTTTCTGTATGTTTTCGGACAAAACAGGCATACTTAAGGCAACACCGCACAATTTACTCGCAAATCACTCGTGTTCAATCATGCGGTATTGCCGAATCAAAAAGGTTGTGAGCTAAATGTTTGGTAAACTGAAAAATCTGTTTGGCGGCGACAGCGGCATCGAGATAACGGCGCCGGTTGCCGGCAAGGTGGTAGCACTGGAGGACGTACCCGATCCCACGTTCGCACAGGGCATTCTCGGTCCGGGCATTGCAATCGAGCCGACCGAAGGACGCATCGTTGCTCCGGCGGACGGCACGGTGGATGTGATGTTTGAGACCGGCCACGCCGTTTCCATGACGACGGCGGACGGCGCGGAGCTGCTCATCCATGTCGGTATCGACACCGTACAGCTGGAGGGAAAGCACTACAAGGCGTGCTGCAAGGCAGGCCAGCAGGTCAAAAAAGGCGATGTCCTCATCGAGTTTGACCCGGCGGCCATCAAGGCTGAGGGCTATCAGATTGTAACGCCCATCCTCGTGTGCAACCCGGATGCGTTCACCGTGGAGCCCGCCGCGGGCGGCACGGTCGCCGCAGGCGATGCACTGCTGACATTGAAGAAAAAGTAACGGAAAGGGAGTATTTTTCATGAAAACCGTTGAATATACCATCAAGGATGCACTGGGCATCCACGCTCGACCGGCGGGACTGCTGGTCAAGGAGGCAGGCAAGTTTGCCTCGAAAATCATGATCGCCAGCCCGAAAAAGGAAGTCGATGCCAAGCGCATCATGGGCGTGATGAGTCTGGGCGTCAAGTGCGGCGATACCGTAAAGATTACCATCGAGGGTGAGGACGAGGAGGCCGCTGCAGCTGCAATGCAGGCGTTCCTCGAGAGTAATTTGTAAGGATTTCATTTCGCCGGGTGTGAACGGCGATGAAATAGGGGGACGGAAACGGAGTTCGGCTCTCCCATCCGTCAACACAATCGGCCGCTTCGGCGGTCCACAAAATAAGGAGGGGAAACTCTTATGATGAAAAAACTGCAAAAGCTGGGCAAGGCCTTGATGCTGCCGGTAGCTGCGCTGCCGATCTGTGGTATCCTGATGGGTCTTGGCTACGCGATCGCTCCGGGCGTTATGGGCGTGCCGGGCGCGGCAACGAGCGGTGCACTGTATAACATTGGCTTCCTGCTGGTAAAGGCAGGCGGCGCGCTGATTGACCATATGGCATTGCTGTTTGTCATCGGTGTTGCAGTCGGACTATCCGACGACCGTGAGGGTACCTCGGCACTGGCCGGTCTGGTATCCTGGCTGATGATGACCAACCTGCTGAGCACCGGCGTTGTTACTACGCTGATGCCGGCCATCGCAGACGATCAGGTCAAGACGCTCGCGTTCGATAAGATCGAGAACGTCTTTATCGCGATCATCGCAGGCGTCATTGGTTCTGCGTGCTACAACCGCTTCAAAAATGCGAAACTTCCGGACTGGCTGGCATTCTTCAGCGGCAAGCGCTGTGTTGCCATCGTAACCGGTCTGGTCTCCATTCTCGTATCCGTTGTTCTGCTGTTCGTATGGCCGATCATCTTCAGCGCTCTGGTAGCTGTTGGCGAAGGCATCATCGGCATGGAAGGTATCGGCGCCGGCATCTATGCATTCCTTAACCGTCTGCTGATTCCGACCGGTCTGCACCACGCACTCAACAACGTATTCTGGTTCGATACCATCGGCCTGGGCGACCTGTCTCACTACTGGGCCGGCGACATTACCGGTCAGAACGGCGTTACCTGGAGCCTCGGCATGTATATGTCCGGCTTCTTCCCCTGCATGATGTTCGGTATTGCCGGTGCGGCTCTGGCTATGATCAAGGCTGCGAAGAACAAGAAGGCTGCTATCGGTCTGGTCCTGTCCGCTGCCATCTGTGCATTCATCTGCGGCGTTACCGAGCCGTTTGAGTTCGGCTTCATGTTCCTGTGCTTCCCGCTGTATGTTGTTTATGCAGCTCTGTACGGCATTTTCACCATCATCACCTACTATGTCGGCTTCCGCGCAGGCTTCTGCTTCTCCGCAGGCGCGACCGACCTCGTATTCTCGTCCTTCCTGCCGGCAGCGAACAACACGCTGATGATCATCCCGCTAGGTATCGCAGCATTCGTTGTATTCTATCTGGTATTCTACTTTGCGATCACCAAGTTCAACCTCAAGACCCCGGGCCGTGAGGATGAAGAAGCCGACTTCGCAGAGGTTGACAAGAATGCCAAGCTGGCAAATAACGACTTCACCGCTATTGCAGCTGCAGTCCTCGAAGGTCTGGGCGGCAAGGAAAATGTAGAATCTCTGGATAACTGCATTACCCGTCTGCGTCTGGAAGTCAAGGACGGCACGCTCGTCAACGAGAAGAAGATCAAGGCTGCAGGCGTGGCTGGCGTAATGCGTCCGTCGCAGACCGCAGTTCAGGTTATCATTGGCACCAAGGTCCAGTTCGTAGCCGACGAAATGGCAAAGATGCTGAAGTAACACTGAAAGCAATTCAACGCAGCCTGAAGTGCTCGCACACGGTTTGGAAATACAGCCGCGTGGGAACACCGAATGGTTAAGAAATCGCAACCAATCTAACTAACCTATCTTGTTTGCATATCACGATTGCGCTCCGCGCAATGGAAAGGGCGGGCACATTGCCTGCCCTTTCTATTTCCGGAGACAGAAGAAAGAGGTATTCCATGAAAATCATTCGCGCTAAGGATTATAACGACATGAGTCGCAAGGCAGCCAACATCATTTCGGCACAGGTTATTCTCAAACCGGATTCCGTACTCGGTCTGGCGACCGGTTCGTCACCGATCGGCATTTACGAGCAGCTGATTAAATGGTATAACAAGGGCGATGTGGATTTCGGCGGCTGCACGACCTTCAATCTGGACGAATATCGCGGCCTGACACCCGATCACGACCAGAGCTATCACTATTTCATGCACAAAAACTTCTTCGACGCGGTGAATGTGCCGGCAGAGCGCATCAATCTGCCGGACGGCGCGCAGCTTGACGCCGAGCGGGAGTGCAAGCGCTACGATGCAGCCATTAAGGCGGCGGGCGGCATTGACCTGCAGCTGCTCGGCATGGGCCTGAACGGACACATCGGCTTCAACGAGCCGGACGAGTATTTCTCCAAGGGCACGCATTGCGTGAACCTGACCGAGTCCACCATCGAGGCAAACAAACGCTTTTTCGCGTCGGCGGATGACGTGCCGCGGCAGGCGTACACCATGGGCGTGCAGACCATCATGCTGGCACGGCGCATCGTGCTGGTGGTTTCGGGCGAAAACAAGGCGGAAACCGTCCGCGAAGCGTTCTTCGGCCCGGTAACGCCTCAGGTTCCGGCATCCATCCTGCAGCTGCACACAGATGTTTCCATCGTAGCGGACGAGGCGGCACTGTCTAAGTGCGGCGATTTGCTCTAAAAAGGAAGAGAAGTTATGGAATTTAGCAATTTGAGGGTATATCAGCCGGACGGCACGTTCAAAACCGGCGGACTGTCCATCTCGGGCGACCGGATTGCATCCGCAGAGGTGAGCGCGGATGCGGTGGATATGGGCGGTCTGTACGCCGTGCCCGGACTGGTCGATCTGCATTTTCACGGCTGCATGGGCCACGATTTCTGCGACGGCACGCATGAGGCTATCTCCACACTGGCAAAGTATCAGGCACAGATCGGCGTGGCCGCCATCTGTCCGGCGACTATGACCTATCCGGAGGACAAGCTGACACAGATTGCCGAAGCCGCCGCAACCTATCAGGCGGAGAGTAATGACGCGGCGCTTGTGGGCATCAACATGGAAGGCCCGTTCATTTCCGAGGCGAAAAAGGGTGCGCAGAACGGCGCTTATCTGCATGCGCCGGACGCGGCCATGTTCCGCCGGGTGCAGGAAAAAGCCGGCGGTCTGTTCAAGCTGTGCGATCTGGCACCTGAGCTGCCCGGTTCGATGGAGACGATCGATGAGCTGGCAGGCGAGGTGCGTATCTCGATTGCGCATACGACAGCGGATTATGACACCGCCTGCGAAGCCTTCAAGCACGGAGCCCGGCAGGTGACCCATCTGTACAACGCCATGCCGCCGTTTTCGCATCGGGCACCGGGTGTGATTGGTGCGGCCTTTGACAACGATAACGTGGCGGTTGAACTCATCGCGGACGGCGTGCATGTGCATCCGTCGGTCGTTCGCGCGACGTTCCGGCTGTTTGAGAACCGTGTTATCCTGATCTCGGACAGCATGATGGCCACCGGACTGGATGACGGCGAGTATTCGCTCGGCGGACAGGCGGTTACCGTGCGCGGCAACCTCGCCACACTGCACGACGGCACGATTGCGGGTTCCGCAACCAACCTGATGGACTGCGTGCGCTCGGCGGTCAAGATGGGCGTTCCGCTCGGTCAGGCGATTCGGTCTGCGTCTACCAATCCGGCGCGCGCTATTGGCATTGAGCACGATTACGGCTCTCTCGAGCCGGGCAAGCTGGCCAATGTGCTCCTGCTGGATGAGGAGCTGAACATTCACACGATTCTGCTGCGCGGCAGAATGCTGGGCTGAACAGCGCTTTGATAAAGAAATGAAATGAAAAGAACCGGCATCGAAAGATGCCGGTTTTGCGTTGTTTTGGGTTGCATGGTGCGGAAAACTGGAGGTTAACGTTCACTCATATATTGTTTTATTTCATTAGAAGTCAATTTTCGTATTTCGGTATGTGGATATTCTTTATACTCTCCAACATTAAACACAGGTGTCATTTGTTTGCATTTCTTGTCTTTATTCTTTTTCAAGAATAGATGTAAATCCTCATTCCCGGCGAATATTTTATAAGATACTCTGCCTTTACTGTTCTCTATCTCATAAATACCACACGAACCTTTCGTTGTATAATCGGCTGTTCGTAAATAATGTTTTGCAATTTCCAATGACTTAAAAGGAAAATTCCATCTTTGTAATCCTCTGTTTGGGTCATGTTCAATACAAATGCAACGTCCACAAGTTCCACAAATATATTGAGTGTGGTTTTCTAAGCAGTCCAAGGGATTTAGTAATGGTGTTATTCTATTTTCATCAGAGTAACATTCTTCACACATTTTTCTTTTCGCTCCTTATCAAATTCCGATTCATAATGTAAGAGTAAGGTCTATCCGGCCTTGCTCTTTTCTTTTAAAATGGAGATATGGTCTGACGAAATTTCCGATTGGGACATCACGCCCGCAGACAAATGTGTCAGCCAGCCTCCATTGTTTTGTGCTCGATTCAGCAAGTTGGGACATAGCTCCCGTTTCACGATTGAATATGTGCGTACTTTGGAAAAGCTGGATAGCCATAAATCGAAACGAAAGAAGGAATGTCAATGCTCGCAGTAGGAATCGATATTTCCAAGTCAAAAAGTGTAGCAGCCATCTTAAACCAAGATGGATCAATGCACACAGGCCCTTTTGAATTCCACCATACGCAGCCCGAACTAGATGCTTTCATCAAGTATATTTTGAATAGCAATCAATCTGCAACCATCTTAATGGAAAATACCGGGCATTACCATTATCCTGTTCTGAAAGCGTTTCAGGAAGCCGGGCTCCCTGTTTGTATGGTTAATGCCTATCAAATCAAGAAATTCGGAGACATGGATCTTCGCAAGGCCAAAACGGACAAGAAAGATGCAGTGCGGATTGCCAGATATGCATTGGAAAAGAGTTATTCTCTGGTTCCATACACATCTATGGAGCAGAAATACGAAGATTTAAGATTTTTGGCACGACAGTATAATCAGCGAATGCTTACCCTGAAAACCAACAAAGTATTTCTACTTAATCTATTGGATGAAACGATGCCCGGCATAACCAACATCCTGCCTCTAACGACCAGAACGCCAGAAACCAGTCTTTCCGTTCTCTTTATCAATCGTTTTAAATCCTACGATCGTATAGAGAAAATGGGGAAAAGTCGTTTTCTTGACGCATTTGAAAAAATCGCAAGGAAATCTCGGAATCGCCAAACCAAAACCTATGGGTTGGCAATTTACGAAGCTGCATTGCTCAATATCACAACAAGAGGAGAAAACGAATATACCCTTGGGGCTCAAGATCAGTGCCTTGAACTTGTCTGTGAATCCCAAAAGGCCGCTGATTCAATTATTCTAAAGATGCAGACATTGGCTGAAACATTGCCCGAATACGCCGTGCTGCGTTCTATGGCTGGTGTAGGTAATAGACTCGGTCCCCTTATCCTTGCTGAAATTGGAGATATCCGCCGCTTTCACAGTGGAAAAGCACTCAACGCTTATGCTGGTAACGATGCGCCTCCATATCAGTCTGGAACATTTGAGAGCCACAATCGCCACATATCAAAACGTGGGAATGCGGCTCTCAGAAAGTATTGCTTTGAGGTTATGCAGGCACTCAAACTTACACGACCTCAAGATGACCCTGTCTACCTTTTTCTGCTCAAAAAGGAACAGGAAGGGAAACCGTATAATGTAGCTAAAATGGCCGGAGTCAACAAGTTTCTCCGCATCTACTATGCGAGAGCGATGGAAACGCTCAAGCAACTGTAACCACTGATTTTATTATATAGCTTTTTCAAAAATCCACAACTGCTGTGGGTTTAATTTGATGCGCCCTTTTTTCCAAAAGAAAATCGGAAAATCTATAAACAAACTCTTGACAAATACATTAGCAAGATTTGATATTTCAGCCAATAGTGTGCAGTTGAAAACGCCTTACTTCTTCCTCTTTTTCTTCTTCTGCACGCTGTATCCGAACTTGCCGAGATATTTGCCGAGCGCAAAATACTCGCCGTGGGAGTACATAATCAGGTTCGCATCGTTGATATGAAACCGGTCGTTTTCGTCCAGATATTCGTCATCAATCGTCACGCCGACCACCTCGGCGATGAACATGGTATGGCTGCCGAGTGCGCGGCTCTCGGTGACGCGGCAGGCGATGTTGACCGGGCTTTCCGCGATAGCGGGTGCGCTGACATGCTCGACCGGCATGGGTGTCAGACCGGTTTTCGCAAATTTATCCACACCACGGCCGCTGACAACGCCGCAGTAGTCGCACGCGCGCGCCAGCTTTTCGGTGGTGAGATTGATGACAAATTCACCGGTTTTCTCGATAATATCGTAAGAATACCGTGACGGACGGACCGAGATCGATACCATCGGCGGGTTGGTGCAGATCGTACCGGCCCACGCTACCGTGATGATGTTGGGACGGTGCTCTTCATCGGCAACGCTGACCATCACCGCCGGAACGGGATTGAGCATGTTGCCGGGCTTCCAGCTTTGTTTACCCATGTTTATCTCCTTTATTGTGCGCGGGATAGACGGCACGCAGTTGTTTTGAAGGTCTGATTACGTCAGCGGCTGCACCGTATAGCGGAGCCGTGCGGGCGAATGCGGATACCGACGGTAAAACGCGCTTACCAGTCGGTCGGCAACCATGCGGCTGTTTTCGTAATTCGCCTGCGGCAGCAGGATGATATACTGCGAAATGCTGCATCGAGCAATCACATCGCCGCGGCGCAGATTGTTCTGGACAAGCACTTGCAGATTGTTCATTGCGGGGTCCAGACTGCGGCGTGCAAGCATTTCGCCGTCCTTGCCGGAGATCGACAGCAGGCAGATATTCGCTGAATGGCCGTTTCGCGCGATCGAACGGGCTTCGGCACGGTACAGGATCTTGAAAAAGTCGTATTCGCATACCATGGCGCCGCCGTGCGGCGCGGGCTCCGCAAGCTGAGAGCAAACCTCGTCCATGGTCAGTGTGCGGTCGTTTACGGTACGTGTCGCCTGACGATACAGTGTGCGCAGCGTCTCGGACGGCATAACGCCGAAATGCGCAAACAGCAGCTCGCTTATTTCCTCGTAGACCGACATAGCGCCCTTCATATCGCCGGTGCGGAGTAGACCGTGCATGAGGTGCTCATACAGATCCTCCTGATACGGCTCAATATGAATCGCCTGATGGCACAGCGCAACGGCTTCGGCGGTGCGTTCCTGCTTTTCAAGCAGTTCGATCGCCCCGGCTGCCGTACGGGTGTACAGGCTGTGATAGTAGGCCACGATTGGAATGGTCCAGATTTCATCGGTCATGCGCGGCAGCGGATCGCCGGCATACAGTGCCAGTGCAGCCTGATACTCTGCCAGACGGACATCGTCATCTCCGGCGGCTTCGGCGGCATGAAAATGCGCCTCAAAGTCCTCAATATCAAGGGAAAGCGGTATAACGTTGTTCCAGAAGTATCGTCCTGCTTTGCGGCGGATGAGCAGGCGGCCAAGTCCCGGCTGCAGTTTGTCCAGCGCGGTACGAATGCGGTGAAAGATTGATTTGAGCGCATTTCCGGGATCCGCGCTTTTCTCGCCGTTGCTCCAGTATAGATGGATCAGCTCCTCCTGTGCGAACGAGCGGCCGTGGTTATATATCATATAGGCCAACAGTGACCATACCCGGCGGGAACGGTCGTCGCTGTCGGAAATGGTGCGGTCGCCGTATCGAAGGGTAAACTGCCCGAGCATCTGCACTTGTAATGTAGGTCCGTTCATCTTTGCTCCCCACCTTTGTATGATGTGTTCGCAGATTGACGCGCATGACCGATTACAAAGTCATACGGCATATATTAAAAATATACCACGAAACCGGCAAAAATGCAAACCGGAGAACAGGGAACAGAGGGGTTTCTGCAGGTGCAGCCGCAGATTTGAGGGAGAACTGCCGTTGAGAAGAGAGCGCATAAAATAACATAGTATATGGATTGATTCTGAGAAAAATACGAAAATGCAGCATGATTTGCGCTAAAAAGAACGCGCGTTCTTTATTGAATGTTCAATTTCTCTGTATGGATAGGAGCAAGGGCAGGGTAGCAGGCTTGCAGACAATACGCTCTGCTTGGGCGCCGACTGGAACAATATGGACAGCCATCCCCGCGAATCCGCTTGCTGATGGAACCCTGTCAGACATGTCCCTTCTCGCATCGCCACTCATGGCCTTTTCACATTTCCACCCAAATTTCCTATTGGATTGCCCTGCGATCTCACTGGGCAAAAGCGGCAAATTCTTTGTGGGGTGCCAGATTCAAATAAGCGCAGGCTCCGGCGGCCTCACCAAGCCGCATCGCGTCCCAGTTCTCGGATGACAGATGGGGCATCTGCTTTTTCGGGAATTGGTGCGGGAACAGATGGCTGCTTTCCAAACATGTCCTTCCGAGCAGATCCAGTATACTTTTTTCAGAGCCGGGCACTACATCATAAGGTGTCAGAGGGGAATTTAACGCAGAATGCCACTCCGCGGCAATTTCCGGCCGGAGCACTGCCAGGAAGTTTTTCTCATACGCCTGAAGATTGGCACAGAACGGACAGTTTGAGCGGCGTTTGGTCCTGTTAGCGATCGTTGCTCGATACTCCTGCTGACATTTTGGACAGTGCCACCAAACTTTTCGAGGTGAACCGCTGAATACAGTATCAGGCTTGTCGGCGTTGCGGGTGCTCCACTCCAACGCGATTGCAGGATATTCTACCGCCAGAGTGCGTTTCTTTCGCTCATGAAAATACATTTGATTAATTGCATATTGATCCCGTCGGTGATGAAAATCAAGCGGCTGTAAATCAAGATAGCAAAATACAGAGGCGATCATTTGGTCAAGATGCCTATCCTGCTCATCAAACCGATACAGAATTTTCGTCTTCTGCAATACAACCGGCTCAGCTAGCTCCCGGCTGTCACAGATCCGAAGCACCTGATATCCCGCCTCTCGCAGGGCGCGGTCTTTCCGTTCTGCCCTCTCTCTGGCCGCCAGACTGCTGTGATAATAGTACCCATCATGTTCCAGCACCAATTTGTGTTCAGGCAAAAAAATATCCATATTCTCAATTTTCAACTGAAAAACCCCTTTCCGACAGAGCGGAAAGGGGTTTGTTTATGCGATTTTGGAGAATAACATAACAGCAAGGCCGAGCACGACAAGAATCACGC
The DNA here is from genome assembly GCF_014648015.1 of Butyricicoccus faecihominis. NCBI lineage: Bacteria > Bacillati > Bacillota > Clostridia > Eubacteriales > Butyricicoccaceae > Butyricicoccus > Butyricicoccus faecihominis. Next base: position 22,066 of record NZ_BMQH01000014.1, read on the forward strand.
CGGTGGCGCGGTTGAGCGTTTTCGGGCTGGCCTTATTGGCGAACACGGCAGCGATGCGTGCCCACACGAGCGTGAAGATCACGCACAGAGCCCAGATCAGCGGGTCAGGCATTCCGCCAATGGCGAAGTGCGAGGCCGCGCCTGTGAGCGCTGTGAACGTCATAATGAACACGCTGGTGCCGACGGCGGTTTTCAGCTCGTAGCCGAGCACCGAGGTCAGGATGAGCAGCATCATCATGCCGCCGCCCGCGCCGATGAAGCCGCAGATAAACCCGATCAGCACGCCGCAGACAATGGACTGCACAGCTCGTTTGCGCGCGGACACGTTCATCATCGCCTCTTTGGTGGTCATGACCGGACGGACGATGAACTTCACGCCGAGCAGGAACGTCATAAACACCGAGAAGCTGCCCATCGTTCGCGAGGGGAGCAGGCTGGCGATATAGCTGCCGACCACGGTGAATACAAGCACGCTGAGCATTATCAGCAGGCCGTTTTTGACATCCAGATTTTTGTTTTTGCCGTAGGTATAGGCCGAAACGGCGCTCGCCAGTACGTCAGACGAGAGCGCGATGCCGACCGCCATATACGGGTCCATGTGCAGAAAGGTGATGAGAATGGGGCTGATAACGGCGGCGGCGCTCATGCCCGCGAAGCCGGTGCCGAGGCCAGCGCCCATGCCGGCGAAAAACGTGACGAGCACGGTGAAAAGCATCGTCATATCAGCGCACCTCCTGCAAGAGCTGGTCGAGATTGCGGTCGATGACACCGACGGCATCGCCAAACGCCTGCCGCTGTTCATCACTCATGCCGGAGAGCAGACGGTCGATGAACTGCGCCTGCAATGCGCGGCCGCGGTCGATGATGGGAAGCGCCTTGTCGGTACATATCAGACGGGTCTTGCGGCGGTCGCCGGGGATGCTCTCGCGGCGCAGATAGCCCTCTTCGACCAGCCGGTTGACGTTGACTGATACGAGGTTCGCCTTGATCCGGCGCAGCTCCACGATGTCGCTGGCGGTGTCATGGCCGGGGTTGTTGGCAAGGAACAGCAGGATGTCAAACGCCGTCTGTGTCAGCTTGAGTTCGCGGCACAGCGGTCGGCACATTGCGCTGTATGCCAGATCGGTCTTGTGCGTAAATTCCATATAGGGATTCATGTATATCACCTGCTTCAAAAATAGATAGTCTAAATTTGAACTAAGTATAGCATGATATGCCTGTGCCGTCAAGCCGGAGAGAAAGAAAAAAGCTCTTGTTCCGAAGAACAAGAGCTTTTTGAAAACATTTTATACGCCAGTGGGCAGCAATTACTTGTTGTCAACCTCTGCCATGTGCTCGATGAGCATCAGCAGCTTGTTGGAGTAGCCCCACTCGTTGTCGTACCAGGAAACAACCTTTACGAAGGTGTCGGTCAGGTAAACGCCAGCGTTAGCGTCGAAAATGGAGGTGCGCTCGTCGCCCAGGAAGTCAGAAGATACAACAGCATCCTCGGTGTAGCCCAGAACGCCCTTCAGGCCGCCCTCAGACAGCGGCTTCTCGGAAGCAGCCTTCATAGCAGCGCAGATGTCTTCCTTGGTAGCCGGCTTAGCCAGGTTAGCAGTCAGGTCAACAACGGAAACGTCCAGGGTCGGTACACGCATGGAGATACCGGTCAGCTTGCCGTTCAGCTTCGGGTAAACCTTGCCTACAGCCTTTGCAGCGCCAGTGGTGGACGGGATGATGTTGCCGCAAGCAGCACGGCCGCCGCGCCAGTCCTTCTTGGACGGGCCGTCAACAACCTTCTGGGTGCCGGTTGCAGAGTGTACGGTGGTCATCAGGCCCTCGGTGATGCCGAATGCCTCGTCCAGTACCTTAGCGATCGGAGCCAGGCAGTTGGTGGTGCAGGATGCGTTGGATACGAAGGTCATATCCTTGGTGTAAGTGTCCTGGTTAACGCCCATTACGAACATCGGGGTGTCGTCCTTGGACGGAGCAGACATGATAACCTTCTTAGCACCGCCGTCGATGTGAGCCTGTGCCTTCTCCTTGGTCAGGAATACGCCGGTAGACTCTACAACGTAGTCAGCGCCAACCTTGCCCCACGGAATGTTCTTCGGGTCCATCTCTGCAAAGAACAGAACCTTCTTGCCATCAACGGTGATGGAGTTGTCATCATACTCGATGGTGCCGTCGTAACGACCGTGCATGGTGTCATACTTGAGCATGTATGCCATGTAGTCCGGAGTCATGAACGGATCGTTTACCGCTACGAACTCGATGTTCGGGTTCTTCAGACCAGCGCGGAAAACCATACGGCCGATACGGCCAAAACCATTGATACCTACTTTGATACCCATTTTACAGTGTTCCTCCTAAATGTTTTGATGAAGTTCTCTGTTGATGTTTTTATTATACACTAAATGCGCAGTTTGCCGCAAGGTGTAATATTTGTGATTTTTTTGTCATTCCGACCGGTATTTTTGTATAATTTTCTTTGCAATGACAGTAGCGGCAGTGGTATAATAAACACATCGTACAAAATATGGGGATTCGGTTTGTATAATCCCCCGATTTTCGGGATGAGAAAAGCACAGCGCGCGCCGTACTGTTTTTTCACATCCGCGAAGACAGAGATTAGTATGCCAAATACCGCGCAGCATATACCGTACGCAGGAAAACACGATCGAGAATGACAGCAGCTTTCCCACAGTACAAAGGTAAAATTACACGGTGTTTTGGGAGGATAATGATGGAAGACGCATTTTTTTCGCAGCTGGACGGCAACGCAGTCCGCGAGCTGCTGCTGCGCACCGAGCTGCGGCATGCGGCGCTGTTCGCGGTGAGCGATACGCTGCGTATCGAGCGGTGCAGCGACGCGGCACAGCAGCTTTCCGGTCTGCACCCGATGGAGGAGCTGGATCCGTTCCTGAGCGGCAGCACGCGGAATATACTGCTCCGGTGCATAAATACACAGTCTGCCTGCACCGCAGAGGAGGACATCGACGGAACGGTCTACACGGTCGAAATGATCCCGCACCGCGGCGGTGCACTGCTGGCGTATCTGCGGCGCGACCGTGCCGCCTATGACGGCAGCCTGCGGGTCATTCAGGACAAAAGCTCGCGTTATCTGGGTGCTTTGATGGCCGAGGCCGAGCAGGTGGAGGATCCTGCATTGGCAGACGGGCTGCGGCGGCAGTGTATGCGGCTGTACCGGCTGCTGACGCACTCGGATTTACTGCACGACCCGCTGCTGACCGAGCAGCTTTCTCTGCGGCGTTGCGACCTGTCAGCGCTCTGCCGCGACGCCGTGCAGCAGGCGGAGACGCATGCGCCTGCGGGCAGTGCAAAATTCATCGTACAGGTGCCGGAGCATGCAGACGCGCTCATTGACGCGAGACTGGTGCGTACGGCAATCTATAACCTGCTGACAAACGCGCTGCGCGTAACACCGGAGGACGGCGAAATCACGGTTTCGCTGACCGATACGCGGGATTTTGTGACGATTGCGGTTGCCGATACCGGCCCGGGACTGGACCCTGCGAAGTTCGATGACCTGCTTTCCGGCTGGCGGCGCACCACCTCGATAGACGATTACCGGGCACTCGTGCGCGGCGGCACACCGCTTGGTCTTGGTCTGCCGCTCGTCAATCAAATTGCGCAGGCGCACGGCGGACGGCTGCTGCTCACACAGAGAGAGGGCGGCGGCAGTGTGCTGCACCTGTGTCTGGCGCATTTGCCGCATACGCTCGAGGATGACCTGTTCCGTGCACCGACTATCATCGAGGACGGCTATACCGCCGAAGAAATTGAATTTTCCATCCTGGAATGAAATAAAACAGCCTCGGAGGCGTGGAGAAATCGCACTCTGAGGCTGTTCTCTTATGTATTGGCGGGAGAGGTGTACGAACCGCGGTAGACCTTAATGGACTCCGGCAGCCAATGTCCGTCCACAGGTTTCTGAATCTCGGTGATGGTGTATGCCAAACCGTGGTATTTCGCATATACGATGGAGGTTTCGCTGTCGTAAACGGCGATTTTCGTACCGTCAGGCATGGTTTTCTGCCGGATAGTGAACGATTCACCATCCAATGTGCATGTGCTGATAAAAAGCAGGCCGCCGGTCGGCATATAGCTGATGTTCAGATTTGCAGCCAGTACGCACAGCAGCGGAACGATCAGCAGGAATGCAATGCGTTTTTTCATCGAGCCGTCACCTCTTTCGCGGAAGCTGTCTCTCGGTATCTGCACTATAGCAGATAAAACGTATTTTTACAATTCGCGTTTTGACCGAAAACTGTGACGTGAAATTGACGTCCCAAAGACATAGCAAAACCACCTGTTATCAGTGATAACAGGTGGTTTTGCACATTATTTGATCTGCTGAGACAGGTTGTACAGCACCTGTGCCAGCTCAACCGACTTAATCTGTCCCTTGGGATTGAATGCGCCGTGATTGTCGCCGTTCATCAGCTTGTTGGTCTGACAGAACGCAACGGCATCCTTCGCCCACGGAGCGATCGAAGAAGCATCGGTAAACGCGGTATTCACACTCGTATCAGTCGAAACCGTAATCTTTCCGGCCTTTTGGAGCAGCGTGATGTAGCGCTGCAGCACTGCCGCGAACTCCTGACGGGAGATGGAGTCATAGGGACGCAGATAGTGCTGGCTGTCGCCGGTCATAATGCCGGATTCAAAGCAGAATGTCATGCCGGGACGATCAGATTCATAAATCTGGTTGTAGTCAGGTGCTTCCTTGATGGCCATGCCCGCATAGGATGCAGTCAGTTCCGGGTCAATGAGCTTTGCGCTGTTATAAATCGCGTTGGCAACCGCATAACGGTTCTCCGCCGGATTGAACCACGGAAAATATTCTTTACCGTCGATATGACCCGCCGGCAGCATGATGTTGTTCTCAATCACATAGCGGACTGCGGGCGTGAACCACGAGTTCTCCGGCAGCTCGTATTTCTGCTCGAACTCGGCATCGGTCAGGTCCTTGTCGTTCCTGGTGTAAAGGTTGTTTTCCTGCTCATCGGCGGTCTGTGTGGCGGATACGGTGGTATCAACGTTATCCGGAAGGTCGGCAGCGAGCGCGGTGGTGCTTATGGAGAGTGCCGTTGCACCGGTGAGGAAAAATGCCATTACCTGTTGAAATTTCATAGAGTGTACCTCCTTGTCTGCGGCAGAGTCGCAAGCCGATAGATGTATGACGTATATCATACTCTGTGACTATTATAGCATGGTCTGGCGGCAATACAAGCGGTGTAACACAGATGTAACGCAAACGACACAAAGTCGTCCGAAAGTTCCGCCCGTTGGTTGAAACTTTCTCCCTCCCAAAGTCAAAAAGTCAGCGCTATCCTTGCGCGGCTTCTTGGCCGCGCTGCGCGGTACACGCTCCGACTTTTGCTCTCATTAAATATTTTTAAGGATAGAGGCCTACGGGCTGGCATTTGCAATGCAAATGCTATTTAACATGCGCTATCGCGCGAAAATGTGTTAGCAACTGCCGTTATCGAAAAAAGAGCGGACCAATCGGTCCGCTCTCAGCGTATTCGCTTAAATGCTTTCGGTGATGATGTCTATAATCTCCTCGCGGGACAGCGTGCGCGGATCGACACGGAACAGAGCGCCCATGGTGCTTGCTGCGTTGTCAGCGAGTTCGCCTGCATCCTCCGGCTTTACACCGTAGTCGGACAGGCGCAGCTTGTCCACGCCGCACGCCTGCTGCAGCTCAGCCAGCGCAGCGAGAAAATCGCCGTCCGCACGTCCAAGTGCGTGTGCAATGGCCTGCAGGCGGTCAGCTGAGGTGTCCTTGAAGCGGCTCCAGTATGCCTTGGACAGCATGATCAGACCCGCGCCGTGCGGCAGATCGGGATGGAACGCGCTCAGCGCATGCTCGATGGCGTGCTCGCCGCTGCAGCTCGACAGCGTTTCGACAAAACCTGCCAGCGTGTTCGCCAGTGCCACATCCGCGCGTGCATCGGCGTTGCCGCCGTCCTTAACAGCCGTTGCCAGCGATTTGCCAATCAGCGTAATTGCCTGCAGCGCGAACATGTCGCTCATCGGGCTTGCAGTCTTAGCCAGATAGCCTTCGGCCGCATGGAAGAATGCGTCAAAGCCCTGGTATGCCGTCAGATGCGGCGGAACGGTCATCATAAAGTCCGGATCGACGATCGAAATGGTCGGGAAGCACTTCTCGCCGCCGCCGCCGATCTTTTCCTCACCGTTGGTGATAACTGTGAACGGGTCAGCCTCCGTGCCCGTGCCTGCGGTCGTCGGAATGGCAACAATCGGCAGTCCGGCATTGACCATGCGCTTGCCGCCGCCCGTGCCGCCGTGAATGTAGTCCCACCAGTCGCCGTCGTTGGTCGCCATAATGGCAACCGCCTTGGCCGTGTCGATGGACGAGCCGCCGCCGAGACCGACAACAAATGCAATGTTCTGCTCACGGCAGAGCGCAGCGCACTCGCGCACACCCTCGATCGTCGGGTTCGGCTGTACCTTGTTGTATACCATGGTCGGGTGACCGGCTTCCGCCAGCGTATCCGCCACCTTGGCCACATAACCCAGTTTGGTGGTGGAGGTGCCGCCGGTGATGATCAGACCCGTGCCCTGCGGCAGACGTACCTTGGCCAGACGCTTGACCGATCCGGCACCGAAAAATAAGCGTGTCGGCATATAAAAGCTAAAGTTTTCCACTGCAATAGCCTCCTTTTGGGATTAGTAGTTAGTGATTAGAAATTAGAGTGAAGAGCTCCTACCAAGTGGGAGTTAAGACAATACCACATAATTGAACAAGAGTGGTTTGCAAATAAATTTTGCGGTGTTGCCTTAAGTAATGTCCTCACGTTGCATGGACGGCCAATGACCGCCCCTGCGATGCAGATGGTGCAGTTCAGAAAGTAACGGTGTGCCGAGGACGTTGCACCCTACGGTAAAGATTACTGATAATTGTAACTCGGAGGTGTCATCCGTTATATCCAGACCAGCGAGTTGCGCGACATACCCGTGCCGCGCCCGCGCGGCGTCAGCGCAGATTCCGCTCGCTTCGCAAGCCCTAACACTTTTATTATACCAAATTCCACACTTGGAGAAAAGAGCCAAATCACCGAAATGAACGGCTTTTTGTTGTGCAATATGCAGTCTAAAAAGTCGTAAAAAACGCTTGACGTTGTGCAATATTGATGATATTATAATGACACAGAAAAGATAAAGGCAAACACCAAAGGCAAAGTAAAACAGGGGTTTTACTCCAAAAGGCGCAAACCTTCATCTAATCTGAAGGATGTCAATCCGGTTTGATACCCACGAAAGAGGTGAGTCCAATGGTATCAGAAGAGGCATCTTACCAGTTCGCGGGACTCGCCGCGGCGCTGTGACCGAAACGATCAAGGTGATAGCTGAAAAAATGAGCGAGTTCCAATTCCACAATTTGAACCGCCTGAAAAGCGCGATCGGCTTCTAAGCAAAGGTAACAACAACGGTAACTTTGGGGAAGCTATCCTCGTGAATTTAACTATCCGTACATGGCATACTAAGACAGTCAAGCGGATCGAGGCAGCAGGAAAGTAAGGTTCATACATGACAGAACCCTGATATTTGATGCGCCGGCGAACAAAACGAAGTATCTTACGATACCTGCCGGATGCTGCACCCGCCGATGGGCATACTGATGAGTATCTGCAGCATAGACATACCGTATCGGAACGAGATAATATCAAAGTCCGAGTAAAATCCGGTTCGACAAGGCAGGCTGTATCACATCTTCCGCCGAGCAGTGACGCATCACCCACTGGAAATAGAGTTCCCGAATGTAGGAAAGGCAACCAAACGGATTATGTAGTTTGTGCAGTAAACGAACCTTAGCCGGGCGGTTCCGCGAACGTAAGATCGAAAGATGCCGAAAAAACAACCGAATACCAATCCAAATGCGATGGGAAATATCCTGTCGGGAAAAGAGGATCTATGGAGATTTGGAAGTAAAAGCCCTCGTTCATGTGTCTGTGAATGAGGGCTTTATTTTGTCCTTTTTTGTCAATGGCAAAATAGATAAAATGAGTGTTGAAAATCTGTATAACTGCACGAAAACACGGTTTTGGATAAAGTTGCTTTGACGAAACTGTCAAAACTCTGCTATGATGGAAATGCAATACAGTGCAATATATAGAGGAGCGATACTTATGAAAATAGACGGAAACGAGCTGGCCATCCTGCAGAACGACCTTGACCGCGAGGGCAAGAAGGAAGAAGCGCTCAAGATCAAGCTGGAATTTCTGCGTCAGGTGCGCGAATCCGGTGACCACTGCCCGTGCAAGGAGGCGTGCCGCCATCATGGCAACTGCTTCGAGTGCGTGACTATCCACCGCGGACACCGCGACCATTTGCCGATGTGCCTGTGGGATATGGTAAACGAGCGGCTGGCGGCTCTCAGCCACATGACCGAAGGCACGCTGCGCGCCTACGAGGACCGCAAGGCCGCGGAAGGTACCGAGTGCGGTGACTGTTCCGACTGTCCCGGCTGCGGAGAATAAAAATATAACGGACAAACCAAAGCGGTTTGTCCGTTTTTATCTGCCGAATGAAAAAGGACTTGAGTGAAAACCCAAGTCCTTTTGTGTATTCAGGAAGTATTCTTTACAGCAGCTCGTGCTTGATGCGGTCGAGTGCCTCCGGAGCCTGCTGATCCATCTTCTCCGGGAAGCCGAAGTAGGATACGCAGATGATATTGTCGCCGCCAACCTTCGGTGCGTCCGGCTTCAGCTGCTTGTTCGCGAAGTCCATCTCACGCAGGGTCTCGAAGATGCCGTCGAAATCAACCTCGCCTTCACCCATAGCGGTGTGCTGGTGGATGGTGTAGTCAGCGCGGCCGTGCTGGTTCAGCCAGGGCGGATTTACGATATAGCGGCAGTCCTTGGTCTGGTTCCAGGTGTCAGCCAGAAGAACGTGGGTCAGCTCATCGCCGGCGTACTTCAGCATGTGGCGAACGTCGCCCTTGCCCTGATCGTAGAAGAAGCCGTGGGATGCAGAGTAAACGTAGCCCAGGTTCTTGGAACGGAAGGACTTAACGATGTCGCAGGCCTCATCGTTCAGCTCTACGAAGTCATACGGATGGGACTGGCACTCTACGCGGATGCCCTCACGCTCGATGATCGGGAGAAGCTCCTCCATAGACTTGAAGAACATGCCGTTGCAGATCTCCTGCTGGTTCGGGTCGCCGGAGAACTCGGTATTGATGACCGGTACACCCATGTCAACCGCGATTTCGATCATACGCTTCCAGTTGGCAACTGCGTGCTGGCGCTGCTCCTCGGTCGGACCGGACCAGCGGTAAACAACGATGAAAGAGGAAATCTCTACACCGGTCTCCTTGAGAGCCTGCTTGTACTCCTGCTGGCACTCCTTGGAGAACAGCGGGTGCTTGTAGAACGGGTTGATGCGCGGATGCGGGGACTGCTCGATGTACTTGTAGCCCCAGTCTGCTACCTTGTGAACATAATCGTTGATGGACATCTGCTTGGCAAGAACGTCAACGTCAAATGCGATTTTCATAAGAATGATCCTCCTTGTCTGTTTGCCATATCAAGGGTGGCTTCCCTGTTTGATGGCTCTATTATAAAGCGTTTCTGCCGTCTTGCCAATGATACAAATCACCCTAAACCTGCGAAATCCTGCTATTTGCTATTGCATCAAACGGATACTTCTGATAGGATAGAGGCAAGGAGAGTGACCGCTATGCTGATTCCCGAATTAGGTGTCCATCAGACCTCGGAACGGTACTTTTTTACGCCGTCTTCGCTTGCAAAGGAGCTTTTTTATTACCCGACGCGGCTCGGACATTACTTCTGCAACAGCCGGTATTCCTTCAATCACCGGTCGGAAATTGCCCTGCAGGGTGACCACAACCAAAATATCATGCTGTTTTTTGTGCATGATGGCGCAATGGAGCTGACGCTGGACGGTACGCCTGCCATCGCCGGAGCCGGACAGATCGTGCTGTTCGACTGCCGTGAGCCATACAGCTATGCCGCCTCGGACGGACTGGAGTTCACCTGGCTGCTGTTCAACGGCCTGAATGCCCGCGCGTTCTATCAGAAAATCCTGCAGGCACGCGGCCGCAGGGCATTTTCGCCGGCCGCACCGGCGGAGATTGCGCAAATGCTGGATTCTCTGCGGAGCGCCTGCGCCGAGGACGCGCGGCTGAGCGAGGCACGGTGCTCACAGCTGATCCACAGGCTGCTGTGCCTGCTCCTGCTGGATGAGACCACCGAAAGCACCGCAGGCGGAGACCGTATTGCACAGGCCATCCGCTATATGAACCGGCATTTGTTCGAGCCAATCGGCGTGCAGGACGCGGCAGCAGCCGTCAGCCTGAGTCCATCGCATTTCTCACGGCAGTTCAAGGCGCGGACCGGCTATTCACCGTATGAGTATATCGTGCTGCGCCGCATTGATAAGGCGAAGTATATGCTGGCGTCCACCGAATTGTCGGTCAAAGAAATCGCCTACGCGACCGGCTACAACAGCGAGGAGAATTTCATTCACAGCTTCCGCAAGAACGTCGGCGTTGCACCGGGAATCTTTCGGAAGTATCCGGTCTAACCGCTTGACAAGTGTGAAAAACGCTGATAAAATAAAGCGGTCGAGTAGCAGAAGTGCGTAAATCCAGATGGATTTACGCACTTTTTTCTTTTGTGCAAAAGACAGGTTGTGGCAGCTTTCCGTAAAGACTCCGAAAATCCAATCAGGAGGTTTCGATATGGATCGGAACAAGGCAGAAAAACGAATGGCGACCGCGCCGGTAGGACGGCTCATGCTGCAGATGGGCACACCGATGATACTATCCATGATGCTGCAGGCGGTCTACAACATTGTGGACAGCTATTTTGTGGCAAACATGGCGGAAAAAGGTGAAATCGCGGTCAACGCGCTGACACTTGCGTTTCCGGTGCAGATGATGATGGTCGCCGTCGGCATCGGCACCGGTGTCGGCGCAAATGCGCTTATCGCACGCGCGCTTGGTCAGGGTGACCGAGAGAAGGCGGGAGCAGCGGCAGGCAATGCGCTGACGCTCATAGGAATTATTTATGCGGTGTGCCTGCTGTTCGGCGCGTTCGGTGCGGGTGCGTACATCGGCTCGCAGACGAGCGACCCGACCGCTCTGGCGATGGGCAGTCAGTACCTGCGCATCTGCTGTATGGCCTCGTTCGGCATTCTGTTCTTCTCGGTGTTTGAGAAAACCCTGCAGGCGACCGGTCGTTCGCTTTATTCTACAATCGCACAGGTGACAGGCGCACTGACGAACATCGTGCTTGACCCGATCATGATCTACGGTCTGCTCGGCTGTCCGAAACTGGGCGTGGCAGGTGCGGCATGGGCGACCGTGCTCGGTCAGATTGCGTCTCTGGCTCTGGCGGCCGTGTTCCATTTCCGGCTGAACAGGGAACTGCCGTTCAGCCGCAAGGCTCTGTGCCTGCGCCGCAGTATCGTCGGCGAGATTTACTCCATCGGCGTACCGGCCATCATAGCACAGGGTGCGATGAGCGTGATGAATTATTGTGTCAATCTGATTTTCGGCAGTCTGGACAGTTCGTATGTCACCGCTTATGGCATTGTGTACAAAATTCAGCAGTTCGTTTTGTTCGCGGCGTTCGGTCTGCGTGACGCAATTACGCCGATTGTGTCGTTCAGCTACGGCATGCAGAACACGAAACGCATCCGCGAGGGCGTGCGCTGCGGTCTGATGTACACCATTGTTCTCATGCTGGTTTGCACTGCGGCTGTAGAAATTCTGGCGCAGCCGCTGGCAGGTATTTTCTCACTGTCCGCAGGCACGATGGGCTTGTGCGTGACCGGTCTGCGCGTGCTGGCGGTCAGCTTTGTATTCGCAGGTGCAAACATTGCCATACAGGGCGTGTTCCAGGCCACCGAGGGCGGTGTGCAGTCGCTGCTCGTGTCGTTGCTGCGCCAGCTGATCTTTGTACTGCCGGCGGCATGGCTGTTCGCGCACCTGCTGCCGGCCGGCGTGTGGCTGGCGTTCCCCATCGCGGAGGTGCTGACCGCAGTAATCGCCGCCGTGCTGTTGCTGCATACCGCAGGGAAAGGCCGCCTGTCACAGCGGGATCACGCTGTTTCACTGGACAAGTAAAATCCTGCCTGACAAAACATACGATTTTTTGTACAGCTTTTTGTCGCTTCTCACGAATCATCCGATTGAGAGACTCAACACTGTGCACAAACATACAGTCTATAATCTGTGAATAGTGCCTAAATAATTGAGAAATTGTGCTTATGTTAAGCGAAAAACGCTGAAAAATGAGAAAATCTACAAAAACCTCTTTTCTTTCTGCTGTTTTATGCTATAATGAAACTAACATAAAAGGGTTTCACGAAGTACAATCTCAGGAGGTAGTTATTATGACCAGAGGTATCCGTGTAAAGAATACGGACGACATTCAGAAGATCAACAAGATCGTAACTCGTTACGGTTTTGATATTTGGATTCACGGCAAGAGCGGTATGGTAGACGCAAAGAGCCTGCTCGGTATGTTCCTACTGTCCCTGAACGAGCCGCTTCAGATCGTTCTCGAGGACGATGTTGATCCGACCGCCCTGTTCAAGGATCTTGAGGATTACCTGGAGATCGACGACGAGGACTAATTTTTCTCGTACAACAGCATAATAAAAAGCAGTCGATTTTGGGCACCCTCTACAAAGAAGATACCCCAAGACAGCTTTTGCATCTCAATTTAACATTTTTCGGAACGGTGTAGTCTTATTGACTGCACCGTTTCTGTTTTCTTACGCTATACAAGAGACTAAAATGATTTTTCCATTTCCTTTGCGCGTTTCCGGATGCTGTTCATACGGCGCATCTACTCCGGCGGATTATAAAACCCGAAGGGAGAAACTTCTTTACGAAGTTCCTCCCTTCGGGTTTCTGTTTTATTTCACTGCAATCAGATGGTGTTGATATCAACCATTTCGCAGTTTTCAATCTTAATATCGCCCTCCAGGCAGCGCAGCAGCGCGGAAACCGTATCCATCGAGGTCAGGCACGGGATTGCACGCTCTACCGCGGTACGGCGGATGTGTACCGAGCCAAGCTCCGGATGACGGCCCTTGACCGAGGTAGCAACAACGTAGTCAATCTTGCCGGACTCGATCAGGTCGATGATGTTCGGGGACGGCTCATCCACATTGCGGATGGCGTTAGTGGCGACCATGTGACGGTTGAGCACGTTTGCGGTGCCGCTGGTAGCGTAAATATCAAAACCAAGAGCCTCGAAGCGCTCACCGATGCGGATTGCCTCCTGCTTGTCCGAATCACGGACCGAGATCAGGACAGCGCCCTTCTTCTTCATCTGGAAGCCTGCGCCGGTCAGACCCTTGAGCAGTGCCTCGCGGAAGGTCTTGGCAACACCCAGAACCTCGCCGGTGGACTTCATTTCAGGGCCAAGCTGGGTATCCAGATCACGCAGCTTCTGGAACGAGAATACCGGAACCTTGACCGCATAGTGGTCGCTTTCCGGATGCAGACCGGTGCCGCAGCCCATGTCCTTCAGTTTTTCACCGAACATGCAGCGGGTAGCCAGATCGACCATCGGCACGCCGGTAACCTTGGAGATGTACGGCACGGTACGGGACGAACGCGGGTTTACCTCGATAACGTAAATCTGATCATTGTACAGCACGAACTGGATGTTGACCAGACCGAGAACAGCGAGGTTCTTTGCCAGAGATTCGGTATACTTAACGAGGGTGTCCTTGTGCTTCTGCTCGATGTTGATGGACGGATAGATGGAAATGGAGTCGCCGGAGTGAACGCCTGCGCGCTCGAAGTGCTCCATGATACCCGGGATGAGGATGTCGTCGCCGTCGCAGATGGCATCGACCTCGATCTCGCGGCCCATCATGTACTTATCGACCAGAACCGGGTTCTCGACCTTGTTGCGGGTGATAACCTGCATGAACTCGCGGACATCGGCCTCCTTGTAGGCAATTTCCATGCCCTGACCGCCCAGAACGTAGGACGGACGAACGAGAACCGGATAGCCAAGCTCGTCGGCTGCCTTGACAGCCTCTTCCTCGGTCATAACCGTATGGCCTGCCGGACGCGGGATACCGCACTTTTCCAGGATAACGTCGAACTTTTCACGGTCCTCAGCGGCGTCGATCGACCATGCCGGCGTGCCGAGGATCGGAACGCCCAGCTTCTCAAGGTGCGCCGCAAGGTTGATGGCGGTCTGACCGCCGAACTGTACGATTGCATAATCCGGCTTCTCTGCCTCAACAACACCGGTAACGTCCTCGGGCGTCAGCGGCTCGAAGTACAGACGGTCAGCGGTATCAAAGTCAGTGGAAACAGTCTCCGGGTTGTTGTTGATGATAACGGTCTCGCAGCCGAGTTTCTGCAGTGCCCAGACAGCGTGAACCGAGCAGTAGTCGAACTCGATGCCCTGACCGATACGGATCGGGCCGGAACCAAGTACCAGAACCTTCTTCTTGCCGGACGGAGGTGCAACCTCGGTCTCCTCATCATAGGTGGAGTAGTAATACGGGGTCTCTGCCTCGAACTCGGCGGCGCAGGTATCAACCATCTTGTATACCGGCAGACGCTTAACATCCGAAATGTCCTTGCCGGACAGCTGCTCGATGGTCTTGTCGAGGAAGCCCATCTTCTTGGCGCGGATGTACAGATCGGAGTCGATCTTGTCAGCTGCAGCCAGTTCCTTCTCCATGTCGATGATGTTCTGGAACTTGTGCAGGAAGAACACGTCCATTGTGGTGATGTCGTGAATCTCCTCAATGGTCATGATGCCGCGGCGCAGAGCCTCGCAGATGTGGAACAGACGCTGGTCGTCCGTGCGGGACACGCCCTTCTTAATCTCGGCGTCAGACTGCTTCTGGATGTGCGGGGCGATCATGCTGTCCAGCTTGATCTCACAGCCGCGGACAGCCTTCATCAGTGCGCCCTCAAAGCTGTTGTCGATGGCCATAACCTCGCCGGTGGCCTTCATCTGGGTGCCGAGGGTGTTGTCCGCGTAAACGAACTTGTCAAACGGCCAGCGCGGGAACTTGACAACGCAGTAGTCGAGCGTCGGCTCGAAGCATGCCTTGGTCTTGCCGGTAACGGCGTTGGAGATCTCATCCAGACCATAGCCGACTGCAATCTTTGCGGTTACCTTTGCAATCGGGTAGCCGGTTGCCTTGGAAGCCAGTGCGGAGGAACGGGAAACACGCGGGTTTACCTCGATTACGGCGTACTCGAAGGATTCCGGGTTGAGCGCGTACTGCACGTTGCAGCCGCCCTCGATGCCCAGCTCGGTGATGATGTTGAGTGCGGAGGTGCGGAGCATCTGATACTCCTTGTCGCACAGGGTCTGCGACGGCGCAACTACGACAGAGTCGCCGGTGTGTACGCCGACCGGGTCGATGTTCTCCATGTTACAGATGGTGATGGCGTTGCCCTTGTGGTCGCGCATTACCTCGTACTCGATTTCCTTCCAGCCTGCGATGCACTTCTCGACCAGAATCTCGTCCACGCGGGAGTACATGATGCCGGAGGCTGCAATTTCGCGCAGCTGCTCCCAGGTGTAGGCAATGCCGCCGCCGGTGCCGCCGAGCGTGTACGCAGGACGGATGATGACCGGCAGACCGATCTCACGGGTGAAATCAACCGCATCCTCGACCGAGTGAACAACCTTGGAGGCAATGATCGGCTCACCGATCTTCTCCATGGTGTCCTTGAACATCTGGCGGTCCTCTGCCTTTGCGATGGTGGTCGGATTAGCGCCGAGCAGCTTTACGCCCATTTTATCGAGGAAACCGTTCTCGCACAGCTCCATGGCGAGGTTCAGACCGGTCTGACCGCCGAGGTTGGGCAGCAGAGAGTCCGGACGCTCCTTTTTGATGATCTCCTGAACGGCTTCGACGGTCATCGGCTCGATGTAAACCTTGTCCGCCATAGCCTTGTCGGTCATGATGGTTGCCGGGTTGGAGTTTACCAGAACAACCTCCAGACCCTCCTCGCGCAGTGCGCGGCACGCCTGCGTGCCTGCATAGTCGAACTCGGCAGCCTGACCGATAACGATCGGGCCGGAGCCCAGTACCATTACCTTATGAATATCCTTGCGCAGCGGCATTACTGAGCGCCTCCTTTCGACTTTTCGATATTTTCGATGAACTTATCAAACAGATACGAGGTATCCATCGGGCCGGGGCATACCTCCGGGTGATACTGAACGGTGAATACCGGACGGTCGATGTGCTCGAGACCCTCAACGGTGCCGTCGTTCAGGTTGACATAGCGCACGCGGGCAATCTGCGGGTCAACCGACTCGCCTACAACGGCATAGCC
This sequence comes from Butyricicoccus faecihominis, assembly GCF_014648015.1. Classification (NCBI taxonomy): domain Bacteria; kingdom Bacillati; phylum Bacillota; class Clostridia; order Eubacteriales; family Butyricicoccaceae; genus Butyricicoccus; species Butyricicoccus faecihominis. The sequence continues at coordinate 38,405 of NZ_BMQH01000014.1, forward strand.
GTGGTTCTGAGAGGTGATGTAGGTGCGGTCCGCGTCGATGTCCTTTACCGGATGGTTGACACCGCGGTGGCCGTACTTCAGCTTGGTGGTCTTTGCGTCGATAGCCAGTGCCAGCAGCTGGTGGCCGAGGCAGATGCCGAAGATCGGCATGTCGGACTTCAGCAGCTCCTTGAGGTTTGCCACGATCTCAACGTTCTCCGCCGGATCGCCGGGGCCGTTGGACAGCATCACGCCGTCGTACTTGCCGACTACGTCCTCCGGCTTGGTGTACGCCGGAACAACGGTGACTTCGCAGCCGCGCTTGCACAGTTCGCGCTCAATGTTGTACTTTACGCCGTAATCGAACAGGGCAATGCGGTACTTGGTCTCACCGTCAGCGGGATAAACGATATTCTCGTCGCAGGTTACGGTCTTAACCGCATCCTTTACAACGTAAGCCTTCATTTCTGCGATGGTCTGCTCATCCGGCTCGAAGCCCTCGGTGTAAATAACACCGTTCATAACGCCTTCGCCGCGCAGCTTGCGGGTCAGTCGGCGGGTATCGATGCCGGCAAGGCCAACGACCTTCTGTGCCTTGAGGTACTCGTCGAGCGTTACCTTGCAGCGCCAGTTGGACGGGTATTCGCACATCTCGCGCATGATAAAGCCGGAAACCCAGCTTTTGCGGGACTCATAATCCTCAAAGTTGATGCCGTAGTTGCCGACGAGCGGGTAGGTCATGGTAACGACCTGACCGTAGTAGGACGGGTCGGTCAGAACCTCCTGATAGCCTGCCATGCCGGTGTTGAATACGACCTCACCGATGCTCTGTCCTTCGTAGCCGACTGCGGTACCCTCGAACAGAGTGCCGTCCGCCAGCAGTAAGTATGCTTTTTTCACTATATCCACACGCTCCTTAATTCTTCGATTGAAACCACGGTTTCAATCGAGGGGACATACCGCGCTGAAAGCGCGGATATGTCCAGAACTGCACAAAGTTCCGACGAGCGAAACTTTGCTCCGTACTTGTATAAAAACCTTGATACGTGCTCCAGGTTTTTATGAATTTGCAAGGCAAATTCTATTTTAATGCGCGCCGATGGCGCGGTTTATATTATTTAATCGCCGCTACGATGTCGTCGCGCATCCGGATGGCTTCTGCGCGGGCGGCTTCCTTGTAATCCTCGCCGTTACCTCCGGTTTTCTTCCATGCGCACATGATGCCGCGGGAGGAGTTTACGATAGCACCGAGACCGTCGTCGTTGAATGCATTTGCGATGTCCTTTGCGGTTGCACCCTGCGCGCCGTAACCCGGTACGAGGAAGTAGCTCTTCGGCAGCAGCTCACGGATGATCTTCTGCTCCTCGGGATAGGTTGCGCCGACTACGGCACCGATCTGGTTGTAGCCGCACGGCGTATCCAGACCCTCGCCCCACTTTGCTACCATCTCGGCCATGCGGGCGTAGAGCGGCTTGCCCTCCATGTCGCGGTTCTGCAGTTCGCCGGAGGACGGGTTGGAGGTCTTGACCAGCATAAACAGGCTCTTCTCGCGGCTGCGGCACTCCTTGAGGAACGGCTCTACGCCGTCGGTGCCGAGATAGCCGTTTACGGTAACCGAATCGCAGCCGTACGGTGCGATCTCGGTATCGCCGACGCGGGTCTTGCCGAGGTAAGCCTCTGCGTAAGCGGTTGCAGTAGCGCCGATGTCGTTGCGCTTGATATCGCCGATAACGTACATGCCCTTGGCGTGTGCGTAGTCGATGGTCTCCTTGAGCGCCATCGCACCGTAGGAGCCGAGCAGCTCGTAATACGCAGCCTGCGGCTTTACGGCCGGAACAATGTCGCACAGTGCGTCGATCAGGCCGCAGTTGAAGGCTACGACGCTCTCAGCGGCAGCACGCAGCGTTTCGCCGTGCAGCATCATGTTGCGTCCCGAAATATGCTGCGGGATGTACTCCAGTCGAGCGTCCAGGCCGGCTACGGTCGGGTTGCCCTTTTCCTTGATCTTTTCTACTAAGGTTTGGATAGACATTCGGTTCTTCCTTTCTCAGGTGCGATGTTGTTTTACGGATTGCGAGCTTGTATGTTTACACTGTCTTCGCCGTCCACTTCGGTCAGGCGGACAAAAACGCGTTCATCACGCGCGGTAGGCAGGTTTTTGCCGATATAATCCGGCCGCAGCGGCAGTTCGCGGTGACCGCGATCGACCAGCACAGCCAGCTGTATGCGCTCGGCGCGTCCTCGGTGCGAGATGGCTTCGATGGCGGCACGCACGGTGCGTCCGGTGTACAGCACATCGTCCACGATGATGACGGTCGCGCCTGCAATACGCGGATCGAGATCGGGCAGAGGAGCGTCCGTGCGCGGCACGTCATCGCGCCACGGCGTAACGTCCAGCTCGAGCACAGGAGGTGCCTTGCCTTCGACCTCGCCCAGCTTGTCAGCAATGCGCTGCGCCAGATAGATACCGCGTGTTTTCACACCGGCGAGCAGCAGGTGCTCCGCGCCCTTGTTTTTCTCTACGATTTCGAACGCAATGCGGGTCAGTGCACGGCGAATGCCATCCTGATCGAGTATGATCTTCGGTTCGGTCAATCTGCCGCCTCCCTTCAAAAATTGCAAAAAAATGACTCTCCGCCACAACAATTAGCAGAAAGCCGCACGAAATACTACACCTGTCCCCCTTGTCTTACGGCTGACGGCGTATGCACTGTTTTCTGCCTTGCGCGGCTCACAGGCCGCACCTTAAAGGCGGATTGTTAGATATATTATATAATATGAACATGCGATTGTAAATAGTCGATTGTGCCAAACAAGCATTTTTTTGCTGTGTAAAATTTGAGGGACGAGCGGGCATACTGAGTCTATAAACTTTATGAAAGGCGGTAGATCTTTTATGCGAATTTCACCTTTTGTTTCCGGCATTGCAACCGGAGCGATGGCAGGCGCGGTGGTTTCAATGGTAGCGGCCGGCGCGATGCTCAATCCGTCGATGCGGCGGAATGCCAAGCACGCGGCGCATAAGGCGGAGCATGCGATGCACAGGGCGGCAGACCGGGTGGAGGATTTCATCGGGTAACGGCTGTTTTCTGCACAGGTTTTGCAGGGCACACGAACTGCGTAAGCGTGTTCGCCTTTTCCGGGCAGCACCTTTTGCTGCACCGGCTGAGCGGGGTATTTGAACCGCGCAGGCGGTTCACCCTGACGGGCGGGGAGGTTTTCGCTGACATTCAGAGGGAAATTGCGCTCCGCGGAGCGCGGGAGACTGCCGCGTCCGCGGCGGGGACAAAGAGGAAGGGACACCTGCGGTTTGCCCGTAGGCTGCTAAACATTGTTCCCGCGCCGTGCGCGGATTAAATGAGTGCCCTTCCTCTTTGAACTCCTACTTTTCCCTTATTAGTTAGTCTGGCGCAGATTGCCGACATGTGACCGCTTCGAAAAAGGTGAACGGCAGAGGATTTTTACTACAGTGTCTTTCGCAACCTGTTCGCAGTGCCAGATACATTACTGCTACACAGACCGGAAAGTCTTCGCAGGTGCAACATGACCGTGTTGCGCAATTCGTGAGCACGTTATTATAACAGCACCTGCGAAAATAAATGGCACCGAACACCTAAATTCGCAGGTGCCGTGCGTTATAACGTGCCAAAGAGTTGTGCGGCACTGCTATCCCCCAGGGGACCTTCTCTTGCCCTTCGGGCAATTCACCTTGTGCCGCGCTCTGCGTAGATGAACCCGCATGCGTAGCAGTAATTTATCTGTGAACTGCGAAAAGGCGGGGAAAGACACGCAACGGCAACCCGACTGCCGTTTTCCATTTTCGCAGCGGTCACCGTTCTCTGGTCTGCGCCAGACTTTCTAAGGGAAAAGGGGAGATTCATAAGAGGGTGGAAAACCGCAGGTTGTCTACCCTCTTATGCGCCCGCGCGGCGTTAGCGCAGTTTCGCTCGCTTCGTAAGCGGCAATCCACCGGTTAGCACTCGCTAAAAAACGAAAACGCATGGAAAACCCCATCAAACAATGCTATACTATAACCACTACACAAAGGAGAACCATAATTTATGAAAATTCTTATCGTAGTGGATATGCAGAAAGATTTTATCAGCGGCCCTCTCGGTACGGCTGAAGCGCGCGCTATCGTGCCCTATGTGGCAGAGAAGGCAAAAAATACACCGCGTGAGAACCTGTTTGTCACGCTGGACACCCACCAGCCGAACTACATGGAGACAAACGAAGGGCGTCATCTGCCGGTGCCGCACTGCATCGAAGGAACGGAAGGTCATGCACTGGACAATGCCATTGCTGCCGCTGTGGACGGCATTCCGGCGTCCCGCATCATTCGCAAGCCGACGTTCGGCTCGGTGGCCCTGCCGGACATGCTCCGCGCGCTGCCGGAACCGCCGACGGAAATTGAATTTGTCGGCGTATGCACCGGCATTTGCGTGATTTCCAACGCCATGCTGTGCAAGGCGGCATTTCCGGAGGCGAATATTGTGATCGACGCGGCACTCTGCGCGTGCGTCACGCCGGAGTCGCACGATACTGCGCTGAATGCAATGCGTCTGTGCCAGATGGAAATTCTGCATCAGGGTGAGGAGCCGTGGCGCAAATGAGCAGACCCAAGATCAAAATTACGCTGATCGACCGAAAAGGCAAGCACGGCTGTCACCGCGGGCACAAAATCGGTGACAGCTTCGACTTTGACACCGAGCGCGGGCAGCTTTGCCCGATGGCGATGCACGTTGCGTTCCCATACATCGATATTCTGCGTTACGGCGGTCATCTTCCCGGGCAGGAGGACGGCACGGCGGTGTTTTGCTGCCCCGATGTGGACACAATCAACGTATTCCGTATTGAAATTGTAGAATAATCGTCAGACGGAGGGCGAAAAGAATATGGATATCAAAAAAGTTACGGGTGTGTATTTCAGTCCGGCAGGAAGCACAAAGACCGTTGTTGAAACAACGGTGGATGAACTGGCGCGTCTGTTTAAGGCAGAGTGCCGGTACATATCACTCAACACGCCGTCTGACCGTGCGCAGGAGTATCAGTTTGCCCCGGATGAGCTGGTCGTATTCGGCTGTCCGGTGTATGCCGGTCGGCTGCCGAACAAGATTTCGCCGGACTTTGCTCGCTGTCTGCACGGTGAGGGTACACCGGCACTGGCGCTCGTCACCTACGGCGGCAGAGCGTATGACAACGCGCTTGCCGAAATGTGCGAGCTGCTGACAAAAAACAACTTCAAACCGGCGGCAGGAGGCGCTTTTTTGAGCCGGCATGTATTCTCGGACAAGCTGGCGGCAGGCCGTCCGGACGCGGCAGACCTCGGTGAGCTACGTATGCTGACGCAGGGCGTGGCGCTCAAGCTGAGAAGCGAGGGAGAGATCAAGCCGCCGAAGGTACCGGGTGACGCGCAGGCAGCCTACTACACGCCGCTCAAGACGGACAAAACGCCCGCAAAGTTCCTCAAGGCCAAGCCGACTACGGCGATGGTGCTGTGCGAGCACTGCGGTCTGTGTGCGAAAATCTGTCCGATGGGTGCGATTGACCCGAACGACCCGTCTAATATTCCGGGCACCTGTATTAAATGCTGTGCCTGCACGACTTACTGCCCGAGCGGTGCAAAGAAATTCGATGATCCGGATTTTCTGTCGCACACAGCCATGCTCGAGCAATTCCAGACTGAAGCGCGCAAGGAAAATTCGATTTTTCTGTAAATGTTGTGCGGACAACAGAAATCGGCGGCTTGGCGTGGTATACTGTCCGCATAAAGCAAACGACAGGAAAGAGGAGAAGCTATGGACAAGTTCATCCGCAATATCGACCACGAGAGCGTTGTAAGGCTCGCCGAGCTGGTTTCCGTTCAGTCGGGACAGGTGGTCAGCAAGACACTGGCGCAGAACAAGGCGGTCAGCATTACGCTGTTCGCGTTTGACAAGGGCGAGGAGATCGGCACGCACGACTCCACCGGCGACGCAATGGTGACCGTGCTCGAGGGCACCGGACGCTTTACGGTCGGCGGTGTGCCGCATATCGTCAAGGCTGGCGAAACGCTGGTCATGCCCGCAAAGGTGCCGCACGCCGTTTACGGCGAAGAGGCGTTCAAGTGGGTGCTGACCGTTGTGTTTCCTGATGGGTTTGAGGCATAATATCATATGGTAAAAGAAATCCCCGCCGATTGGCGGGGATTTTGTTATGATGATGGGAGAACAAGTTCGCTGATGTGCAGCATACCGCGGATGCCGGTACAAGACCACAAATACCAGCTGTTGTCTTTGTAATTGCCGTTGGAGTCGGGCACGGCATCAACGGAGGTATTATAATAAACCGAACTATAATAAGAACGGAACATGTTATCGCTTATTTTACCGCCTTCAGCGGTTTCACCGATTTTATAGGCACTATATTGGTTGGTATCACTAAAGTAAAGACCGAGGTAGCCGCGGTCGGAATGATAAATAATCGCGTGGATTTGTGCCTTGCTATTGATAAGAACGAGAAAACGTCCAGAACCGCCTTCCTGCAGACAAGGTACTTCGGAAAGTTTTGCAATTTTATCGTAGTTGGCCTTCAAATCATAGCCATTAGGATTGTTACCAATTACTTTGCCTGTACTGTTTGCAAGTGTGGTGGCGGAATTAAGTTCCCAATTTGCAGAACCATATAGTTCGGACATCTCCGTCTGCACCGCCTCATGCAGCATGCGCGTCTCCGCGATAACCTGATCCTTTTTTGCCTTATCAATATATCCTGTCAGTGCCGGAATGAGCAGCGCCGCGAGGATCGCAAGAATCACCAGCACGACGATCAGCTCCACGAGCGTGAAGCCGCGTTTTTTGTTTTTGGAGTACAGCATTTGGAAAAGTTCCTCCTTCCCGATTGCGGGATAAAGTTCGGTTTTCTTAGTATACTCGAAAATATGCAATAAAGCAAGGAGATAGATACAGATAAAGTGCACAAAAAATAAGGGTTCCTGCCAAAAACACAAAAAAGAAATTGGTTAAATCGGAGAAAGTGTTTTGTAAAGCCGCAGAAACATTGAGATTTACAGCAGGGTGTGATAAAATAATATCAACCTGATAAAAAAGAATCACCTGCAGAGACAGGCGATGAGCAGGTCCGCACCGCGTATACAGACGCAGGTGCGCGAGCGGCAGATGCCGACGGATTGCAGCCGGTCGGTTAGTGCCGCAGCTTTCGGCAGACGGAAGCAGGAGAGAGAAATGAAGAGAGAGTATTGGGTTACGGAAATGAAGAAATGGGGCATTGAAAATGCAAATCTATGACTGGGTCAGCATAGGCGTATTGTTCGTTCTCGGTATCTTGTTCTATTTCCAACCGGCATGGCTGTTGAGTGAAGACCGGCAGCAGGCCGATGGCGCGGTAAGCAAGGTACGCACTGTCAGCGCGGCTGCGGTGGTATGCGCCATGGTAATGACCGTGATCTGCGTAATCGGATAAAGAAAGAATTGGCTGCAAAAACGCTCCCGCTTGGAAGGTGGATTCCGAGCGGGAGTGTTATTTTTTACGACTTTGATTGCGGTCTGGACAGCAGCGCGAACAGACAGCCGAACACGATCGCGGCGGCAATACCGCCTGCCGCACCGGTCACGCCGCCGGTGAACACGCCGAGCAGACCGCTCTCCGCAACTGCTTTGGCGACGCCTTTCGCCAGCGAGTATCCGAAGCCGAGCAGCGGCACAGTCGCGCCTGCACCTGCGTAGTCCACAACTGCCTGATACCAGCCGAGCCCCTGCAGGATAACACCGAGCACCACCAACGAAACGAGAACACGCGCCGGTGTCAGCTTGGTTTTGTCAATCAGCACCTGACACAGCGCACAGATTAGTCCGCCGACCCAGAAAGCGTTCAGGTAGTTCATGCTTCGCTCCTTTCCAGCACGACGGCGTGGCAGATGCCCGCAATCGGCTGTCCCTGCTGCACCGAGGTCGGACTCATCATCGCACCCGTGCCCGCAAACACCAGCCGGTGGATTTTGCCGCGATGCATATCGCGCAGCAGCGGTCCGCAGAGAACTGCCGCTGAGCAGCCGCAGCCCGAGCCGCCTGCATGCGCGTCCTGCTCGTCGCCGAAAATTAGGCTGCCGCAGTCCGAGTAGACAGGGGACAGGTCGATGCTGTCACCGCGCAGCAGCGTCAGCAGCAGGTCCGCACCGATGTGACCGAGGTCGCCGGTAACGATGCAGTCAAAGTCCCGCGGCTGTGCGCCGAGATCCTCCAGCAGCGCGGAAAGGGTGTCGGCAGCAGCGGGGGAAGATGTTATTTTAGGACTATGTGCCTTATGCGGTCTGACCATGCTTGCGGATATACTCCTGCGCGACTGCATAGGCGTCCGAAAACTTAAACTTTATCGTGATTTTTCCGCCCTCATGCACATAAATCATGTCAATCAGTTCGACTACGACTTCGCGCGTCAGACTGGGCAGATTGCGATATTTTACGAATTGTGATACAAACGAATTGGTTTCGCCCACGCCGCTCTGCACCTCGTCAATGCGCGCTTGCAGGGACGCAAGACGTGCGTCCAGTTTGGCCTGCTGCTGCTCAAACTGCTCTTTCAGCCGATGGTATTCCTCACGCGAAATATCTCCGGCTTTCCAGTCCGGATACAGGGACAGCTTCATCTGCTCGATGCGTTCGCGCTCGGTTTCAAGCTGTGCCCGCTCGTCAAGCAGAGGCTTAACGGAACGGTTTCGCGTGCCGCTGCGGTTTATCTCGGCAATCAGCTCATCCATCTCGACCGCCAGAGCAATCTGGTGACGGAGCGTTTCCAATACTGCCTGCTCCAGCCGGTCGCTGCGGATGGTATGCTTCGTGCAGGCGCCGCTGTGCTGCTTTTTGAACGTCGAGCAGATATAGTAGTAATAGTTGCGGTAAGGCTGTGAAATGGTCTTGCGGTTCATCGCCTTGCCGCAGTCCGCGCAGCGAAGAAAGCCGGAGAACAGATAAACCTGCGGCTGTGTGGGTGCGGTGCGCGTATCACGGGCGAACAGGGATTGCGCTTTGGCGAACAGCTCGCTTGAGATGATAGCCTCGTGTGTCTGCTCGACAGTGATCCAGTCCTCCTCGGGCACGGCCTCGCTGACATGCAGCTTGTAGCTTTTCATGCGGTTTTTGCCCTGCACCATAGTGCCGGTATAGAGAGGATTGCGCAGGATACGGCGAACCGAACTGTCCGGCCACAGATCGTCCAGCTTGTCCGAGGCCGGATGGCGGTAGTTCATGCCCTGCTGCCGTTTGTAGGCAGATGGATTCGGAATGCCCTTAGCATTCAGCTTTTTGGCAATACCGAGTACGTTTGTTCCGGCAAGAAACCAGTTGAAAATATCGCGGACAACGGCGGCAGCCGGCTCGTCAATCAGCAGCCGGCTGTGGTCGTTCGGGTCTTTGCGGTAGCCGTAGGACGCAAATGAGCCGATAAATTTGCCCTGCCGGCGCTTGAGATCGAGCGAAGCGCGGACTTTATTGGAGATATCGTGCGCGTACTCGTCATTGAGGATGTTGCGGAACGGCACGATCAGGCTGTCCGCCGAGCGCGGGTCGGCAACGCTGTCGATGCGCTCGCTCAGCGCGATGAACCGCACGTTCAGCAGCGGAAACGTGTGCTCAAGGTACTCGCCGACCTTGACGTAGTTGCGTCCCAGTCGGGACAGATCCTTGACGATCACGCAGTTGACGATGCCGGCGCGCAGGTCGTGCATCATGCGTCGGAAATCCGGCCGGTCGAAGTCGGTGCCGGTATAGCCGTCATCAACGTACAGCCGGGACGCGGTCATGTCGGTTTGCGTATCTGCAAACTCGGTCAGCAGCTCGCGCTGACTGATAATGCTGTTGCTCTCCTCGCTGTCGCCGTCCTCGCGGGAAAGACGGATATAGAGCGCGGGTTTCCACAGGACTGTGGATAACTTTTGGGGTTCGTATTTACTTTTTCGTGCCATTGAGTGCCTCCTAAAAAACGGACGGCACGCCGCAGGCTGTGTTTTGCACGTATAGTGTATCACAGCACACGGCGTGCCGCAAGGCTTCGCTTCGGTTATCCGGCTTTTACCATCACTGGAGCCGCTTGCACAGGTTGGTCAGGCAGGATTGCAGACTGGGTGCGCCGTCATCAAACAGCACCTCAACCGCAGTGTCGCCTACGCGGAAGCGGTGTGGGTCGCTGACAGACGAGGCGAACAGGCGCAGGCGCTCGTTCACCGGCAGGGTCGGGTCGATGCGTGCCTCGCGGATGTCGGGCAGGGGACAGGTGGGTGTGGGCTTGAACATAAGGGTTGACCTCCTTTGGTTTGTGTAGATGGTGGGTGCATTGTATATTCTTTCCATTGTTATACTATATATACGACAGTTCGGGATAACCGGATTTCGCCGTATCAGACACCTGCGGAACCGCGCCTGTATTGCGGCTCGATGCCGCAGGTGCTATGCTAAAAATAGGCGAATTCCTCCACCTGCTTGCGGACAGAGCAGTGAATGGCCTCCCAAAACTTTTCGTAGAGCGCATGCTCGTTGCTGGAAGGTAACTCCATGCGCTCTTTGATCATCTCGACCATGCATAAGAAAGACCACCGAAGCAGAGCGAGATTGGCCTGGATACGGCGTTCGCGCGTGAGTAGATCAGCGAACGCATCCGAGCCCTCGACCCGCAGATGGGACAGGATGTCCGGCTTGTCGGCAATCTGATGCAGCAGCGCAATTGCATGTTCGTAGTTGTCCGCGAACCAGTTAGCGAACTCCTCGAGGGCTGCTCCAATCAGAGCCGGGCAGACGTCCTCGGTCAGATTGAGCGGCTTACCGAGGTACACGAAAATGCTTCGCGTGAGTTCGGAAACGCCGTCCAACACGAACTCGGCTGTCAAGGCAATTCCGGCGGTGCAGTCGCGATGATCGGTCTTGCCGGTTTTACCCTTCTTGGTAGAGACCGCGCTGGCACTCGCCGGGATGTCCAGCATCGGAAAGTTGGTCAACTTCGGACGCAGGGGAGAGACGAGGAACAGGTTGACGCTGCCAATAGTGCGGCGGCGTGCGGCCTTCTTGTCGTCGTGCGGTGGAGTGGCCCAGTGGTTATAGTGTTTGAGAAGTTCTGTAATAGCGCATTTGATTTTGAAAATGCTAATTTGTCAAAGAAAAAACTTCGGCATAAGATTGAACAGCAGATGACTGAATTTGCGAAATTCGTTGAAAACAGCAATACTCCTGGGTACAAAGATAGGAATTTTCGTATTCTTACAGATTTTCTGACTGAGCCCGGAAAAGAGAAGACTTGAGCTCGGATGAGCTTCAGTTTCTCTATACCAGACTTGTTTTTGGGACTGAAGAAGATATTACAAAAATTAACATGCGTAGCTATGATGATGAAGCTGACATGAAGTCTTACAAACTGCTGTTTAAAATTCGTGATGAAAATGATTACTTGTTTCAGGCGATCAGTAATATGGTGCATCTGCTGAGCCGTTCAGAGACGAGCGATAAATAGCATGACTATGAGGATAATGGAAAAAACCTAATAAAGAAAATTACGGAGGATATCAATAATTGCTATCGGCGATTTGATAACGAACTACTGTATAAAGGTGTGCCTGTAAAGAAGATAACAGTTTGCAGTAAGACAAGGTATAACGCAGTTTTTTCGATACCATATATTTACCCTGTACTGCCATTGCTGTTCGTATTAAATGCCATATATAAAGTTAAGGGAGACGGGAATAAGCACGATAAAGCGGAACTGCTGAAGTACAATACCTCCTGCTCTTTAATAGATAATGTGTATGAAACTTTTGTCATAAGTGAAGCGTCAGAGCACTTGCTGGAGAGAGTAGAGGATGTACTGGTAAAACATCTGGTTCTGTATAAAGAACTGTATTTCCCACTCGAAAAGATTGTTACTCTTTCATTCAGCACCGTATTACCCGCTGTATGGGAAGGAACGGGTGCTGCCTGAACATTACAAAAAGCTGGTTCATAAGTTTACAAATAATTGCCGAAAAGATGAAGACGAAGATAGAGAAGAAATGTTCGATGATATCCAATGGGAAACTGTTAAGGAAATGCGTCCATGCCTAAAAAACGATATACTGCGTTCTTTTACGCCTCGGAGTGCTATAGATTATCTGCCTGCTGATCTTGATCGAAAACCCAACGATGAATCAGATTTACTGCAGCAGAGGAATGAGAAAGAAGGGGGACATATGTTGAACTGCACCCCCATTTGTTAGACAGTATGATATACTATCTAACAGATGGAGTGATTTATTATGCCAAGAGGAAAAATGAACAAACGGGACACGCCAGAATTTAAGGCAACACCGCACAATTAAAGCAGCGGCGCTTTGCGGAAATTTTGTATTCTGATTTTGTTGCGATTTCTTGCAATACGGCAAGTATTGCAAGAAACCGCGCCTCATCAGTACGCAAAATTTATTCGCAAATCGCTCTTGTTCAATTATGCGGTATTGCCTTAAGAAACTGGTCGTGCAAAACATGATGAAAGAAAAGTTGAGTTATTGCGAAACAGCGAGACGATTTGAAGTAAAGGGCCGGAGGCATTTGCCATAGAGCGCAGAGGACGCAGAAGTTCAGCGGCTACGCACGGAGAATGAATCCATGACACCAAGATCGCCATCCTCGTTCTTGATGAGGAAAACAGGTTTTTTGCGGAATGGCACAATTTATCAATTACATTGTAGTTCTGGCGGATGCTATGCTACTTTTGCCATTCTGTGTTCAATATGCTATAATTACCTCACCAAAGTGCGAAAGGAGGGCGCCTTATGCGATACATCTTAATGAATAAAGACGAGCCGTGGGCATTGTTCTCCTGTATACAGGACGAATTTGGAGAGGAAAGCGCGGTTCTGCAGGAGTGGTACACCGAATTGCGCCCGCTCGGTCTGCAATCGCTGACGGCGTGGCTTGAGAAGCGTAAAGCACCCAAGCACCGCAAGCATATCGAGCAGCTTCTGGAGCAGTACGGCTGCATCGGTCTGGAAGGCTTTCTTCGTGTGACGCATGCGCTGTCGCTCAACGATACGTTTTGGGTGAAAGAAGAGTCGGAAACGCTCGGCTGGGACAAGGTTTCCCTATATCGAAACGAGTTTGATGCCCTCATCGCGCAGGCGGCTTTCAGCGGCGTGATCAGCGTAGAGTCCCTGTCCTCCACCTCGCCGGAGTTCGGTACGGACGGCTATTACGCAAAATGCTGGGTGCGCGAACCGGACGGAATTTATCTCTACAAGGGCGGCAGCGACACCTATGAAATCGAGCCGCTGTCCGAATTCCTTGCGTGCCAGATTGCGGCACAGATTTGTCCACAGGCTGTGGATTACGACCTGGATTTCTACCATCATCGACTGATATCCAAGTGCCGTCTGTTTACCGATGAGCAGGCCGGGCTCATCAAAATCAGCGACTTTCCCGACCGGCCGACAACGGTTTCCGAGCTGCTGCGGCTGTATGCCGGGTTTGGCGCGGAGGACGCACTCCGCCGTATGTTCGTACTTGACGCGCTCATTCTCAACACAGACCGCCATCTCGGCAATTTCGGCTTCCTGTTCGACAATCAGACGATGGAAATTCAAAAGCCTGCGCCGGTCTTTGACCATAACCGCAGTCTACTGTTCGATCTGGACGAAGATCAGCTGGCCAATCCGGACTGGTACATCGGCAAGTGCCGTCCGCGTATCGGCGTGGATTTTATCAAGACGGCACGCGGCATGCTGACCGGTGAAATCCGGCAGGAGCTGAAAAATCTGGACGGCTTTCGATTCAGGCCGCATTCGACTATCGAACTGCCGGAGGAACGGCTGAACCGGCTGTCTGAAATTGTGGAGCAACAGAGAAGAGCGATTCTGGCATGAGAAGACTTGGTCGCATACTTTCGCTTAAAACATCGAAACGGATAAAACAAAAAATCGCCGGACTTCCCATAAACGAGAGGTTCGGCGGTTAATATTTAAGGTATAGCGGTAACTAAAGTATACAATGGAATCTTAGTTGTTTGCGGTTTGTTTCGATTTCGCACACCGCCGGTAAAACGTATTCGTCTTCAATCCGGTTTGCCGCATGGCTTCTGCGGCGGTGATTTCCCCGGCACGCCAGCGAGCAACCACTCGCTCAAAGTTGTCCGGCAGGGGCATTGGCTTGCGGCCGGTGTACTTGCCCTGTTCTTTCGCGATAGCAATTCCCTCACGCTGACGCTGCAAGATATACTCACGTTCGAGTTCTGCGACCGCGGCGAACACAGTCAGCATGAATTTGCCGGTAGGTGTGGTGGTGTCGATAGCCTCTTTGCGGCTGACAAACTCTACATGCTTTTCGGTCAGCCGTTCCACGAGATCGAGCAGGTCTCGTGTGTTACGGGCAAAACGACTGATCGACTCGACAATCACGGTATCGCCGCGGCGGACGTACTCCATCATATGGGTGAGTTCTGGCCGATCGGCATTCTTGCCGCTGGCCTTGTCGATGAAAACCTCGTCAACACCAAGCTCACGCAGCAGGACTTCCTGCCGAGCGGTATTTTGCTCCTCGGTGCTGACGCGGATATAGCCGATTTTCATGGTGTATCTCTCCTTTAAGTATGGTATAATGAGAAATATAAGGACGGTGACGCTGATGGATAAGACAATCGAACAGGTAAAACAATTAGCGCACCGTTATGGAGTGCCGAAACTAGTATTATTTGGTTCGCGTGCCCGCGGCGATCATCACGCCCGCAGTGATTATGATTTCGCGGTATGGGGCTGCACGCCGCAACAGCGTACACTATTCAGCGATGCAGTGGAAAATGATCTGGACTCGCTGTATTCGGTTGATCTGGTGTTTGTCAGCGAACACACCGATGCCGCATTGCTTCAAAACATAAAGAAGGACGGGATTTGCTTGCTGGACCGTTACAATACGAAATTCGAAAATCTCACCAATGCTGTAGAACGCTTGCGCGAAGGCGTGCAGGCGTATCAAGAGAATCCTGCCAAAATCATTCGCGACGGTGTAATCCAGCGCTTTGAGTTCACCTGCGAGCTGGCGTGGGAAACCACTCGTGAGTTCTTACTTGACCAAGGATTTACTGAACTGAACAGTCCGAAAGCAACGATGCGTAAGGCGTTCTCGTATGGCCTGATTGATGATGAACAGGCGTGGATTGCACTGCTGAATGCTCGCAACCAGACCTCGCACATTTATGACGATGCAACCGCGCAGGAAATTTACTCGCAGATTGAGAGCGAGTTTGTATCTCTGTTTGATAATCTTATTGAGCAGTTGAAACGTGGTTAAGTGCAATAGGGTCGCCGCATATTTTGACATATTTCAAAAGTCCAAAACCGACCCTATTGACATAGCTTTTCGTTGTTTTAGATGGGTATACCCAAATGAAAGACTCAAAAAAGTACCGGTTCGCGTGAGCCGGTACTTTTGCGTTCAGTCATCGTCTGACAGCAGATCAGCCAGCAGGCCGATGACCGTCATCACGCCGAGAACGACTTTTACTGCGTCCATAAAATCACCTCCTAATCAGTACGCATATAAAAGTTTTCACCGGTCATTTCGTTCAGGAGTGCCGGATCGTAGAGCATTTCCTCGATTTCATCTGCGGAGCAGCCGTAGTCGAGCAATGCCTGCACTTCATCTGCGCTCACGCCAAACGCTTTGGCAACCGAGAACAGGTCATCATAGTTTTCCGGCGTGTCCTCATAGTAGTCGCGGTAATATGGAGAATAACGCCGCCACCAATGCTCATAACTGGTTTTCGGCGTAAATGCGCTTGTAGTCATACGTCCGGTGCGGTCGATTTTCAGAATTTCACCCTCCTTTGGCTCCAGAATGTCCGTTGGCGCTTTTAACCGCAGCTTTTTGATGGCCTTGCACAGGATTTGCTGTGTCGAGGCGTAAATAAGGTAGCCATCATAGAACATGACGCACAGCGGATTATCGCCAACTACGAACCAGATGGAGTTGTCCTTGTCCAGAACCGTGAAGACAAATGAATCCTCGACTGCTTCAGCCATGGATTGCAGGCTGTCAAAGTCGAGGGTTTTCTGCTGTTCAAGGAGCTGAACGGCAACATAGCTGTCCGTTTCCACGCTTGTCAGCGGAAGGTTTTCTTCTGCGCGCAGTTCCTTGTCATTCCAGAGCACGCCGTTATGCGCGAGAGCAAAGCTGCTGCCGTCAGCATGACCAAGGAACGGGTGGTTATTCTGGTTAAACTGCGCATTGCCCTGTGTGGTCATACGGGTATGCCCCATAACCGCATTCACGCCGTTCGGAATGTGAATCTTCATCTTTCGAGCGGGAATCGGGCGCTTGTAAATCCGCAGACGGTCTTTGAAGTTATAGGCGATGCCGGTTGCATCCGTGCCGCGCACCTGACATTCACGCGCCAGCGTATTCAGGATTTTGTTTTTCGTGTGAGTGCTCAGGCATTCTTTAAAGTCGATTAAGCCGAATAAACTGCACATATTATTCCTCCTCGCTTGCATTTACGGGTTCGTTGACGTACAAACGGCGCTCTTTGAGGTACTGAATCAGCTCTGGTTCATGCACGGTGTCCAGAAAATCAAACCAACTAAGCTCCTGTACAGTGGTGTCGGACATAGCAACAGCCACCTCGACGAGATGATTTACCATCTGCAAGGTGGCTTTGAGGGTATTTAGTTTGAGCGTACCGCGGAATATTCGGATTTCAACCGTGTCCGAGTTGGTAAGGTTGACCGCCGTATAGCGCCCGGCACAGGAGTTTTTCGCATGGCTCATCTGCTCAGACAGCGTAAGGCGAATGCCGTATCGCGCCGCCCAGCGGTTCATCTGGCTCTGTGTGCGGCGGCTGAACCGTAATAGCTCCGCCCAGAATTTCTCGACGAAGTACAGCAGGCGGGCAATCGCAGCTTCCTGCTGCTCATAAGTACAGCCGAACGCCAGACGGGAGATATGAACATGCAGGCCGCAAGTGCCAGCCGCGTGGCTGAGGTACCCCATGCTCTGCGCTTTACGGAGGATTTCCGCCCACGGCATTTCATTCAGATGGTATGTAAGTGTCATTGGGTGCGTGACAAGTTCCAAACCATCGTCCAAGCTGCCGTCCGTCTTGATATATAAATTCTCCGCGTCTGCATTGGCGATGTTCAACAATTTTTCGGCATTGTAACGGTCTGTGCCGCCGTTGTCGATTTCCAGTGCTACGCCGAAGTGCCGCAGACCCTTGCCGTGGAAAACAAGGTCGGGCGTGTAGCTGTACTCGTGAATGACCGAGCACTGTTCGTCCCAACAGGACGAACAGTAAGCGTTGTCGTCATTATCCCAATACGCGCGGTCGCGATGAATAATGCGGCCGCAGTCATCGCAGAGCCAGTCATTTCCCACTTGAAACATTTCATCTATCGGATGTTCTGCACCGCAGTTCGCACAAATTCTGATTTCACTCATTGGTAATTCCTCCATTTCGTCTGGTAAATATCAATATTCTTCGGCGAGCAGCATAGTAGAATGCGTCAAATTGTCGATGACGAACACCTTCGTATCTACAGCATCGATCGGTACGGCGGCTGCTCCTGCTCATGGATAATGTGCTGACCGGTCGGCAATTTCGTCAGCGTGAATACCTGCAAATAGTCCTTTTTCTCAATCTCCATCGTCAAGACCATGTGCCACATGAGGTTGGCCAACCATGAGGGAATCTCAGCCATCACGCCGCACGTCAGAAATTTTTGATCGTCGAACATCTTTGCTTCCTCCTTTTTGACAAAAAGTAAGCTCCTGAGAATATCTCAGGAGCTTCTACATCTATAATATATAGTTAAAAATGAAGGAAAAACAGAAAAAAGTTCTCGCACTGCAACGCGTATTCAATAGAAAAATTCATTTTTGTGTAATTTTCGTAAAAGTGAGGATGTACACTTCGTTTTTTACAAAAGAGACGAAAAATTGTGACATAAGACGCGAATTCCATTCGTTTGAAAGCGTAGATTCGTCAGTCTCTTTCTGCGTTCTGCCGTTTTACAGTTCCTCGACCGACACGATGCCTTTACGCTCGCCGACCAGTGTCATCAGACGGTTTACCGTGCAGCTGCGCGGCAGGCGCAGTGTGAAGATCGCACAGGCATTGTGCTCACCGTTTTCCGCCGCACGGGTGATCTGGATATTCAGCACCTTGACATCACATCTGCGGTACAGCTGCAGCACATCGTCCAGACACGTTTTATCCTCATATTCCATATACACATTGATCTCGGGAACGTGCTCCAACACACGGTACTCCAGCCGCGAGAACACAAGCTCGGCGAGCATGATGAACACGGTCGCGAGAATGCCGCCCTCGTAGAAGCCGCCGCCAAAGGTGAGGCCGATGATGGCCGAGGTCCAGAGACCAGCCGCTGTGGTCAGACCCTTGACGCGCTGCCGCTTGGTAACGATGATGGTGCCCGCACCGATGAAGCCAATACCCGCAACAACTTGTGCACCGAGGCGCGCCATATCTGTAAAATAGTGCATATTCAGATACAGATACTGACTCGTCAGCGTGGTGATGGCCGCGCCGATGCAGATGAGGATGTGCGTGCGGAAGCCGGCCGGGCGGCGCTTGTACGAGCGCTCGATACCGATAATGCCGCCGCAGATGAGCGCGCAGGCCAGACGCACGAACACGGAAAGCGTCGTCACGTCGCGCAGGCCGTCAAAAACAGATAACATAGCAGTCCACTCCTTACAGCTCTTCGATCACGCAAAGGCAGTCCAGCTCCGCCAGATCGGAGAGAAGCTGCGTGTGCGGTATTTTTTCATTGAGGCGGATCGAGAAGATCGCACTTGGGTGCAGCGCCTCGCCACTTTTGTTCCGCTCGATATCGATGTCGTAGATCTGCACGTTCTGCGCTTTCAGCTGATTGATGATGGTACTGATGTCCCCGAGCGAATGGAACTCCATGTACAGATTGATGTCACGCGCGTTCTCCTGTATGTACGCATCCACAATTGGGAACAGGCGGATGCTGAGAAATATCATCGCGAATGCGATGAGCACGCACTCGTAAAATCCTGCGCCGACCGCAAGGCCGGTGCAGGCCGACGCCCACAGACCAGCGGCAGTGGTCAGGCCCTTGACCTGCTGGCGGCCGGTAACGAGAATGGTTCCTGCGCCCAGAAAGCCGATGCCGTTGATGACCTGTGCGCCGAAACGCGAAACGTCGGTTTTTATGCCGATCTCTGCGCAAATATCCGACCACGGCCCTGTCACCATGGTAAATTCGTACAGGCTGAGCAGCACGGTCAGCGCCGCGCCAAGACAGACGAGCATATAGGTGCGGAAACCGGCCGGACGGCGCTTGCGTCCGCGCTCCAGACCGATGCAGCCGCCGAGCAGCATCGCAAGGGCGAGCCGCACTACGACCGAGGCGAAATGAAGTTCGCGCAGGTATTGTATCATTCCACTCATTTGATGTAGGTTCTCCTCACTCGATAAAAAGTGCACACGCTGCCAATATGTATGCAGCGTGTGCAGCTTTCTACAATAGATTTCAGTATTTACTTTGCGAATCGACAGTCTGCCCAGCAGGCGTTATGGTCGGACAGCTCGGGACCTGTGAACTTCGCCAGCGCGCTGCCCGGCTCGGCCCAGGTGCAGTCCTTCGTTTCGGTCGAAATCGTGCCGTGATCGACGCATTCCATGCCGCGCGCCATCAGCCAGTCCAGCTTGAGCAGCATGCTCTTGCCGCCCGGCATCGGCTTGCGGCGCGTGCCCTCGATGCTGCTGAACTCGCGGTAGGAGAAGCCGTTTTCCTCCGCCTGCGGCAGAACGCGCTCGTACTGCTCAACGTGCTCCATATGCTTGGAGAGACGCTCCGGGTCGTTGAACAGCGCGGTGAAGCCCGGAATGTCGTTGCCGTCGAACGTATTGGTGTTCAGATCGCCGCCGATCATGACCGGTGTGTCCGGCGCGAACGAACGCTTGATCTCATCATATACGACTGCCATCTGCGCTTCGCGGCCCTCGCTGTCCGCGCGGTTCTCCAGATGAACGCTGACCGCGCCGACCTCGCGTCCGCCGATGTCGAGCGAGCAGACAATGGCAACGCGCGCACCGATACGCTTCTGGCGGTCGTAGTACCAGTTGTACTGCTCGGGCATATGGACGACCTTCGCCCAGCGGATGGGCCAGCGGGAGAACAGGGCGTTGCCGTGGAAGCCCTTGTTGTCCTCGGGATTTACCAGCTCGATAAACTCCAGACCGTAGGCGTAATTCATGCCGATGGATTTCGCGATTTCGTAGGCAACGTTGCAGTTGCCCGAGCGGACCGCGCCGTCATCCAGCTCGTTGGCGTAGATGATGTCCATGTTTTTGAGGTCGGGGCACATATTGAGAAAGTCGATGGTTTCGTGAAGCGTCTGGCCGCGCTCGATGTTGAATACAACGTGGCGCAGCGTTTCGGGCACCTCGGCGGGCGCATCCACGAGGTTGTGCACCTCGCACTGCTGATACTGCGGGATTTTTTCCATGACCTTGAACTGGCCGAGTGCCGGGACGAGATTACCGAGTTCGATGCGTTTTTCGTAGGACAGGGTTTCCATTTGTTACACGCCTTTCATATAAATGGTGGATATTTGCAGAATTTTATTTGCGGTAGAATATGGGGGCAGCCGGCAGGAATGCTTGACTCCGCCGGCTGTTCCATATAAGGGAAGAAAAAGATGATGCGTAAAAATGAGGGAGTGCGGGGGAAAATCAGGCGTTTGCGGTCGCCTTTGCTGCTTCGGCAGCTTCGCGCTGCTTCATTTCGGTGATAATGCGCGGATAGATCTTATCGAGCTTGTAGAAGATCAGCAGAACGCCGATGCCGCCCCAAGCGATGATGTTGCCGATGATGTAGATGGCGATGAGCATCTGAGACTGTGCGGCATTGATGGTTGCGGTGCCGGCGAAGCCTACAAGGCTCATCAGGGCGCCGAAGATCGCGCTCGTCATGCCGGAGCCGAACTTCTGGCCGGCGGTGGTTGCGGAAACCATCAGGCCCTGTACGCGGATGCCGCTCTTCCATGCACCGTATTCGATAACGTCAGCCAGCATGGAGTATTTTACGCCGCGGAAGCAGCCCTTGCCGATGCCGCGCATAACGCAGGCGAACAGCGCAAGATTGAGGGCGCTCGGGTTGATGAACAGGGAAACCGTGCCGATAACGGCGACGATTGCGCCGATGAGAGCGACATTGCGCTTGCCGAACTTAGCGATGAACGGGGAGAGGACAAGAACGGTGACGATCTGCGGAATGGATTCGAAGGATGCGAGTGCGCCGAGCAGGTCGCGGTTGCCGAGGATGTACTGCGCGTAATAAGCGTTGCAGGTGCCGGTAACTGCCTCATAGAAGGACAGGAACACAGCGAGCATGAAGAACATGATGAAGTACTTGTTGGTGACGCAGAGCTTGATGCCCATCCAGAGCGGAACGTTCTTGCCGTCCTTGGTCTTGGTCTCTTCCTTGACGCGCTCGTGACAGTTCTTGAAGCAGATGAACAGCATGATGATGGAAACGATGGCGTAGAGGATGGAAACCTCGATCCATGCCTGCTGGGTGTCACCCAGACGGGTAACCAGCGGGAAGGTAATGGCGGTGATGACCATGTTGCCGAGGGCGGACATACCGGTACGGAACAGGTTGACAACGGCGCGCTGGTCGGTGTCGCGGGTCATCAGGGTAGCCAGCGTTGCATACGGAAGGTTGAGTGCGGTGTAGACAACAGTGGTGCAGAAGTTATAGGTGATGAAAACGTAAATGCCCTTGACGATCGGGGTTGCGGGCGGAACGGTGAACAGCAGGATGGCTGCGATGCCGTACGGAATCATCATCCAGAGAATCCATGCACGGGATTTGCCGTGCTTGGAATGCGTGCGGTCAACCAGGTGACCGATAAGTACGTCGGAAATACCATCGAAGAAACGGGAGAACAGCATGATGGTACCGATCATAGCCGCCGAGATACCGACTACGTTGGTGTAGAAGTAAATCAGCAGCGAGGTGGTCAGGGCGTAGACAACGTTGCAGGCAACATCGCCGAGGCCGTAGGAGAACTTTTCCTTGAGATGGATCTTCTCAAATTCCTTATCACCCGCGAAAGTCGGGTTGCTGGATTTGCCCATGGTTTTGCTCAGTCCTTTTTTATTTTTCTTTTACCAGTTGCAGCGATACAGACCGTCCGGTGCGCCGGGCGCATCGGGAGTGGGTCTGCCTTTGAGACGTTGTCCGGACTCGTCTCTCGCTATACCCTTTCAGTGGAAGTCCGTTCCACCGAACATCTACAAGTATAGCACTGAGCGGAATAAAATTCAATAAATCATATTGTAAAAAGAACAATATTCAATTTTGTGCATTCTTCACAAGGTCGATGTTTTGTGATACAATGAAATTACTATATGATGCGGAAGTGCAGGGTGATTGCATGGACAAGAACGTTTATGCCGCAATTCAGTCGCAGTATTCGACTTTATCCAAGGTTGGAAAGCGGATTGCGGACTATATCTTAGCCGATCCGGTACATATTACCTCGATCAGCATTCAGCAGATGGCGGCCGAGCTTGACATCGCGGAGTCGAGTATTATTCGATTCTGCAAGATCGTCGGCTGCGCGGGCTTCAGCGAGGTAAAGCTGCTGCTGGCGAAATATTCTCCAAAGTCGGTGCGCACGATTTTTGAAGATCTGTCCGAAACCGATAGTATTTCGACCATTTCGGAGAATGTGTTCGGCCGGAATATCGACACGCTCGAGCGGGCGCTCCAGCTGCTTGATTTCGAGAAAATCGAGCAGGCGGTGGGGGTGCTCAACCGGGCGGAGAATATCCTCATCCTCGGCGTCGGCGCGTCCGGCACCATCGCGGAGGACTTCTACATCCGCCTCATGCGCATCGGCATCCGCGCGGTTTCGCTGACCGATTCGCACCTGATGCAGATTCAGGCGAGCCAATGCGGCCCGGATACGGCGGTCATCGCCATCTCGCATACCGGCAAGACGCGCGAAATCGTGTCGGCCGTGCGTACCGCGAAGGAGTGCGGCGCGCCGACCATCGGCATCACCGGCTATCCGGATACGCCGCTCAAAGAGGTCAGCGACATCTGCCTTGAGCTGTATTCGCCCGAGCAGCTTTTCGTGTCGCCGCGCGTGGCGCAGTTCTCCCTCATCGACACGCTTTATGTCAGCCTCGCTATCCGCCGCAAGGACAGCGTCGTACAGAATATTGAACGCATGAATGAAGTGCTCCTGCCATTTCGCATTGATTGATCATTTTTGATCCTGTGTGTGGAATTTGATGCTTGAAAGATATATTGCATCATTGCATCTGTATCGTATATGTGCTGTGCTCGGATCAAAGAGATTATGCTAACGATCTAGCATTGTTTCAGTCAATGCTGTCCTTGTATCATGTTCCCGTTTGATTATTGCGATTAACTGCGCCGATAAAGCAGCGCCAATCTCGCGATATAGCACATCTCTGACGGCAGCTCAGATTGCCAATCGGGAACATCAGCGAAAATATATCAGCCAAACTCTTCATCTTCCACAGGATCAAATTATATTCTACAGCGCGAAAGAAAACCTTATCTGGATGTGTTGATGCGGAAAATATACGGCTACATGACCCAATAGGTATGTTTACAAATTCACCTCAAAAAAACTCCATAATCCCCGCCCTCAGCACCCTCCACTCCCGGCCAACCTTTACGGCCGGGAGTTCTTCATTTGCGATCATCTTGCGCACCTGCTGGCGCGTGGTCTTGAGCAGGGTTGCGGTTTCTTTTACGGTCAGGATTTCATCGTTCGGCATAGAAAACCTCCATCAACATAGGTGAAAACGCATTTCACTTTAATTCATGTATGCTTATTCTAATGTTGGCGATCAAACGTCAAATCATGCTGTCTAAGCAGACTCAAGCACCCTGAAACAAGCCTTTATCCGAACCATTTCCAGTACGTTAACTCGATGAATGCTTATTGGCGCCTTTGAATCTTTCATTGGAATTTGAATATTGGCCGAACTTAACCGCACTGTAGTGGAGGATAGGAAAGGATTTCTTGAAAATATCCAAACGATCTTGAACATCCGCCTTGCGGTCATAATACAGATTGCAGGTCAAATCACACCTCGACAGCTTAAACCCTTTGAGCCGCCGGTCAATGCCGATTTTATCAAGGATATTTCGCAGACGGTGCTTTATCTGCTGAACAGACTCTTTGTCAGCCTGAAATAATGCAGTCGGTTCATAGGTACTGGCGAGCGGAGAAGACGGGTTGACAATCAGTATCAGCCAGCACGGGTGCGAAACAGACTGACCAAGCTGTATCTCAACGCCGATATCCTTGAACTGCGGCATCTGGTAATACGATGAAAGCTCTGATTTCTCTTTGCCGGTACAAATGCACTCGTTTTGTTCGATAATATTCTGGATTTCGGAATATTTGCATTGTAATTTCAGCGAAAAGATGTGGATGTCGTACTCATTCGTAATCATATGCTGTTCCTCCGTTTCTGTGCGCATACCGTGCAGCGTTTACAGGTTTTCACCTCATGCTGCAGCATTTTGAAAAGGCTGTCATCGGTCGGAAACACGGATTTCGACTTGGTTACCTTCCTGAGCTGACGGTTGAAGCCTTCGATCGTGTTGGTCGTATAGATCAGCCGCCGAAGTGCTTGAGGAAACTTAAAATAGGTACTGAGATTTGCCCAGTTATCCCTCCACGACTGAGAAATTTTGGGGTATTTCTTGTCCCAGTGTTCTGCGAACGTGTCTAACGCGTCCAAAGCAGCCGGTTCATCTACCGCTGCGTAGACTGCTTTCAAGTCAGCCATAAGTGCCTTCAAATCCTTGTAGGAGACATATTTGCTGGAATTTCGAAGCTGATGGATGATGCAGTTCTGGATTTCCGTCTTGGGATAGACCGCCTCGATCGCCGCAGAAAAACCGGTCAAATTATCCGTACAGGCAATGAAAATATCCTCGATGTCCTGGCTGATGCTGGTCTGATTTTTCCTCAGCACCTTGGGGTCAAATTCGCTCTTGCGATCCCGCGGCACAGATACCTCTACATCGCCAAAACTGGTGCGCAGGGTTTTGCTGCTGTGCCCATTCCGGCCGTTATCCGTGTCCTTGTTCTTGTAGTCATACCGGTTGTAGCCCAGCTGATCGTCCAGCTCGGCCTCCAGACCGTTTTCCATGAACTCGGTGTTAGGTTTAAGTCTAGTCTGCCACATAGCCTCGATTGCGGTAATCTCTCCGGCACGCCATCGGGAAACAACCCGCTCGTAGTTGTCCGACAGCGGTATCGGCTTGCGTCCGGTGTACTGGCTCTTTGTCTTGGCAATGGCGATACCCTCGCGCTGGCGCTGGAGGATGTACTCGCGTTCGAGTTCTGCGACCGCCGCAAACGCCACAGTCGGCGCCATTGTCAGAAACAAACACAATGATACTATTGTCGATAACAATCATTTTTTCATAACTTTCCCTCCTCATTTTATCTGTCTTAACGGCTTCAAATTTAAATAAAAAAACGCTTTCAAGACATGGTTACCCATGACTTAAAAGCGTTTTGATATCTTTTTTGAACAGCACAAAAGGGCAGAGTTTTACTTGCTCTGCTCTGCTCTGCCGTCAGTGTATTGCACCGCAAATCGGCTTGTCAAGTTCTTTTTCACGGCGTACACCTCCTTCTGCCTAATAAAGCGCAGAAGAGGTTAACAGCGTCTTCGTTGATGCTTGCAACCGGCTGTCATTGCGGCTTTTGCCGCCTTAGACCCTTCCGGCTTTGCGTCCCCCATCTTTTGATGGGTTTGCCTATCTCTCAGGCACCGTGTATGTACCTGATTTTTGATTGCTATACCATAATCTGTATAAGCGCACAACTGGTCTGCTATACAATACGTGTCATAAAAACGACATTTCGTGCAGCAATCTGATGAATATCACCGTTCGGATAGCACAGCTGCGCTTGCCTGTCTGTACACGCGACCGTTCAATCCGGTGGACGCAGTACGGAGAGTGTGCTTTTTATTTCCACTGGGTGCGGTACTGATGCGGGGTAATGCCGGTGCTCTTACGGAAGGCCATAATGAAGTGCGAAGCACTGGAGAATCCGCAGTTATCTGCGATGGTCTCAATACTCTGCGAGGTGGTGAGCAGCTGCTGCTTTGCGGCGCTCAGACGCACAGTCTGCAAAAACTGATGCGGTGTTGCCGACTGGTATTCCTTAAACTTACGCATATAGTAGCAGGTGCTGAGCGCAGCGCGCTGCGACAGGTGCTCGATGGAAAGCGACTTATCCGCGTAATTGTACGTCATATAGTCGGCCGAGTCCTGAATGGCGATCTCGAGATCGCTTTTTTTCTTTTCTCCGAGCACGAGCACGAGCAGAACGAGCAGCTTGTTGATCGTCAGGGAAATAATATGCGGATTGGGCTGGTTCTGGTGCACCGAGACCATGATGCGGCGGACACATTCCTCAATCTCGGCATTGCTTCCGGTGGGCAGGATGAACCCATGCGTATTGAGAATAAGATGTGTATAGGCCGTGCTGCCGTTGCCTGCAAAGTGGAACCAGCGCATGCGGATCGGTGTGAGGGCGTGATAGCTGTGCGGCTCTCTGCAGTCAAGCAGGATCAGGCTGCCGGGACCGGCGGTGCGTGTTTCACCGCGGTAGGTGACCGACAGTTCGCCTTCATCTACAATAAGCATCTGGCAGATATCCAGATAATTACGCTGCATACCGTATGTTTCGTCGCAATGGTAGCTGCCTGCGTGCGGAACATGGTACAGGTTAGTCGCGGTGAAGGCATCTGCATCGTGGTAATAGCGGACAGAATCTGCCAGAATACCCATATCGTTAAGCATAATTGGTGTCAACTCCTTTTTTGTACCATATCATGGTATGGAAATGCTGTCATTCGCTTTTCTTATACAATTATATCAAAAAATAATACTGATAAAAAGTATAAAATTTTGATATTTTATTATTATCCTGTGTAGTGATGAATGTGAGAATTTGATATATGATAGGTACAACGAAAGGGAAACGGACAAAAACACAAAAAATAGTTTCTTTTGAGTTAAAAAGACGAAGGGAAAAGAAAAAATAAGAATAGGAAATTCTACAATATAATAGAATTTTCTTATTCGAAAGAGGGGTTGAAACATTTGATTATCATTTTAACATTCATCGCCTTCACCGGTCTTGTAGCCTTGATCTCATGGTACAAGACCAAGGAGGAGAACCTGTCCACCAAGGAAGGCTACTTCCTTGCAGGACGCGGACTGACCGGTCTGGTCATCGCCGGTTCACTGGAAATGACCAACCTGTCCACCGAACAGCTGGTCGGACAGGCCGGACAAAGCTACTCGACCAATATGGGTGCCATGAGCTGGTCGGTAAACGCAAGTATCGCGCTGCTGGCGCTGGCACTGATCTTCCTGCCGAAGTATCTGAAAGCCGGCATCACCACCATTCCGGAATTTCTGGAGGTTCGATTTGACCGCACCACCAAGCAGATCATCTCGTTCCTGTTCCTGCTCGGCTACATGCTTACTTACCTGCCGACCGTACTGTACTCCGGTGCGCTGGCCTTCAACCAGATTTTCCATCTGGATCAGCTGTTTGGCATCACCTCTTATCAGAGTATTGCGATCCTGTGTGTTGCAATCGGCGTTATCGGTTCCATCTACGCAATCTTCGGCGGCCTGAAGGCAGTTGCGGTATCTGATACCGTAAACGGCGTGGGCCTGCTGATCGGCGGTCTGCTGATTCCGATCCTGTCCATCTGCATCCTCGGCAACGGCAGCTTCCTTGCCGGCATTCAGGACTTTATCACCAATGTTCCGGCGGAGAAGTTCAACGCGGTCAATCCGGCGAACGCCCTGCCTCCGATGATTCCGTGGCCGGTTCTGTTCCTCGGCATGCTGTTCAACAACCTGTTCTACTGGTGCACCAACCAGTCCATCATCCAGCGCACGCTGGCTGCCAAGAATCTGGCACAGGCACAGAGAGGTGCTGTATTCACCGCATTCCTCAAGCTGCTGGATCCGTTCTTCATCACCATCTGCGGTCTGCTGGCTTACCGCTTCTTCGGAGACGGCCTGGCAAACAGCGACCTGGCATACCCGTCTCTGATCACCACGGTTGTTCCGAACTGGCTGCTCGGCATCATTGCAGCGGTTCTGTTCGGTGCGATCCTGTCGTCCTTTAACTCGGCACTGAACAGCTGTGTAACGCTTTACACGCTGGACTTCCACCGTCCGCTGTTCAACCAGACTGCAAGCGACGCACATCTGGTAAGCGTAGGCAAGCGCGTTGGCACCGGTCTTGCAATCGTATCCATCTGCGTAGCGCCGTTCGTCAGCAATGCACCGTCCGGTCTGTATGACTTCCTGCAGGAGTGCTTCGGCTTCTACTCCATGCCGATCCTCGCGATCGTGCTGGTAGGCTTCTACACCAAGCGCGTTCCGGCCTGCGCACCGAAAATTACGCTGGTCGTACACGTCATCCTGTACTCGATCTCCAAGTTCCTGCCGCTGAATGTGCATTACCTGTATGTTCTTTCGGTACTGTTCCCGGTAGATCTGGCACTGATGCTGCTCATCGGCAAGCTCAAGCCCCGTGCTACCGACTTCATCCTCGAGGATTCCAAGGCTGTTGACCTGACCCCGTGGAAGTACGTAAAACCCGCAGCGCTGACCTGCTTCATCCTGATGCTTTGCGTCTACGCGCTGTTCTCTCCGATCGGTCTGGCTCGATAATGAGCCGGACCCCGGAAACCATTCATCTATTCACATTGTAAGAAACGCACAAGGCGTTTTCGATAAAATCCAACAAAGGTATTGAGATTTTTTGAGGAGGAAAAACTTATGAGCAAGGAAATTAAAATCGGTCTGATCGGCGCCGGCTGGATGGGCAAGGCCCACACCACCGCATTCCACAATGCACGCATGATCTTCGGCGATGATATGCCGGTATTTGAGCTGGTAAGCGACGTCAGCGAGGACGCAGTAGCAAAGTTCGCGAAGAACATGGGCTACAACCGCTACACCACCAACTGGATGGACGTTGTCACCGATCCCGAAATCGATCTGGTTGACGTTGCGACCCCGAACTGCATGCACTACGAGATGGCAAAGGCTGCTCTCGAGCACGGCAAGCATGTTTTCTGCGAGAAGCCGCTGTCGCTGTCTGCTGAGCAGTCCCGCGAGCTGGCTGATCTGGCTAAGGAAAAGGGCGTAGTCAACTACTGCGGTTTCTCCAACATCATGAACCCGGCAAACCAGTACGTTGCAGAGCTGGTTAAGTCCGGCAAGCTGGGCAAGATCATGCGCGTACACGCTACTTACGATCAGGATATGCTGCTCGATCCGTCCATTCCGATTGCATGGCGTCACATCAACAAGCTGGCAGGCTCCGGTGCACTGGGCGATCTGTGCAGCCATTTGCTGAGCGTTTCCCAGATGATCATGGGCGACATGAGCGAGGTGCTCGGCGTGCAGTCCATCGTTATTCCGGAGCGTCCGGTCAAGGCAGGCAGCACCGAGATGGGCAAGGTCGAGAACGATGACCTCATCACCTTCCTCGTCAAGTACGAGAACGGTGCCATCGGCGACTTCTCGTCCTCCCGTGTGGCAACCGGCCGCAAGAACTACTTCTACTACGAGATTCAGGGCACGGAAGGTTCCGTGGTATACGATCTGGAGCGTATGTGCGAGGTTCAGGTTTACTTCAAGGCTGATGCCGACAAGGACAACGGCCGTGACTGTGGCTTCCGCACCGTACTGCTCAACCCGCAGCACGAGGGCTTCAAGTACTTCCAGCCGGCAGGCGGCATCGCGATCGCCTTCGACGACATGAAGACCCTGCAGGCTCACGCACTCATGCAGGCTATGCACGGCGGCGAGTACATCTGCGACTTCGAGATGGGCGCCAAGGTTGACGGTATTATCAACGCAGTTCTCAAGTCCGTTAAGTCGGGCACCTGGGAAAAATGCTGAGGGAGGTAGCAAATCATGTTCAATAACGTAAAACTCGGCATTGCGCCGATTGGCTGGACGAATGACGATATGCCGCAGCTCGGCGGCGAGCTGACCTTCGAGCAGATGGTTTCCGAAGCGGCTCTGGCAGGCTTTCAGGGCACCGAGGTCGGCGGCAAGTTCCCGACCGACCCGGCCGTACTGAACAAGGCGCTCGACCTGCGCGGCATCAAGATTGCATCCCAGTGGTTCTCGAGCTTCCTGTGCTCGACCCCCTACGAGGAGAACGAAAAGGCATTCATCCAGCAGCTTGATTTCCTCGAGGCTGTCGGTGCAAGCCGCATCAACGTATGCGAGCTGACCCGCTGCCTGTTCGCAGAGGAGTGCTCGATGTTCGGCAGCAACAAGCCGATCGCCACCGACGAAGAGTGGGATAAGCTGTGCGACGGCCTGAACAAGCTGGGCAAGATTGCTGCTGACCGCGGCTTCAAGCTGTGCTTCCATCACCATATGGCAACGGTTGTTCAGACCTTTGAGGAAACCAAGCGCCTGATGGACAACACCGATCCGCGTTACGTTTACCTCTGTTTCGATACCGGCCACTTCACCTTCTCCAAGGAGGACGCCGTCAAGGCAGCCAAGGAGTTTGGCCCGCGCATCGGCCACGTTCACCTCAAGGACATTCGTCCGGACATGATGGAAAAGGCATATGCTGAGGGCTTCAAGTTCCGCAAGGCGGTTCTGGAAGGCTGCTTCACCATTCCGGGTGACGGCTGCGTAGACTATCCGGGCGTATTCAAGGCGCTGCATGACGCACATTACGAGGGCTGGTTCATCGTTGAAGCCGAGCAGGACCCGGCAAAGGCAAATCCGCTCGAGTATGCCAAGATGGCACGCGAGTATATCAAGAAAACCGCAGGTATCTGATAAGGAGGATTACAAATGGAGAAGATTCGTTTCGGTATCGTTGGCATCGGTATGATGGGCAGAATGCACGCCACCAGCCTGCAGCGTAATCCTCACGCAGAGGTTGTAGCGGTTTGCGCCCGCACCGAGAGCAAGGTCAAGGCGTTTCAGGAGGAATTCGGCGTACCGTATGGCTACACCAATGTAGACGAGCTGGTAAACAATCCCGAGGTTGACGCAATCGTTGTTGCAACCGGCGCAGATGCTCACAAGGCACCGTGTCTGGCAGCCTGCAAGGCCAAGAAGCATATCTTCTGCGAGAAGCCGCTGGCTAAGACCCTTGAGGACTGCGAGGAGATTGAGAAGGCCGTAGCCGAGAACGGCAGCAAGTGCTTTACGGTCGGCTTCATGCGCCGCTTTGATCCGTCCTACGCAGAGGCGAAGGAGAAGATCCGCGCCGGCGCGATCGGCAAGCCGATTCTGTTCAAAGGCGTATCGCTCGACCCGTCCAGCGTGCTCGAGGCACATCTGGAAGGCGTCAAGAAGGGCATTTACGTTCCGTGGTTTATCGAGATGGGCAGCCACGACACCGACCTTGCACGTTGGTTCCTTGAGGGCGATCCGGTCGATTCCTTTGCAACCGGCGATGCTTATGTCTGCACCGGTCTGGCGGATTACAACGACTACGACAACGGTTTCTCACTGACCAGGTTCGATAACAACACCACCGCTTACATTCAGGTAGGCCGCACCGCAACCTGCAGCCATGTTGAGAGCGAAATCGTCGGCACCAAGGGCACGCTGCGTGTCAACTCGGTACCGCGCAAGAACTACCTCTCGCAGTTCACTGAGAACGGCTTCGTAGAAGAGTGCCAGGAGAGCTTCCTTGCTCGCTGGGGCGAGGCGTTCCAGGCGGAGATCGACGACTTCGTTGACTGTGTACGCACCGGCCGCAAGCCGGAGACCACCGCACACGACGGCACGATGAGCCTGAAGTTCTGTCTGCAGCTGCATCAGGCATATCTGGACGGCAAGAAGAAGTAAATTACAACCGCTTTTTATGGCAATACCGCATAATTGGACAAGAGCGATTTGCGAGTAAATTTTGCGCACTGATAAGGCGCGGTTTTGCAGCAATACTGACGTATTGCAAGAAATCGCAACGCAATCAGGGGACAAAATTTCCGCAAAGCGCCGCAGCTTTAAGTGTGCGGTGTTGCCTTAGATAAAGGAAAAAAGGAGATTCACATCATGAGCAAGAAGGAACTCGCTATTGGCGTACTGGGCGCAGGCGGCAACATTGGTCACACCCATTCTCAGAACATTGCAACCTATGTAGACGGCGCTCGTTTGGCTGCTGTTTACGATCTGAACACCGAGCGTGCCGAGGAGGTCGCTAAGACCTACGGCGCAAAGGTAATGGCAAGCGCAGAGGAGCTGATCGCTTCTCCCGAAATCGACGCTGTTGTTATCGCATCCTGGGATGGCACCCACGCTGATCTGGCGGTAAAGTGCATCCAGGCCGGCAAGCCGGTATTCTGCGAGAAGCCGCTGGCTACCACCCTTGAGGACGCGAAGAAGGTTGTAGAGGCGGAGAAGGCTTCCGGCAAGCGCCTGCTGCAGATCGGCTTCATGCGTCGCTTTGACCCGGACTACATCAAGATGAAGAAGATCCTCGACTCCGGCGAGCTGGGTGCTCCGCTGATGGCGCACTGCATCAGCCGTACCCGCAGCCATCCGAAGAACCACACCACCGAGCAGCACATTACCAACATTGCCATCCACGAGATCGACATCTGCCGCTGGCTGCTGGGTGAGAACCTGAACGAAGTTGCTGTTCGCTTCCCCCGCGCTACCTGCTTCGCAGAAGGCACCTGCCAGGACCCGCAGCTGGTACTTATGCAGTCTGACTCCGGCGTACTGATCGACGTTGAGGTTTCCGGCAACAGCTACTATGGCTACGAGATCCTGTGCGAACTGGTCTGCGAGAAGGGCACCATCCGCCTGCCGGTAGCGGCAGAGCCGATCGTCCGCTCCTACCTGCAGTGCGGCCAGGCCATCCCGGAGGACTGGACCAACCGTTTCGTAGTTGCTTATCAGGAAGAGCTGCAGCACTGGGTAGATTACCTGCAGGGCAAGACCGACGTTCCGGGCCCGGGTGCTGAGGACGGCTACGAGGCATGCAAGATCTCCGACGCACTGATCAAGGCACAGACCACCGGTCAGTGGGAAAAGGTAGAGGCATAATTCCCTGCGAATGGTATACAGCAGGGGCGGGAATAGGTGTGAAACCGCCCCTGTTGATATAAAGAAGGTCATATTACCCGGTAATATGATTCCAATAGACAACTTGTCTAACAGGAGGAAAGAAAGATGAAGAGAAGCAACCTTTTTAAGCGTTCCGCAGCGATGCTGCTGGCAGGACTGATGGCAGTTTCCATGAGTGCATGCGGCGGCAGCAGCGCATCCGGCAATGACTCCGGCGATTCCCAGGCAAGCAGCAGCGGCGACACCCATAAGCTGAGCGTAGTGCTCAAGACCACCTCTTCCGAATACTGGAGCTACGTTATCGCAGGCATCGAGCAGGCGGAAAAGGATCTCGGCAACGTAGAGGTTGACGTACGCGGTGCAAACAGCGATACCGACTTCGACGGTCAGCTGAACATGGTAGAGACCATTGTAAACGCAGATATGTGCGAGGCGATCGCTATCGCACCGCTGCAGGCAGACCAGATCGCAAATGCACTGACCGGCGTCAAGATCCCGGTGCTGGCGATCGACACCAATTTTGATCAGGCGGAAACCTTTATCGGCACGGCGCATGAGGACGCTGCTTACGAGGGCGGCAAGTATGTAGCCGAGAAGATCGGTAAGGGCGGAAAGGTTGTTATTCTGGCGAATATCCAGGGCGAGTCCACCTCTGAGGCTCGTGTAGCTGGTTACAAGAAGGCACTTGAAGAAGGCGGCTGCGAGATTATCTCCACGCAGTACACCGACGGCGTAGGCGACAAGGCTGTTACCGTAACCGATGGCGTTCTCCAGTCCTTCGCGGACATCGATGCGATCGTATGCTGCGCAGACGATGTTGCGCTCGGCGCATCCCGTGCCATCAAGCAGGCAGGCCGTGACGGCGACGGCATCATTGTATGCGGCTTCGACGGCATCTCCTCCGGCGTACAGGCAGTTGTTGACGGCGAAATCTCCTGCACCGTTGCACAGGACCCGTACAACATGGGCTACCAGTGCGTTAAGAGCCTGCTCGACGTTGTAGAAGGCGAAAAGCTGGATGACTTCATCGATACCGGCTGTAAGGTCATTACTCCGGACAATGCACAGGAGTATCTGGACAAGCTGAAGAGCCTGGTATAAGCATCATTTTCTGATCCCTTATCTCACTCTCGCGCTTGGGAAAACGCTCCAATGTTCTTCCCATTCTTCATGTCATTAAGATATACTCTCTAATATTTTTATTCTCTCTCTTTTAACTAACCCATAAGTTTTCTTCTCATATTGCTGGAAAAGCCGCTTATGCGGCTTTTCCTATACCCCGATTCGGTTTGGCGAAAGGATATTTGACCAATGTATCAGATTTTGAAAAAGCAAACGCTGAACGCAAACACCAAGCTGATGGTGATCGAGGCACCGCACGTTGCCCGCAAGGCAGAGCCGGGTCAGTTCATCATCCTGCGTGTCAGCGCAGAAGGCGAGCGTATTCCGCTCACGATCGCAGATTTTGACCGCGAAAAGGGTTCCGTCACGATCATTTTCCAGGAGGTCGGCGCAACGACGATGGCGCTCGGCGCGCTGAACGAGGGCGACTGCCTGCATGATTTTGTCGGTCCGCTCGGCAAGGCGAGCGAGCTTGAGGGACTCAAGAAGGTCGCTGTTGTCGGCGGCGGTCTGGGCTGTGCGATCGCATATCCGCAGGCAAAGAAGCTGCACGAAATGGGCGCTGAGGTTGACCTGGTCGCCGGTTTCCGCAACAAGGATATCATCATCCTCGAGGACGAGATGAAGAACGCCTGCACCAACCTGCACATCGTGACCGATGACGGCTCGAACGGCCGCAAGGCACTGGTTACGCAGGTGCTCAAGGAGCTGATCGATGCGGGCAACCAGTACGATGCTGTTATCGCGATTGGCCCGATGATCATGATGAAGTTTGTCTGCGAGACCACTCGTCCGTACGGCATCAAGACCATCGTTTCCATGAACACCATCATGGTTGACGGTACCGGCATGTGCGGCGGCTGCCGTCTTACCGTTGGCGGCGAGACCAAGTTCGCATGCGTTGACGGCCCGGATTTCGACGGTCACCTCGTTGATTTTGACAGTGCAATGCGCCGCGGTGCCATGTACAAGGCACAGGAGCGCGCGGCGGTAGAGCGCCGCGAGGAGCATTGCAATCTGTTCAAGAAGGAGGTCAAGTAATCATGCCGAATATGAATCCGAACAAGTGCCCGATGCCCGAGCAGGCGCCGGACGTCCGCAATAAG
>NZ_BMQH01000015.1:0-47966 GCF_014648015.1 Butyricicoccus faecihominis
AAATAATTCTGATGAAGCCTGTCCTTGCGTTCTTCTTTTTTCCGCAGTTCTTCCTGTTCCTCCGGGGTTAAAGGAACCGGCTGTAAGGATGGTGGGATATAGCGTCCTAAAAAATTGAAGTAGATTTCAATTTCCTGCGTGGTGTCCTGACTGCCTTTTCGGGCGCGTTCGTGGACAAGGATTTTCTCTACAAACTCGTTGAGCATGGTGTTTGTCAGAGTGTCAAAATTCTCGTACTTATCAATTAGGGCTATAAATTTCTCTGCGGATTTCTGGCTCTGCTCATAGCCGGTAACAGCCTTTTCCAGCTCCGCAATTTCAATCTCAAGTGCGTCCTGCTCTTTGGCATACTGTGCATCAAGCGCCCTATATCGTGCATCCGGCAGCTTGCCGAGGGCATTGTCCTCATAGATTTTGCAAATCAGTTTTTCCAGTTCTCCGGCTCTCTTTTGGGCAGCAGCCAGACGCCTGCGCTTTTTCGCTATATCGGCACTCTGTTGAGCAACCTGCGTCTCCTGAACAGTGTGAATAAATTCCGTCCGGTCATTTCTCGAATATTCAGCGATAGCCCGGAGCGTGTCGGAAACCAATGTCAGGACAGCACTCTCATTGATACGGTGTTGTGTAGGGCATAGTGTCCCACACGGAACTTTGGTATAATTGGAACAGGTATATTGAGAAATCCGCCTGCCATTGTTGGTGCGGTGGACATACATCTTGCCGCCGCAATCGGCACAATAGAGCAAGCCTGTGAGGGGAGCCGCTTCGCCCCAGCCGTTTGGATAACGCCGTACATTGCTGCGGATTTTCTGCGCCAAATCAAAGGTCTGCTGGTCGATAATGGCTTCATGGGTATTCTCAAAGATCGTCCATTCGTCCTCAGAAACATAGTGGCTTTTCTTGTCCTTAAAGTGCTTGCGGGTCTTGAAATTGATGGTATGCCCTAAATACTCTCGTTTTTTCAAAATGTTCACGATGGTAGATGATCCCCATCCATAGGGGTCTTTGACCGGCTTTGAACGGTTCACACCCTCGTTGAAGCGGGCAAGGTGTACGACAGGAATTTCAATCCGGTCTATGGATAATTTGCAGGCGATCTGATAAGGCCCATATCCCTCCAGCGTGAGGGAGAAGATACGGCGTACCACTTCGGAAGCTTCCTCATCTACCAACCAATGCTCCCGCTTTTCATCCCACAAGTAGCCGTAAATCACCGTGCCGGTCAGGTGCTTGCCACTCATGCCTTTTGACTTAAACACAGAGCGGATTTTCCGGCTGGTGTCGCGGGCGTAAAACTCATTCATGATATTGCGGAAGGGCGTAAAATCATCGTCGCCTTTCAGACTGTCCACACCGTCATTGATGGCAATTAACCGGACGCCGCGCTGCCGCAAAATCTCCATGACCTGGCCGACTTTCAGATAGTCACGCCCTAACCGGCTCATGTCCTTGATGACGATTGCCTCTACACGCCCTGCCTCCACTTCCTCCATCATCGCCAAAAATCCTGGGCGGTCAAAACGGGTGCCTGAGATACCATCATCGGTAAAGTGCGTAGGGTTGGGCAGCCCATTCCGGCGGGCAAAATCCTCTAACATCTGCTTTTGGTTGGATATGGAATTGCTCTCGCCCTGTAACTCATCGTCCCGGCTCAGGCGCTCGTACAGTGGGGTAATTTTTTCATTTCTCATGGCTGTACCTCCTGAAACAAAAATGCTCTAAGTGATTGCTTCACTAACCATGACAAAATCATGATTATGAAGTCACTTAGAGCATATATCACCGGCTGCCAGCTTATATTTCTTATACTGCCGCACTGCGAAGTGGTTTGGCTTTTCCGATTCCAGTGCATCAAACATCAGGTCTACTGGGTTTTTGAACTCCTCGTCATCCTCACGGACTTCCATGGCGTTGATGAACTCGATGAGGGTGGAGAAGTTTTGCTCCTCCACCGGAGCTTCATAGTGGATATATCCAATCAACGCGCAATACAGCAATGTTTCCGCCTATAGTGATAGGTAATCCTTTGAAGTTATCGCCGGATTTTCCCCCACTCCACACCGGACGTGCGACTTTCACCGCATCCGGCGTTCCATCGGTTGTTTTCACAAGCATTTAATCAATCACCAAATGAAATGTTAGTTTTCTATTGCGGACAAACCAGCCTGCTGGCGCAGACTGTTCACTTTTAACATCAGTTCCTTTGTTGCCTTGAGCGTGTCGGCTATCTCTTTTAGCTCATTCTTAGGACACTCTTGCAGGAGTGGAAGAAATCTATTATGGAACAAAATCATGTTTCGATAGCGTTCCTTGCCGCCCAATTCTGCCGGTGTTTTCAGCCAGCATACTATGTCAGCCGCATTTTCAAAGAGTTCCCCACTTAGCGCACATTTTCCACGTTGAGCCGAGAATAGTGAAATCCTGCTGTCAGTAAGTTCTGTGCTTCGCCCCATAGACGGTTGATTCCTCAAACCTGATAGAACAGATGAGTCCATACTTAGGTTCGTGTGTATCAATGCCCGTCCCTCTACCGTGTAACTGCAAACCGCCGCTTTCTTTGCCATCGGTATCTTGTTCTTGATGTATGCGATAGGGTAGATAGGTTGGTCGATTCCAGATACATACCGTATCATTGCCGACTTTCCAAACCGTTCTTTTTCGCTCTCGGTCATTGCGCCGCCCTCTCGAACAAGTCTGCACCCGGTTTCTGTATTGAGCCGATTTGTTAAAACTGTCATGACCTGTCTGTGGATTTTCCTGCAATCAATGCTGATGCAGGTGGCAAGTTGAAAATAATTCTGTATTCCCAGAACCATTGAATTGTACAGCCGTATTTCGTCCAAAGGTCTTTTTCCCTCTGAAGGTCGGGCAATTCGTTTCGCCTGTTCCACCAGTTTTTGCCTTTCCAGTTCCAACTTTTTGTCACAGATATGAGATTGCACGATGTACTTCCTGCTTTTCGGTCTGACGCGTATCTTAAACCCAAGAAACTCTGAATAGCGTTTTCTGACATTGACTATCCTTGTTTTCTCTGGCGATACCTCCAACCTCAGCCTCTCGGTTATCCATGCCGTTACAGCCTCTTTCGTTCTCAAAGCGTCCTCTTTATTCCGGCAGAAAATTCTGAAATCATCTGCATATCTCACGATATACATTTCTTTCAACCCTGTTTTCCTCATTTTGAGGAATGCCTTGCTCCGGTCAAAAGTAATCGAGTTTCTGATTCTCCTCTCATACCCGTATTCCTTTACAAGAGGGTGGTTCTGCCATTGGCTCTCAACCCATTTGTCCAGTTCATTCAGCACGATATTGGCAAGCAACGGTGAAATGATACCGCCTTGCGGAGTGCCTTTGTCTGGAATGAGTGTAGTGCCGTCTGGCATTCTAATCGGTGCTTTCAGAATCCGCTTGATAATGAAAATCAACTGCTTGTCGTGTATTCCCATTGCCCATATTTGCCGCATTAGCTTGCTGTGATTTACGTTGTCGAAAAATCCTTTTATATCAAACTCAATCACATAATGCAGGTTCATGCGTTGAAGCATGGTGTAAGTTTTCTGCACGGCGTGTTCCACGGAACGGTTCGGGCGAAAGCCGTAACTGTTGTCGCTGAATTTCGCTTCGCAGATTGGCTCTATGACCTGTTTGATACATTGCTGTACCAGCCTGTCCCAGATACAGGGAATACCTAACGGTCTGGTTTTTCCATTTGGTTTCGGAATGTCTTTGCGTCTTACCGGCTTTGGGCGGTATCCGTGCTGACTTCCTGTGACAATAAACCTCACTTTCTCTGCAACTGTTTCGGGCGGTAAACACCCGATGTCACTGATGTTTTTGTTGTCTGTTCCTGCTGTGTAGCTTCCTCCGTTTGCTTTGATGTTCCGATATGCCAGAAGAATGTTGTCCCGGCTCAGGATTAAACCCATAAGGTCGGTAAAATTTTCTCCCTCCAAACTTCGATGATAGAGTTCATCAAAGACTGGCTGCATACCGTAATACTCGGCATGACGTAAGTCATCTACACATAGAGTTTTGTTTTTCTTTGGCATAAGGCATCACCTCCTTTTTGCGAAAGTGACCCTTTTGGTCTTACTCGAATCCTTATGTTGGATTGAATAATGCCTGCTTATCTCAACCGACTTGTGGCCATTCCTCCGTAGCTCACATAACGCAAGCACATCATAGGTTCGACCACTACTTTTCAGCAGCAGTTCGTCTGCTTATTGTTTTTCGTCAGACTATTCCTTGCGGAATCTGCTGCCTTTCCTCGTTCCGATAGTTCTATCTGTTCATACATACCCGTAGGTTCCTGCTATAGACCTGTCGGCTTGCCTGTGCCTGTAACACAGCATGGTCGTTCGTAGGATCAATTTCTACTAAACCACACCGACTGCGCATTAACGCACCCACACATTTCTGCGTGGTCTTCTTTTAGACCTGTACATTCGCAGGTTCGTCAGTCCGCCCGCCAAAGCGAACATTCTAACCATAGGTATCTTATAGACCCTCGGCTTATAGGTAACACAGTCTGCCTCCAGACCGCTTTCGACCACTTTAGGCAGTGGTTACGGTTACTCTCAGCCTTTGTCATGGGGCTTCGTACACCAGCCATTACAGCTAATGCACGCCCATCAAGGGTAGGCGTTTCAGGGCGTTACCCCGTCATTCCACCTATCAAACTACCAGTTCTCCGAACAACGGAAAACCGTTGCTCGTACGCAGACTTTTTACCGTCTGCGAACGAGTCGCACTGACCCAGAAATCGTCTCCGGCCTTGCCTTCGCCTTTGGTGTTGGCAATCAGCGTCGTAACCAGCTTCAAGATGTCCTTTTCGCTGTGAATGTACGAGAAAGATAGTGATAGGTAACCCTTTGAAATTATCTCCGGGTTTTCCCCCACTTCACACCGGACATGCGACTTTCACCGCATCCGGCGTTCCATCAAGCATAGTTTCAGCAGTGATACACAATCACTCTTTCACATTGGCTAAGTTTGCTACTTTGCCGCCAGTAGCGGCAGTCCTGCGGTAGCACGCAGTTTGTTCACTTTGGTAATAACTTTGGCATTCAGAGAGTATTCCTTTACCAACGCCACTACAGACATCATGTCTTCCGAGCTGACTATTGCCAATCCCTGCAAAGAAAGAAGCAACAGGTTCTGGTAGTTGTCATTGCCCTTCTTACAAACGTTTGTTTTCCTGTAACAGATACAGGTTTGAACATCCAGTTTCTTCCCGGTGATTGCACATTTACCGTCTTGCCCTGCATAGAGGGAGACCCGGTTGTCGTTGTATCTCACTGATTCGGTCGGTATCGGATGCCTCATCAGCCAGAGCATTGAATTTACGTCAACCCTGAGATTGTCGTGTATCTCTGCTCTACCTTCGGACGTATACGGATTGATTTTTCGGCTTTTCCGCATTGGAATCTTGAATTGCACGTAGGCTAATGGAACCAGTGGCGTTTCTCCAATCCATCGCATTTGCTTCGATTTTCCATACCGTTTCCTTAGATATCTGTTTTTGATTTCGCCCTGCTTCTTGATTCCGTCAATACGATGGAGAAGCTGTCCATTGATTGGACGGGCGATGTCGCTGAAATTCAAG
Source organism: Butyricicoccus faecihominis (assembly GCF_014648015.1). Taxonomy (NCBI): domain Bacteria; kingdom Bacillati; phylum Bacillota; class Clostridia; order Eubacteriales; family Butyricicoccaceae; genus Butyricicoccus; species Butyricicoccus faecihominis. Next base: position 5,606 of record NZ_BMQH01000015.1, read on the forward strand.
TTGACCCTTGTCGCAATGCAGTAATAGTCCTGCACTCCGATAACCTTGGCATTATAGTCCCCCACATTCAGGCTTATTTCTTCAGTCGTCTTACTACTTTGTATTGCCTTGACACTGTCAGCCATTTCCTTGCTGATTCTGTGTATGGCTTTATCGCAGACATTTGAAGTTATCACCCACGAGTTACTTTTGCGCCGCAGTTTTATGCGAAAACCCAAAAACTCACTGTCACGTTTCCTGAGATTAGTCACTTTTGACTTTTCATCAGACACTTCCAGTTTTAGCCGTTTCCATAGCCAGTCTTTGACTGCATAATAGGTTTTCTCTGCATCCTCTTTGGTTCTGCAAAATATCTTGAAATCATCCGCATAACGGACAATCCGCATCTCCTTGAGGTTGCTTTTCTTCAAGGCTGTATAGCTGTTGCACTTTTTCTCTGCGCCGTTGGGATAGTAGGTCACTTTACACGGATGTTTCATGTGCCCCACCATTTCATCCCACTGAGAGGCAATCCACCAGTCCAGTTCATTGAGGACAATGTTTGCCAGCAATGGTGAAAGGATACCACCTTGCGGCGTTCCCTTAGATGGGAGGACGGTTTCTCCATCAGGCATTTCGATTGGCGCTTTCAGCATGGCCTTGATGATCTGAATCAACTTGGTGTCCCGTATACCTAAAGTCCAGATCTGTTTCAGCAGCTTTCTGTGGTCGACGTTATCGAAGAATCCTTTAACGTCCACATCTACTACATAGTGAAGCTTGTTCCTTTGGGCGAGTCCATACGCATAGGAAATCGCATTTTCTGCGCTCCGACACGGTCTGAACCCATAAGAGTGCTCATAGAACTTTGCTTCGCAGATTGGCTCCATGACCTGCAAAATACATTGCTGTACTATTCGGTCAATAATACACGGTATTCCCAGAGGCCTCATCTTTCCGTTTGGCTTTGGTATTTCTACTCTTTTTACTGCTTTTGGTTCATACCTCCTGAACTGTTTCTGGATGAGCTTTACAAACTTATCCTCTGGCATGACTGCCAATGATTCTATTGTCCGCCCATCCGTGCCTGCGGTATGACTGCCATCATTGCCTTTAATATTTCTGAATGCCAGCTTGATGTTGCTTGTGGAACTGATGATATCCATCAGATGCCCAAAGACTTCACCGCTTTTGCTGTCGGCATACAGACTGTCAAAGGTTTTCTGCATGTCATAGTATTCCGCATGGCGCAACTTGCTTTTCTTCTTAGCTTTTTGTGCCATGTACATCACCCCATTTCTATGAAACCGAGCGACAATTTCTTTTTCTTACTCGACTGCATGAATAGTGGTTGTGTACTGCTGACGTTTTGCCTGACTTGTGGCCATTCCTAACCGTCCTCTTTTTCGCAGACGATATCATCGGTTCGACCACTGCTTTTCAGCAGGAATTCATCCGCTTATTATTCTTCGCCGGATTATCCAGTAGACTTCCTGCCTTTCCTTGTTCCGATAATCCTATCTGTACATACATACCTTTAGGTGTTCCCTCTGGGCCTGACAGCTTGGACACGCCTGTAACGTGCCACGGCGTTTCGTAACAACCATTTCTACTAAACCGTACTGCCTGGGCTTTAACCCACACACCCATTTCTGAGTGTGGCGCTTTTAGACCTTTACATTCGGGAGCTTCGTCAGACATCTCTGTCATTCTCACCATGGGTATCTTATAGACCCCCGGCATATAGGATGCACCGTCCATCTCTGGACAGCTTTCGTCAGCTTAACCTGTTACGGCATCTCTCTGCCGACTTTACCGGGCTTCACACAGAGTTTGGCCTCTGCATGCCGAAGTATCAGGGGAGGCGTTTCAGGGCGTTACCCCTTCATTCCACCTCTCGAATTATCAGTTCACAGGACTGATTGAAACAGCGCTGTGCGCCGCCTTTTCAGCGGCGAACAAGTCGCACGATTGTAGTGCATACTTTTTTTGAAGTTGATGGTATTCAACACCTTAATCCGGTATGGCTCATAGATTACCTTTCCGTGCTTGTCCTTCATGGGCTTTCCGTCCTTCCCCAGCTTGGGCGCACCCCTTTGGAGCATTTTTCCGCACTCCACCAAAATGGTTCCCTTCGGGTCTGTGACCACATAGGAACTGTGCATCTGCATCAGATTCGGTTTGAGCCAGAAGCGGGTCTTACCGGAACCGGAGCCGCCAATCACCAGCACATTTTTGTTTCTGGCGGTCTTTGGGTCCTTGGGGCGGCTGTTCATTGTCAGGCTCTCCGTTTTCGTCAGAATCACATTGTTCTGGAATACCGGGTCGATGTAGGGTGCAATGTCCTCATGGGTTCCCCAACGGGCGGAACCGTATTCCATGCCGTGCCTGTACTTCTTGGCGTTCTTGCTTTTCAGGTACACAGCCAGCCGCAGGCCGCCGCCGCAGCACAGGCCCACCAGCAGGTCCAGCGGGTGCAGGCTGGGCCACCAGCTGGCCAGCGCCACCGGCAGCGTGGAGAAGAACGAGAGCATTTTTGCCGAAGCGTCCGCACCCACGGCCATCCGCCACGCTTCACCGAAGTTGGTGGAGAAAAGCCCCATCAGGATATACGGCAGATTCAGCAAAATGAGCTTTTTGATGTTCAGCTGCTTTTTCATCGTTCCAGCTCCTTCCGCTTGTTCCGGTCCACGACGGCGTGTTTTACCAGTTCTTTGAACTGGCTCAGCTTTGCCAGCACGGACGGGCGCTCGGATTTCTCCGCCTTCTTGACCTTTTTCCCGGTGTACTCGGTAAAAGCAGCGGTCAGGGCATCCGCGTCCCGACCCTTGAAAAAGATCAGGTACTTGGGTTGGGAGCTGCTGCGGTCCTTCTTCACCGCATAATCCACACCATATTTCCGGGCGATCTTCTCAAACTCCTTGATGGAGGGGTCGGTGATCTCGATGTTGGAAACGCCCTGATTCTGGCCGATCAGCTGTTTCACCGTCTGCTTGCCGTGGGGAATCACGGGGGTATCCCGGCTTTTCTGCTTTTGCAGCTTCTTTTCCTTGCGGTGGGCAAGGTATTTGGTGATGGCGGCTTTCATCAACCGCCCGGTAAACTTTGTTCCGCTGACTACCAGCGTCAAAGTCCTGTTTTCCACTTCCTCCTGCATAGGTCATCGCCTCCTTTCCACGGATTTTGCAGGGGTGGCACTTGATACTAAGGCGGGACCACCAGCCGCCGCAGCAGGTATTTCAGCATGGCAGGCTCCTTTCAGCGCAGCTGGTCGGAGCGGTCATAGTACAGATGGCCCTGGCGCACTTTGGCATGGCTGAAAATCTTGATGTGGCCCTTTTCCTGGTTCTCCAGGCTTTTCTGGTATCCGGCCTCCGTCAGAAACAGGCGGGTCCGTTCACCTTTCCAGCCCACCGGGGAATCGTCGGTCAGCACATCGAAGATAATCATGTGCCGGGTGTCCTCGGCAAACCGCTCCAAATCCATGTACTCATGGCCGTGGTAGTTCTGCGCCCCGGCTTTGAGGCGCATTTCCTCCATCAGCTGGCCCACGGTCTTACGCTCAGGCATGGCGTGCGCCTCCTTTCCCGCGTCCCTGGCCCTTCACGGTCAGGATACCGTCCAGGGTGGTGGCGGTGATCCGCAGGCGCTCGGCGGTGGCAATGTCATTCTTCACGATCTCGTCGATGCCGTGGCCGCAGACCACCAGCACATGTGACCGGCGCAGGTAGTCCCGCGCCATATCCAGCCCGTCCTTGTGTTCCTGGGGAATCTCGTCCTTGAGGAAGGTAGGCAGGAACAGCACCGGGCAGATGGGCGAATACCCGGCGTCGTACACCTGACGACAGTAGGCCGCAGCGTTCTCGGCGTTCTCATACTGGCTGTTGCTCCAGGGAGCCGTAATGTAGGCAAGAGGTCGTTTCATAGCAAAATCCTTTCTCCCGGTGTTTTCGGGTAGCAGAAAAGCGGCTGTTTACCAGCCGCCTGCGTACATATCGTGGTTGACTTGTGCGGTGTAGTGGTTGCTGATCGTGGTCGGCGCATTAAACAGCACCGCAAGCAGATACTGCTTCATGTTGCGGATTTCGGTGGTATTGTTCCGCAGGCATTCCATGACAAACTCGATGTGGGAGCAATCCAGCTTCAAAAAACGGGAGCGGACCACCTCATGGGGGAAGTCGCTGCCAGCGATCCGGGTGGTTTTCCGCTTGGCGCAGACGGTCTCCACCATCAGCTCCACAATCTCGTCCAGGTCCTCCCGATAGGTGGTAAACTCCCGGCACAGGTGGTCATACTCGATGTTCTCCAGAATCAAATCCCGATAACTTTCCATCTCTGAGACAGACATCGCATCCCTTCCTTTCCGTTCCGGCAGCTGTGCTGCCGCTGGCTCCCGGAAGGGAATGGAATCGGTACTTGCTCCCTGAGTAATTGATTTTTGAGTATTTGATTTCTCTATATTTAATTCTGCGGGCTTTTCCGTATCCGGTTTATCCAGATACGGGTTTTCCGTATCTGGTGAAGCCATATCCGGCTGGGGCGTATCCGGGTTCTTCGGCTGTGGCTGCTCATATATGACATACTCCGTATCACTGATGCGTCCCTGGCGGTCACGCAGTTTGTGCCGCACAATGTAACCGGCAGCCTCCAATTCCCGCAACGCAGCGCCTATGGCATCCACGCCCTCCTTACAAATCTTTGCAAGACCACGGGTGGTGTAATTCCAGTCCTCTGGCAAAGACAGCATCATGGAAAGCAGCCCCTTGGCTTTTAACGACAGATTTGCATTTCGTAAATGATGATTGCTCATCACGGTATAATCACGGGTCCGTTCAATGCGAAAAACGGCCATCGACCTCACTCCTTCCGAATTTGGGGTACAAAAAAACCGCAATCCTCATTCCAAAGAATTGCGGTGTTCAACACTTTTCAAATTTTCTTGCATAGAGCCAAAACAGCGGCTTTTGAGGACGCGCCTCTGTAAATGGCTCCTCCTGGGTGAAAGGAAGTGTTTGCATCACGCGGTCAATATCCGTTGTATCCATGTCATGCTGAGATTTGCAATCTTCCCGGATTGCTTCTTGAATTTCCTTTACCGTACACATAGTCATTCCTTTCCTTTCGTTGTATAGGTTTATGAGCGGCGGCGTTTTCTTGGTTTGAAATCGAGGATATGTCCCTCAATCACACGAGCGTAACGCTTGATCTTGATCTCCCGGCGCTGCTGGCTTTGCAGAGCGGCCTGATACCCGTCCTCGGTCAAAAACAGCCGCATTTCCTCTCCGGGACTGCCGTAAGCTGCGCTGGGACGCAGGACGGAAAACTCAATCATCCAGCGTGTGTCATCCCAAAACCTCTCTACGGCGAGAATGTTGTGTCCTTTCAGCTCACGGGCTGAAATATCCCTCATAGGCGGCTCCTTTCATCGTTCCTGGTCTCTCTGACGCTTTTTCTGCCATGCCTCCAGCAGCTTGATGATGGTTTCCTGCATCCGCTGGGGCGTATAGCTTTTAGGGAAATACTTCCGCAAGGTATCAGAGGTAAATGTCACTCGGTCCAGATCGCTTTTCTTTTCCTCACCCATGATGACACGCATCATATCGAGGGTCAGATGCCCCTCCTGACTGTATTTCTTGAGCCGCTGGGCTTGAGAAAGAGAAGGGGTAGCCTGTTCGCTGTCCATTGCGTCCAACAGGTCTACCTGTTCCTCCTTTTTGAGAAAGGACAGCTCATAGGCAGGGTTCAGGGCAATCTTCTTTTCATCCACCATGTCCAGCAGTTCGGGAATCAACTCTGTCAGACGGATATAGCGCTGAATTTGATTTCTGCTTGAACCAGCCTGCTGAGCCAATATTTCATCGGCTCTCAACTTCGTCCCAACTTGGGACGAAGTTAAATCAACTCGCTCTCCCTGATGTTTCATGGCGTCCAGCTTCATCTTGTAGGCAAAGGCTCTTTCACTTGGGAGCAAGCTTTCTCGTTGCAAATTGCTGTCAACCATAATGATCGTGGCGGCATCATCATCCAAATCCCGAACAATGACTGGCATGGTCTCCTTGTCTGCCAGTTCACTGGCTCTGTGCCGCCTGTGTCCGGCTACCAGCTCATAACCACCCTCCGGGTCCGGTCGAGCAATCGCTGGAACCAGAACACCATACTGCTTGATACTGTCAGCGGTCTCCATCATGGCTTCGTCATCCTTGACTTTGAATGGGTGGTTCTTAAAGGGATGCAGTTCAGACAGCGGAATCTCCTGAATCTTTTCCAGCTTTGCATCCTGACGGCCTTCTTCGGTGGAGAACAAATCATCTACCGAGGCCAGCTCTATTTTTTTCGCGCTGCTTTTCAAGTTTCAACACCTCCTTCGTCAGATTTCGATACCCCTCTGCCACTTTGCCGCCAGGGTCATGGGCGAAAATGCTTTTTCCCTCTGCACTGATTTCCTTTGCCCGGACAGAATGGGGAATTTCCGTTCCAAAGACTTTGATTTTACTTCCATAGGTCTCCCGCAGGAGAGTGGAAATCTCTTTTGCAAAGTTGGTCCGGCTGTCCACCATCGTCAGCAGGATACCGTCTATCTGGAGCTTGGGGTTGATCTGCCGCTTTACCTTGTTTACCGTGGAGAGCAGCTGTTCCAACCCTTTGGCGGGCAGATACTCCGCCTGAACGGGAATGATAATCCTGTTTGCAGCGGCCAGCGCATTGACTGTGAGCATCCCAAGGGAGGGCTGGCAGTCGATGAGGATATGGGAATATTGCCCCTTCAGCGTGTCCAGATATTGCCGCAAGATAGTCTCACGGCTCATAGCATTTACCAGGGATACTTCCATACCGGATAACTGGATGTCCGCAGGCATCAGGTCAACGCCTTCCGCATGATGCAGAATACCTTCTCCAGGTCGTATAGGCTGATCCATCAGAATTTTGCCCATTGCATCGGACAATGTAAATGGCAACTTGTCCGGTTGTGGATTTCCCAGGCTGATTGTCAGGCTCCCTTGCGGGTCCCCGTCGATCAGCAGGACTTTCTTTCCGGCCTGCGCCAGCCCAATTCCCAAGTTGGCACAGGTCGTTGTCTTGCCAACGCCGCCTTTCTGGTTGGCGATGGCGATGATTTGTGTGTTCATGACTTCACCTCATTTCTGATTGTTGCTGTTGTTTCTGGAAATAGAAAAAGCCGCCACTTCAAAATTAACAGTGAAGTGACGGCTCTTTCTATCGCCGGAATACGAGTTCCTGAAATGAAAAAAGCACCCAGCATTTATACTGTGTGCTACATTAAATTCATATTCAATTATTCAAATTAGCTCAAACTATGCCAAACTGCCACGGCCAAAAAACGAGGGGAAGGAGGGCTGAAAAGCGCCCCCAAAACACCCCCAAAATCGGCTCTCGGTTAACCACTTTGGGAACCACTTGACCCTCTTTTTGCCCCCTTTTTGGCCGGTTAACCACTTGCGGACCACTAAAAATTGGGTGAAAACGGCTCTCGTTTTGCCAAATTTGGTCAAACCATATCAGCCCATTTAGGTATAAGAAAACCCCGGAAAACCTTGATTTTCCGGGGTTTTTGAACCATTTTGATATAGTCTGAGCAGTCGATTATCTCTTGCTGAACTGCGGAGCGCGACGAGCTGCTTTGAGACCATACTTCTTACGTTCCTTCATACGCGGATCGCGGGTCAGGAAGCCAGCAGCCTTCAGAGCTGCGCGGTACTGGTCGGAATCAGCCTGCAGCAGAGCACGAGCGATGCCGTGACGGATTGCGCCAGCCTGGCCGGTGAAGCCGCCGCCGGTTACGGTGCACTCTACGTCGAACTTGCCCTCGGTGCCGGTTACTTCGAACGGCTGACGGCAAACCATCTTCAGGGTCTCAAGACCGAAGTAGTTGTCGATGGTGCGGTTGTTGATCTTGATCTCACCGGTGCCGCCCGGGAAAAGACGAACGCGGGCAACAGAGGACTTTCTTCTGCCGGTGCCATAGAAATATGCCTTCTTAGGTGTATACATCAGTTAATCCTCCCTTACTTTTCCCAGTTCTCGGGCTTCTGAGCCTGATGATTGTGGTTCTCGCCAGCAAATACCTTCAGACGGGTAGCGGACTGACGGCCGATGGAATTCTTCGGCAGCATGCCCTTAACTGCGAGCTGCATAGCGAACTCCGGCTTCTCAGCCATCAGGGTCTTGTACTGAACTTCCTTCAGACCGCCGACCCAGCCGGTGTGATGACGATAGTACTTCTGGGTGAGCTTCTTACCGGTCAGAACCGCCTTGTCAGCGTTGACGATGATTACGAAATCGCCGCAGTCAACATGGGGAGTGAACGTGGTCTTGTGCTTGCCGCGAAGCAGCATTGCAGCGGTTGCAGCAGTACGGCCCAGCGGCTTGCCAGCTGCGTCCAGTACATACCACTTACGCTCGACATTTTCTGCCTTAGCCATAAAAGTAGACATGGTTTTTTCCTCCGTTTATATATATCAAAAATACTTTGACAACTGATTGATCGCTCGAAACGAGCATATTTATTAAAACACATCATTTTGCGCAAGTCAAGCGAAATTTTGAAAAAATATCTGCAATCCAATACATTCTCTTATTTTCTCTTTTAATCTCTCTCATACTCCTGAATACTCACTTTGCATTTCATTTTTTGCATTTGCGATTTTTGGCGTTTTCTGATAAATTTTAATATGTACGATCTAAAAGGAGACTGTTATGCAGAAAATGCTTTCCTATGTCCGCCGTGCGGTGGACCATTACCATATGATAGATGAGGGCGACAGGATTGCGGTCGGCGTTTCCGGCGGCAAGGACTCGCTCGCGCTGCTCGTGGCGCTCAGCCAGCTGAGTCGCTTTTATCCGCACCATTTTACAGTCGTGGCTATTACATTGGAGATGGGCTATGATGAGATGGACTTCTCCCCTGTACAGACGCTGTGCGACAAGCTGGGCGTCGAGTACATCCGCGTCCCCACCCAGATCGGCCCTATCGTGTTTGATATCCGCCATGAGGAAAACCCCTGCTCGCTCTGTGCCAAGCTGCGCCGCGGTGCTCTGCACGATGCCGCCCGCAAGGCAGGCTGCAGCAAAGTTGCGCTCGGCCATCACTTTGACGATGTAGTCGAGACCTACATGCTTTCCTTATTTTATGAAGGCCGCATTTCGTGCTTTTCGCCGGTAACGTACCTCGACCGTGCCGACATCACGCTCATTCGTCCGCTGCTGTATGTGCCGGAGTATTATGTGCGCTCGTTCGCCAAACGGCATGAGCTGCCGATCGTGCACAATCCGTGTCCGGCGGACGGCAACACCAAGCGGCAGGAGATCAAGGATTTGCTGAAAAGTCTCGAAAAGACCATGCCCGGTGTGCGCGAGCGCATTTTCGGCGCCATGCAGCGCTACCCGCTCGACGGCTGGGAACCGGACAAGACCCGCCGCGATTACAAATGATCTGTTCCCTATATAAAAAGAAAGGAGATGAGAACCATGATCCAGATTGGCTTCTGCGACGACGATCTCAGCATGCTCGATGAACTGCACGAGCTGCTCGGCAGCTACCGTGCGGAACACAACGCCGATATCGCCCCGACGGCCTTCCAAAGCCCGTTCGAGCTGCTGGCGTCCATCGAAAAGGGCGCACGCTTTGATATTCTGCTGCTCGATGTGCTCATGCCCGGTGAAAACGGCATCGAAGCCGCCCGTGAGATCCGTCAGTACGACTCCAACGTGAAGATCATCTTTCTCACCTCGTCCGCAGAGTTTGCCGTGCAGTCGTATACGGTGGGCGCGTATTTCTATCAGCTCAAGCCAATCTGGCCGGAGAGCTTCTTCCGGCTGATGGATTCGGTCATTGCCGCCTGCTCGCGTGAGAGCAGCGCCAGCCTGATTCTGCGCTGCAGAACCGGCATCACACGCGTTGAACTGGACAAGCTGGAATACTGCGAGGTCATCCGCCGTTCCCTGCTGCTGCACAAGACTGACGGCACTGTGCTCGAAGCCGCCGGCAGCATGGACAGCCTGTGCGAAAGCCTTGCCGAACACAGGAATTTTCTGCGTATTCACCGCTCCTACCTTGTAAATTTAGAGCATATCCAGACGATCACGCCGAAAACGCTTGTCATGTCCAGCCGCGCCGAGCTGCCCATTCCGCGCGGACGCTACAACGACATCAAGGATGCTTACCTTGAACACGCCTTTCAGAAAGAGCAGGTGTTCCTGACATGATCGCACTCGCTGTTGACCTTTGCAACTCCGTTGCCGTTACGCTGTTCGGCATCGCGCTCTCTGCGGCATTCTGCAATATCCACTGGACGCCCAAGGCGAAAAAGCGCATGCTGCTGTACACGCTGATGATCTTCTGCCTGTCTGGCATCGCCTACCTCGGTGTGGACCCGGGCTTCGGACGCTATCTGTATCCGCTGCACACCCACCTGCCGCTTGTGCTCGCGCTGTGCTCGCTCAGTCATGAACGCCTGTGGCCGGTGATTTCTGTGCTGACGGCGTACCTGTGCTGTCAGCTGCGGCGCTGGCTGGCGCTGATCGCGGTTGCCGTCTTCTCCGGCGGAGACACCATGCAGTACGCTGTGGAAATGATCGTCACCGTGCCGCTGCTCATTCTGCTGCTCAAGACCGCACCTGCCATCCGGTCGGTGTCGCAGTATTCGCTGGCGGTGCAGTGTCAGTTCGGCATTGTGCCCGCGGTGTACTATGCGTTTGACTATGCCACCCGCGTTTACACCGACCTGCTGTTCTCCGGTTCGGCCGTAGTCGTGGAGTTCATGCCGTTCGTGTGCAGTGCGGCGTACCTGCTGTTCCTGATTCACATTTCCAGAGAGCAGCACGCACGGCTGCATTTGGAGGAGCTGAAAAGCAATCTTGACCTGCAGGTGCATCAGGCCGTCCGTGAGATTGAAGCACTGCGTATCTCTCAGCAGAAAACCCGCGCCTACCGGCATGATCTGCGGCATCATCTGCAGTACATCACCGCCTGCATCGAGAATGAGCAGTATGAGCAGGCACTGCAGTACATTCACTCCATCAGCGAGGAAATCGAAGCCAGCCGCGTGACCGTTTACTGCGAAAACGAGGCGGCAAACCTGATTCTCTCATCGTTTGCCGACCGTGCCAAGGCACAGAGCATCTCGCTTGCGGTGCATGCCGTGCTGCCCAATCAACTGCCGCTTGCCGAGAGCGACCTGTGCGTGCTGCTCTCCAACGCGCTTGAGAATGCGATTCACGCATGCAGCGAGCGCGCAGACGGCATTCGCGGACATATTGAGGTGCAGGCCTACGAAAAATCCGGAAAGTTCTTCCTGCAGATTGTCAACGACTGCACGCAGCCGGTGCAGTTCAGCCACGGCGTGCCGGTCTCCGACCGCGCCGGACACGGCATCGGCGTGCACAGTATTTGCAGCATTGTCGAGCGATACGGCGGCGTGTACAGCTTTTCGGTTAAGAATCAGCAGTTTATTCTGCGTATCTCTCTTTAATCATATAAGAAAAAAACGCTCTGTTTTCACAGAGCGTTTTCTTATAAACAGTAGCAAACACCGTGCGGAACTGTCGTTCCGCTGACAGCATTTTATCTCTTATTAGAGCGCTTCCAGATACGCATCTTCTCCGCTTCCTGAATCAGCTGCTCGCGGAAATCCGGATGCGCAACCGAGATCAGAGCCTCCGCACGCTGCCATGCAGTCAGACCCTTGAGGTTCACCTTGCCGTACTCGGTGACAAACCAGTGCGCGCACGGACGGGCATCGGTAACGACCGAGCCGTTCTCAAGCGTCGGACGAATGCGGCTCTCGAGCGTGCCGTCCTTCTTCTTAAAGGTGGACGAGCAGCAGATGAAGCTCTTGCCGCCCTTGGACAGATACGCGCCCAGAACGAAGTCCAGCTGGCCGCCTGCACCGGAAATCTGCTTGACACCGGCACTTTCTGCGTTCATCTGACCGAACAGATCCACATCCACGATATTGTTGATGGAAATGAAATTGTCGATCTGTGCAATGGTGCGCGCATCGTTGGTATAGGATACCGGTGCAGACATGCACTCCGGATTATCATTTACAAAATCGTACAGCTTCTGGGTGCCTGCGCCGAACGCGAACACCTGACGGCCGCGGTCGATGGCCTTCTTCGAGCCGTTGATCTTGCCTGCACGGGAAATGTCAACGAAAGCGTCAACGTACATCTCGGTATGAACGCCGAGGTCCTTCAGGTCGGACTCCGCGATCATCGAGCCTACGGTATTCGGCATGCCGCCGATGCCCAGCTGCAGGCACGCGCCGTTCGGGATTTCCTCCACGATCAGCTTTGCAACCGCCTTATCAACCTCGGTCGGCTCGCCGCCTGCGCCCATCTGCGGCATTTCGGTGTCGCTCTCAACGATCATATCCACCTGCGAAATGTGAATGCCGTCCTCAAAGCCGCCAAGGCAGCGCGGCATATACTTGTTGACCTCAACGATAATAACATCGGATACATCGCAGACGGCTTTCAGGTGCGAAGCCTGCGGACCGAAGCTGAACCAGCCATGTGCGTCCATCGGCGCCACCTGAATCATGGCTACATTGACATGACGGACGTTCTCGCGGTACCAGCGCGGCATCTCGGAGTAGCGCAGTGCGCTGTAAAAGCCGAAGCCCTCCATGCAGGCCTTGCGCTCAATGCCGGACATGTGCCACGAGTTCCAGGTGATCTTATCGGCTGCATCCGGAATATCGAATACCGCCGGTCGGCGCATGAGTACGCCGCCGCGGAAGTTTACGTCCTCCAGCTCGCCCATGCGGGCCGCAAGTGCCTTGTCCAGTGCAACAGGCGTACCCGTACACCAGCCGTAGTCTACCCAGTCACCCGATTTAACAACTTTAACGGCTTCATCCGCCGTTGTCAGCTTCTGCTGATACAGTGCAGTATAATCCACGCTGATTCCCTCCGTCTTACTTGTTCTTCATTGTTTATTCTTTAACAATCATGCTTACTTATGATTATAATCTCTTTTGGGGTACAGGTCAACACAGGTTCGCAAAAAAGAGTGAGAATCCATTCAAACCGCTTCCCGCCCTCTTTCCCTTATATTTCACCCGGTTATTTTAGATTTTGCACAAAATACCGCCCGGTTACCCTTCAAAAATACTGAAAATCCGCATGAAAATCAGGGGTTGATTTTCTGCGCTAAAGTGTTATAATAGTAAACAAGATATGAACCGAATTACAGGAGGTTTTCTAAAAATGAAGACGAAGAAACTTCTCGCACTGCTGATGGCAGGCGCAATGAGTGTATCCATGCTGTCCGGCTGCGGTGGCTCTGCTGCCAAGACCGACGACTCGAGCGCCGATGCGGCTGACACCTCAGCTTCCGCTGAGAGCGATATGGATTATGTAAAGAGCAACGGCAAGCTGGTCATCGGCATCACGGATTTCGCACCGATGGATTATAAGGAAGACGGCTCGGACGAGTGGGTCGGCTTTGACGCGGACATGGCAAAGGCTTTCGCTGAGAGCCTGGGCGTAGAAGCTGAGTTCATCGAGATCAACTGGGACAACAAGATCATGGAGCTGGATTCCAAGGGCGTTGACGCCGTTTGGAACGGCATGACCCTGACCGATGAGGTCAAGACCTCCATGAACTGCTCCGACCCGTATGCAACCAACGCACAGGTAGTCGTTGTTCCGTCCGACAAGGCCGACGCTGCCAAGGACATCGACTCTATCAAGGATATGACCTTCGCGGTTGAGTCCGGCTCCGCCGGTGAGGCTGCTGCACAGGCTGCCGGTCTGAATGCAACCGCAGTTCAGTCTCAGGCTGACGCACTGATGGAGGTTGCCGCAGGCACCTCTGATGCCTGCGTGATCGACCTGCTGATGGCAGGCGCTATGATCGGCGAGGGTACCAGCTACCCGAACCTGACCTACACCGTAAACCTCAACGAGGCCAACGGCGAGGAGGACGAGAACTACGTTGTAGGCTTCCGCAAGGATTCTGACCTGACCGAAGCATTCAACGAGTTCTATAAGGCTGCCTCCGATGACGGCGTGGTTCTGGCTTTGGCTCAGAAGTACGGCGTACAGGAAGCAATCGTAGATCCGGAGGCTTAACTCCCATTCCCCCAGTTAATATAAGGCAGAAGGCGGACTACCGTCTTCTGCCTTATGTGTCACAGGAAATAAAGTAAAAAAGAGGTAAAGAGGAAACGACATGTTTGCCAATGTAACACTTAGCCTGATGGGCGGCTTTGTTACCACCGTACAGCTTTTCTGCCTGACGCTGGTATTCGCTCTGCCGCTCGGTCTGCTTATCAGCTTCGGCTCGATGAGCCGCATTACACCGCTGCGCGCACTCATCAAAATCATCGTCTGGATCGTCCGCGGCACGCCGCTTATGCTCCAGATCATCATCATTTTCTACGGTCCTGCCCTGCTGTGGGATATTTCCCTGCCGCGCTTCACCGCTGCGCTGGTTGCGTTTGTCATCAACTACGCCTGCTACTTCTCGGAGATCTTCCGCGGCGGCATTCAGGGCATTCCGAGCGGTCAGTATGAAGCCGGTCAGGTGCTCGGCATGACCAAAAGCCAGATTTTCTTCAAGGTAACGCTGCTGCAGGTCATCAAGCGCGTTATCCCGCCGATGGGCAACGAGTTTATCAACCTTGTTAAAGATACCGCACTGGCGCGTACCATCGCGGTATACGAGGTGCTGTGGATGGGCGAAAAGTTCATCAAGAGCGCCGGTATCATCTGGCCGCTGTTCTACACTGCCGTATTCTACCTGCTGTTCAACGGTATTCTGACCCTGCTGTTCGGCTGGATCGAAAAGAAAATGGATTACTTTAAATAAGGAGGAGCCGTTATGCCTATTCTGGAGGTACAGCACCTTTATAAGAGCTTCGGCTCTACCAAGGTGCTGAAAGACATCAGCTTTACATTGGAGCGCGGCAAGGCGCTTGCCATCATCGGCTCGTCCGGTTCGGGCAAGACCACGCTGCTGCGCTGCCTGAATTTTCTCGAAACCCCGAATGAGGGTAAGATCATTGTAAACGGCGAGACACTGCTCGACGCTGCCGACCATGCCGCCAAGAGCGATGCGCAGATCCGCAAGAACCGTCTGCACTTCGGCATGGTGTTCCAGTCGTTCAACCTGTTCCCGCAGTACACTGCACTGGAGAACGTCATGCTCGCTCCCCTGCTGCAAGCCAAGGAACGCCCGGACTACAAGCAGAACAAGCGCGAGATTCACGAGCAGATCGAGCACCGCGCCATCGAGCTGCTCGAGATGATGAGCCTCGAGGGCCGCATGAGCCACTATCCGCACCAGCTGTCCGGCGGTCAGCAGCAGCGTGTCGCCATTGCGCGTGCGCTCGCGCTCAAGCCGGATATCCTGTGCTTCGATGAGCCGACCTCGGCGCTCGACCCCGAGCTGACCGGCGAGGTGCTGCGCGTTATCCGCTCACTGGCGGACCAGCACACCACCATGATCATCGTCACCCACGAGATGGCGTTTGCCCGCGATGTGGCCGATCATGTCGTGTTCATGGACAGCGGCACCATCGTTGAGGAGGGCACGCCGACAGAGGTATTTGAAAATGCGCATAACGAGCGAACACGCGCATTTTTGAGCCGTTTTTCGCAAAACAGCTAAAGAACGGAAATTTATGCAAAAACTTTTCGGTACTTTTCACCATTACCCCATTTACAAATCACAATAAATACGTTAAAATAGTCCCGTAATAAGATTGCGGGACTTTTTATTGTCTTTTTGTACAGGTTTAGTTGGTCAATTTTTGATGAAATTATTGTTTGTTTATGTTGAAGTTTTGGCGCAAATTTGCTACAATAAGAACACAGGAAAAAACCACCCTGTAAAATCATGTAATAAAAAGCCGCACGGCCTTTTATAAAATTTTTGATTGGAGATGTTTCTACTATGGCTATGGATGCTTTCAGCGCCTCCCTGATGAAGGACAAGAGAGAGATCGTCATTGCCCCGACTATTTACAAGTTTGACACCTTTGGTGCTTTCGCTGAGGAGTTCAAGCTGGGCGAGCGCGACGTCGTTCTGACCAACGAATTCATCTACAAGCCCTTCATGGAAGAGCTTGGCCTCAAGAGCAAGTTCGTATTCCAGGAGAAGTTCGGTGCAGGCGAGCCTTCCGAGGCTATGATCGAGACCATGTACGAGGCTATTCCGTACGATTCCTACGACCGCGTAATCGCAGTAGGCGGCGGTGCTATCATGGACCTTTGCAAGCTGCTCGGCTGCAAGCGCCCGACCTCCGTACATGAGCTGTACTTCAAGCGCGAGCCTGTTGTACATGAGAAGGAAGTTATCGCTATCCCGACCACCTGCGGTACCGGTTCTGAGGTTACCAACATTTCTGTTGCTATCGTTAAGGACGAGAAGGACGGCAAGCTGACCGGCGGCGATACCAAGCTCGGCCTGGTTTCCGACGACATCATCCCGAACAAGGTTTGCCTGGTTCCGGATCTGCTTAAGACCCTGCCGTACAAGCCGTTCGCAGCATCCGCTATCGATGCTCTGATCCACGCTACCGAGTCTTTCCTGTCCCCGCACCGCAAGACCGTTACCTCCGAGATGTTCTCCGTTAAGGCTATGGAGATGATCCTCGAGGGCTTCCGCCGCATCGCTCTGGAAGGCCCGGACGCTCGTATGGATTACCTCGGCGAGTTCGTTCATGCTTCCCTGTTCGCAGGCATCGCATTCCTGAAGGCCGGCTGTGCAACCGTACACGGCATGTCCTTCCCGCTCGGCGGCACCTACCATGTTCCGCACGGCGAGTCCAACTACGCTCTGTTCGGCAAGATCCTCGAGATGTACGACGAGTACGAGCCGGCTGGCGAGCTGGGCAAGTTCAAGGAAATCGTTGCTCGCTGCCTGGGCTGCACCAAGGAAGACGCTCTGCGCACCCTGAACGTAACCCTGGAGAAGGTTCTGCACCTGAAGCCGCTGCATGAGTACGGCTTCAAGGAAGAGGACGTTAAGGCATTTGCACTGTCTGTTGATGCAAACCAGCAGCGTCTGATCACCAACTCTTACCGTCCGTGGAGCATCGAGCTCAGCGAGCGCGTATACAAAGAGTGCTTCTAATTTCCGCATGTAACGCCTGAATAGGGCGGGGAGTCCCGTCTCCCCGCCCTATTTTCTTTATTCATGTTATGTGTACCAAATTGTAATGAGAAAGGATACTTGATCACTTATGATGACCAAAGACCAGTACATTGAGTCCCTGCGCAAGCTGAACCTCAACCTGTATATGTTCGGCAAGAAGGTAGAGAACCCGGTTGACGACCCGGTTATCCGTCCTTCCCTGAACTCCTTCGCCGCTACCTACGAGCTGGCCGAGGACCCGCAGTATCAGGATCTGATGACTGCTACCTCCCACATCTCCGGCAAGAAGATCAACCGCTTCACCCACATGCATCAGTCCACCGACGACCTGATCAAGAAGGTTAAGATGCAGCGTCTGCTCGGTCAGAAGACCGCAGCCTGCTTCCAGCGCTGCGTAGGCATGGACGCTATGAACGCTGTATTCTCCTCCACCTACGAGATCGACGAGGCTTGCGGCACCAAGTACCACGAGAACTTCCTCAAGTTCCTGACCCGCGTACAGGACGAGGATCTCGCAGTTGACGGCGCTATGACCGACGTTAAGGGCGACCGTTCCCTCGCTCCGTCCAAGCAGGCTGACCCGGATCTGTTCCTGCACGTTGTAGAGCGCACCGCTGACGGCGTTTACGTTACCGGCGCTAAGGCTCACCAGACCGGCTTCGTAAACTCTCACGAGGTTCTGGTAATGCCGACCATCTCCATGCGTGAGGGCGACGAGGACTACGCGATCTCCTTCGCAGTTCCGACCGATTCCAAGGGCATCACCCTGATCTACGGCCGTCAGTCCTGCGACACCCGCAAGATGGAAGAGTACAACGACATCGACGTTGGCAACAAGGTATACGGCGGCCACGAAGTTCTCGTTATCTTCGACCGCGTATTCGTTCCGAACGACCGCATCTTCCTCAACGGCGAAGTTAAGTTTGCCGGCATGATCGTAGAGCGTTTCGCAGGCTATCACCGTCAGTCTTACGGCGGCTGCAAGGTCGGCGTAGGCGACGTTCTGATCGGCGCTACCGCTCTGGCTGGCGATATGGCTGGCTCCTCCAAGGCTTCCCACGTTAAGGACAAGCTGATCGAGATGACCCACCTGAACGAGACCCTGTACTGCTGCGGTATCGCTTGCTCCTCTCAGGGCACCAAGACCAAGGCAGGCAACTATCTGATCGACCTGCTGCTGGCTAACGTCTGCAAGCAGAACGTTACCCGCTTCCCGTACGAGATCGCTCGTCTGGCACAGGATCTGGCAGGTGGCCTGATGGTAACCCAGCCGTCCGAGGCTGATTACCGCAACCCGGAGCTCAAGCCGTACATCGAGAAGTACCTCAAGGGCGTTGCTTCCGTTCCGACTGAGGACCGTATGCGTCTGCTGCGCCTGATCGAGAACATGACCATGGGTACTGCAGCTGTCGGCTATCTGCCGGAGTCCATGCACGGTGCAGGCTCGCCGCAGGCTCAGCGCATCATGATTGCCCGTCAGTCCAACCTTGAAATGAAGAAGGAACTGGCAAAGAAGATTGCTCGCATCAAGTAATCTCTGAGCAAACTATAGGCACTCATGGAGCACCCGTGAGTGCCTGTGTTTGTGTTATTACCCATTGTTTCCCTATGGTAACATTCGGAAATGCTACATAGAAAGGGGTTGTGCGCCTTGCTTCGCTGCACAGTAAAATTCTGCGGCGGCTGCAATCCGCGCTATGAGCGCGGCGATGCCTACAAGGCGATTTGCGCTGCCCTTCTGGATACCGCCTCATTCTCCTATCCGGAGGACGGTGTTCCATATGACGTACTGCTGATCCTGCGCGGCTGCACCGGCTGTCCGTATCTCTATGAGGAGATCGAAGCCACGCACCGTGTTGTTGTTGCCGCAGCGGATGAGATTCCGCAGGCGATAGATAGAATCAGGTCTTTCACGTCGCAGGCGTGACCACTGTAAAACCGGTCGCACTATTATCAGGAGGATTGATAAACATGAAGAAAGTAAGCATCATCACCGCGGAGGAAGCTGCTCTGAAGGTTCAGGACGGCGATACCATTGCTACCGGCGGTTTCGTATCCTGTGCTTGCCCGGAGACCCTTTCCAAGGCTCTCGAGAAGCGTTTTCTTGAGACCGGCCACCCGCAGAACCTGACCCTGTTCTTTGCAGCCGGTCAGGGCCACCGCGATGGCACCGGCGGTGACCATTACGGCCATGAAGGCATGGTTAAGCGCGTTATCGGCGGCCACTGGGACCGTGCTCCGAAGCTCGGCGAGCTGGCTCTGAACAACAAGATCGAGGCTTACAACCTGCCGCAGGGCGTTATCTCGCACATGTACCGCGATATCGCTGCTCACAACATCGGCACCATCACCCACGTTGGCCTGAAGACCTTCGCTGACCCGCGCAACGGCGGCGGCAAGCTGAACGACGTTACCAAGGAAGATCTGGTAAAGATCGTTAACATCGAGGGTCAGGAGCGCCTGCTGTACAAGGGCTTCCCGATCAACGTTGTATTCCTGCGTGCTTCCTACTGCGATGAGTACGGCAACTGCACCGTACATCGTGAGATCGGTCCTCTGGACGTAACTGCTATGGCTCAGGCCTGCAAGAACTCCGGCGGCAAGGTAATCGTTCAGGTTGAGAAGATCGTACAGGGCGGTTCTCTGGACCCGAAGCTGGTTGCTATCCCGGGCATCTATGTTGACTCTGTTGTAGTCGGCACCGATGAGGAGAACATGCAGTGCCTCGGCATGCCGTACGACGGCGCGCTGACCGGCGAATTCCGCATCCCGGTTGACGCTATCCCGCCGATCCCGATGGACGCTAAGAAGATCATCGCCCGCCGTGCTGCTATGGAGCTGCCGCAGGATGCTATCGTAAACCTCGGCACCGGCGCACCGGAGAAGATCGCTAACGTAGCTGCTGAAGAAGGCATCTCCGACAAGATGACCCTGACCGTTGAGGCAGGCTCCATCGCAGGTGTACCGTACGGCGGCACCCAGTTCGGCGCTGCTGCTAACGCACAGTGCATCATCCCGCACAACGTACAGTTCGACTTCTATCAGGGCGGCGGCCTTGACGTTGCATTCCTCGGCCTGGCTGAGACTGCTCCGAACGGCGATCTGAACGTATCCAAGTTCGGCACCCGTCTGGCAGGTGCAGGCGGCTTCATCGACATCACCCAGAACGCCAAGAAGGTTGTTTACTGCGGCACCTTCACTGCAAAGGGCCTCAAGACTGAGTGCAAGGACGGCAAGCTCGTTATCACCCAGGAAGGCGCTAAGAAGAAGTTCGTTAAGCAGGTTGAGCACATCACCTTCTCCGGCGATTACGCTAACGAGGTACATCAGCCGGTTCTGTACATCACCGAGCGCTGCGTATTTGAGCTGCGTCCGGAAGGCGTTACCCTGACCGAGATCGCTCCGGGCATCGACCTGCAGACCCAGATCCTCGACCAGATGGAATTCGTTCCGAAGATGGCTGACGAGATCAAGACCATGGACGCTCGCATCTTCCGTGACGAGCTGATGGGTCTGGCTAACGACTAATCAATTCTATTTGTGCAGATTATGCAAACGGAAACCGGCCTTTTCATATAATTTTACAGAATCGACCAGTTTCCCTTGCATTCTGCCGAATGGTTTGATAAAATATTAACGAACTCAAGAAAATCGAGTTTCCATCACCATGCGGCGGCATAGTTTTTTCGCCGCATCAGTAGAAAAGGAGAAACAGCTAAATGAACGTTTACATCTGTTCCGCTGCCCGTACTGCAATCGGCACTTACGGCGGCACCCTCCGCGATGTACACTCCTCCGAGCTTGGCACCGCTGCTGCAAAGGCAGCTATCGAGCGTGCAGGCGTTGACAAGGAAGCAATCGACGAGGTTCTGTTCGGTCAGGTACTGCAGGGCGGCGTAGGCCAGAACGTAGCACGTCAGGTTTGCCTGAAGTCTGGTCTGCCGATCACCACCCCGGCTATGACCCTGAACAAGGTTTGCGCTTCCTCCATGCGTGCCATCTCCCTCGGCACCCAGATCATCCGTTCCGGTGAGAACAAGATGATGCTGGTAGGCGGCTGCGAGTCTATGTCTGGTGCTCCGTACATCTCCCGCGATACCCGCTGGGGTGCTCGCATGGGCGACAAGAAGCTGGTCGATATGATGGTATACGACGGCGTATTTGATGTATTCAACCAGTACCACATGGGCATCACTGCAGAAAACGTAGCTGAAAAGTACGGCATCACCCGCGAAATGCAGGACGAGATCGCTCTCGCTTCCCAGCAGAAGGCAGCTGCTGCCATCGCTAACGGCCGCTTCAAGGACGAGATCGTTCCGATCGAAGTTAAGAAGAAGAAGGAAACCGTTATCTTTGATACCGACGAGCATGTAAAGCCGAACACCACTCTGGAGATCCTCGGCAAGCTGCGCCCGGCATTCAAGAAGGACGGCGGCACCGTAACCGCAGGCAACGCTTCCGGCATCAACGATGCAGGCGCTGCAATGATCATCGCTTCCGAGGAGTTCGTTAAGGCAAACGGCCTCAAGCCGCTGGCTAAGGTTCGTGCCTGGGGCTCTGTAGGCTGCGATCCGTCCATCATGGGCGTAGGTCCGATCGAGTCCACCCGTCAGGCTCTGTCCCGCGCAGGTCTGACCGTTGCTGACCTCGACCTGATCGAGTCCAACGAGGCATTTGCTGCACAGGCTGCTGCTGTTAACCGTGAGCTTGGCTTTGATATGGACAAGGTTAACGTAAACGGCGGCGCAATCGCTCTGGGTCACCCGATCGGTGCAGCCGGCTGCCGCATCACCACCACCCTGATCCACGAAATGATCAAGCGCGACCTGACCATCGGTCTGGCTACCATGTGCATCGGCGGCGGTATGGGCGAAGCTATCATCGTTGAGCGCGACGAGCTCTGCAAGTAACTTGCGCCTTGCACTCTAGGGGACTTCAGCCCGTAGGCCACTATCCTTATTCCGCCGCCGTGCGGCGATTTGATGAGCGCAAGTCCCCTAGATACACAAGGTAGTTCCTGACGAAACTACCTTGTGATACCCGAATGACGCCGCCCAAGGCGGCTGAGTCGGGGTGTAAAAACCGAGGTACACGCCCCCGGTTTTTACGAACAGAAGCTCGCTTCTGTTCTATTTTAACTGCAAACATCCTTTGGATGTTTGGTAATCTCCGAACGGAGATTGCTTTTGAGCGTTTTACGCTCATAGCACATATTCTGAAAGGAAGTCTTAAAAATGACTGACGTAGTAATCGAAAAAAAGGGTCATGTTGCGATCGTTAAGATCGAGCACATGAAGGCTATGAACGCTCTGTCCACCGACATGTACGCACAGCTGGAAGAGGCATTCGACGAGCTGGCTAAGGATCTGGACGACGTTTATGCAGTAGTTCTGACCGGTTCTTCCACCGTTAACAAGAAGGGCAAGACCGTTAACTCCTTCGTTGCAGGCGCTGACATCTCCGAGATGGCTACCAAGACCTGTGCAGAAGGCAAGCTGTTCGGCAACGAGTCCAACCGCGTTTGCTGGAAGATCGAGAACTTCAAGCGTCCGGTTATTGCTGCCATCAACGGTTTCTGCCTCGGCGGCGGCTGCGAGCTGGCTATGTCCTGCGACATCCGTCTCGCTTCCGAGAACGCTTCCTTCGGTCAGCCTGAAGTTGGTCTGGGCATCACCCCGGGCTGCGGCGGCACCCAGCGTCTGGCTCGCTTCGTAGGCGCAGGCAAGGCTAAGGAAATGCTGTACACCGCTCGCGCTAACTACACCGCTCAGGACGCTCTGGACATGGGCCTGGTTAACTACGTATATCCGCTGGAGAACCTGCTCGATGAGGCTGTAAAGCTGGCTGAGGAGATCGCTGCTCAGGCTCCGATCGCTGTTTCTCTGGTTAAGGAAGCTGTAAACGTTGGCATGCAGACCGACCTGAACTCCGCTCTGAAGTTCGAGGGCAACTGCTTCGCACAGTGCTTCGCTACCGAGGATCAGAAGTACGGCATGGCTTACTTCCTGGACAAGAACCGCGACAAGCCGGCTAAGGAATTCAAGAATAAGTAAGCATTGAGACAGTCGGACCGCACAATTCAAAACCAGATTGTGCGGTCTTGACTAATCAATATTCGCAATACCTGTTCATCCATCCGCAAAGAGTGAGAGAGAGGTTAATTTAGCATGAAAGTTTGTGTATTCGGCGCTGGCAACATGGGCGCACGCATCACTGAGGTATTTCTGAACGCAGGTCATGACGTTACCATGATCGACATCAAGCCGGAGTTCACCGAGCGCGGCAAGACCGTTATCACACACGATTACGAGTTCCTCGTAAGCAAGGGCAAGATGACCGCAGAGCGCAAGGACGAGCTGCTCGCTTCCCTCAAGACCTCGGTTGACCGCAAGGACGCTGCCGATGCTGACTTCATCATGGAAGTTATTCTGGAGCGCATGGATCTGAAGAAGGACCTGCTGGAGGATCTGGACAAGATCTGCCCCGCTCACACCATCTTCGCTTCCAACACTTCCGGTCTGTCCATCACCGAGATGGCTGCCTGCATCCCGCACCGTTCGGATAAGTTCATCGGCTGCCACTTCTTCAACCCGGCTCAGATCATGAAGCTGGTTGAGGTTACCCGCGCGATCCAGACTTCGGACGAAACCTTCCAGACCGCATTTGACCTGATGGCATCCCTGGGCAAGACCCCGGTTGCCGTTAAGGAAGGTCCTGGTTTCGTTGTAAACCGCATCCTGATTCCGATGATGAACGAGGCAATGGGTATCGTTGCTGACGGCATCGCTTCCCCTGCTGATGTCGACATTGCCATGCAGCTTGGCGCAGGCATGAAGTCCGGCCCGCTGCACACCGCTGACCTTGTTGGCCACGACGTAAACCTCGCAATCATGGAGACGCTGTACCGCGAGACCGGCGACCCGAAGTACCGTCCGCATCCGCTGATGCGTCAGATGGTTCGTGCCGGCTGGCTGGGCGTTAAGACCGGCAAGGGCTTCTTCGACTATGATGGTCCTTTCGGCAAGGAGATCGTGAAGAAGTAATCGCTTTGCAATATGAAAAGCATCTGTGCTTCGGCATAGATGCTTTTTTATATTCTCAGTCTGTAAATTTTTTCACACATTGCACAAATAGTGCAAGTAATGTTTATTTAATTCGCCAATTTTTGTCATAAGCTATGGTAATTTTTTAACATACACGATATAATATTAACTGTATGGGAAATATAATCTAACCAGTACCGCAGAGGCGGTAAATGCTGCCAGATCACCGCACAATGCCGCAAGAACAGCATATCTGGTTCGGTTCAAACCAAGGTGCCCGCTGTACACGCTGATCGTGTACAGACTGGTTTCCGAGGCTCCCAACATCACTGCGGCCACGCGTCCGGCATAGCTGTCCGGTCCGCAGCGTCGTATAATTTCACTGCCCATTGCCAGTCCCCCTCCTCCGCTGATCGGCTTCAGCAGGGTCAGGACTGTGCATTCTTTCGGTATGCCCAGTATACGCAGTGCGGGCGCGAGCACGCTTGCCGCAATATCAACGGCACCTGAGGCGCGCAGCATGAACACGACTGTCAGCATCCCGACCATAACAGGCAGTATCTGCACCGCGGTTTTCAAACCGACGGCTGCACCGCGCAGAAAAGTTGGAAATACGTCCACGCCTTTGCACAGCGCATACAGGCTGATTCCTGCCAAAAGTGCCGGAATGAGCGCGTTCTGCAAAACCTGCAATCATCTCCCTCCTTGTATTATTTCCCTCGCTTGGAAATTTTTTGTTGATCGTTTGCTTATTCGACAAATTTCTTGCTTTTCATGTGTGATAATACTACTTGTAAGGCGCACTTACCTGTCCCGCTATTCCCCATCCGGAAAAAATGGACGCAGCAGTTTACTGCTGAGCAGCACCGCCGCAACGGAAGCCGCAGAAGCTCCCCACACCGGCAGCATAATATCAAATGGCGCGTGTGCTCCGCAAGCCGCACGAACCGCCGCCACCGTAGACGGAATCAGCTGAATTGAGGTTGCGTTCAGCACGATCAGCGTCAGCACGGTATCCGGCGCTCCGCGTCGCCCTGCAAGAACATACAGCCGCTCTGACGCACGCAATCCCAACGGCGTTGCCGCGTTGGATAACCCCAGCAAATTTGCCGTTACATTGGCGCTTACCGCTTCCATCGCCTGTTTATCCTGCGATGCGCTTCCGAACAAGGGACGCAGAACAGGTGCCATCAGACGGGACAGCCGCTCTGCCAGTCCGGAAGCCTGCAGCAGCTCCATCACACCGCTCCAGAAGCACATCAGCCCGGTGATACTGATCGCCAGCGTGATCGCTTCCGAAGCCCCTGTGGGTACCGCTGCCGTAACCTCTGCCAGCCTGCCCGTGACCGCACCGCATAGCAGCGCCATACAAAGGAACACCGTCCAGATAACGGACAGCATATCGTGTTCCCCCCTTCTGTCCAACATCCCAAGTGAGTGGGATTTGGTAATACATTTTTTATGATGAAGAAATGGAGTGTGTTGAAAATGAAATCCACCGGTATTGTTCGTAAGGTTGATGAACTTGGTCGCATCGTGCTCCCGATTGAGCTGCGCCGCACTATGGGCATCGAAGTGAAGGACGCTCTGGAAATCTACGTTGACGGCGATCATATCGTCCTCAAGAAGTACGAGCCGTCCTGCGTATTCTGCGGTAACGCAAAGGACATTATCCACTTCAAGGGTAAGAATGTCTGCAGCGATTGCGCACATGAGCTCGGTCTGCTTTAAACCTTTACATAGCAACACTGTCACGCTGCTTCTGTTTGCCGACTTTCCGCTTGGAAAGTCGGTTTTTTTATTTTTCACCGCGTCGCTGCGCCGCTTCGGCGCGGTATTTCGCCTGTGTTGCTCTGCCGCCGCGTATGTGCCGCTCCTGCTTGTTCACCTGCAGAACGGTCTGTACGCGCTCATACAGCTCGGTATTCAGCTTTTGCAGGCGCGTTGTGATATCCTTATGTACGGTTGACTTGGATATTCCGAACCGTGCCGCAGTCTGCCGCACGGTGGCCTTCTGCTCAATCATGTACTGCGCCAGACGGATCGTGCGCTCCTCCGGTAAGCCCTTCACCGCTGTTTCCCTCCTGCCTGATGAGGTTTCATCTGTGACAGTGTATGTTGGTTCGGGGACAGTTAGAACGCATTTGTATCCGTTTGAGGGCAAAAGAAAACGCGCTGCTTACTGCAGCGCGTCAGTCTGTCAAAAAAGTATTATTTTAATTTTTACGCTTCGTGCGGTAGCACGCATAAAATAGAATTTGCGAAGCAAATTCATAATTCCCGGGGGCGTGTACCTCGGGAATTATACAAGGGACGAAAAATTGTGCCCGCAGGGCGCGGCTTTTCGTCAAGATTCGATTGAAAGCGTGGTTTCAATCGAGAGGCTGCTCGAAAAACGGAGTTTTTCGACAGCCTCACGCGCTGCTTACTGCAGCGCGTGCATTCCCTGTGTGTGATAGGTGATCAGCTGATTCAGTCCGGCACGGACCTCGCTCGGGCGAACGCGGTTCTTGAGGATATGTACCGTCCCGTCCACCAGATTGCGTGCCATGATCTGCGCCATCATCGGGCTGTTCTCCTCGTCGGCCAGCATGGGCACGATCTTGGACGCAATCAGCTCAATCATTACCGGCCGCAGGTTTTCATATCGGGTGCCGTTGGCCTGCTCCATGATAAGAAGAAGGCCGTATTTCTCCGCCAGCAGCAGCGAGAGTACCTCCTCGGTGAGCAGCATGCGGAATTCCTGCGCGTCCATATTCAGGTCAAACCGCATGCTGCGGAAGCGCAGAATCATGCGCTTCAGGCCGTCTGCAGCGCTGTCGGTCAACTCGTAGAACAGCTCCTCCTTGTTTTTGAAGTAGTGGTAGAGATTGCTCTTGCTGATATTTACCTTGTCCGCGATCATCTGCAGCGAGGTGCGGTCATAGCCGCGCTGCAGGAATAAATGCTCGGATTCAAGCAGAATTTTGTGTCGAAGTTCGTCTTTTAGTACCTGCACAATAAGGACCACCCGTTCATTTCTTACATTTATTATAAAACAGGGCGACATAAATTGTCAAGAAAGCATAAAAAATTGAGAATGGAAGATGGAGAATTCGCGTGATGTTTTACCTTTGCGTGAGAGCACAATGTGCTCCCCCTACGGGATATCGTGTGCATACCGTTACAAATTGATTTTCAATTCTTCTCAACCAAAAGAGCACAAAAAAGAACCCGATAATTCGGGTTCTTTTGCTTTGTACTTACGCGCCGAATACCTTGAGGATAAAGCCTGCGGCAACAGCGGAGCCGATGACACCGGCTACGTTCGGGCCCATCGCGTGCATGAGCAGGAAGTTTGCCGGATTGGCCTTCTGGCCCTCAACCTGCGAAACGCGGGCTGCCATAGGAACGGCAGATACACCGGCCGAGCCGATCAGCGGGTTTACCTTACCACCGGTCAGCTTATACATAACCTTGCCGAACAGCAGGCCGCCGACGGTCGAGAACGTGAACGCGATCAGGCCAAGGATGATGATCTTGATGGTCTCCCAGGTCAGGAAGGTGGACGCAATCGCCTTGCAGCCTACCGACAGACCGAGGAAGATGGTGACGATGTTGCACAGCGCGTTCTGCGCGGTGTCGCTCAGGCGGTCGGTTACGCCGCACTCACGCAGCAGGTTGCCCAGCATGAGCATGCCGATCAGCGGAGCGGTATCCGGAATCAGCAGGATAACAATGATGGCAACTGCGATCGGGAATACGATCTTCTCGGTCTTGGAGACCTGACGCAGCTGCTCCATCTTGACCTCGCGCTCCTTCTTGGTGGTCAGCAGGCGCATGATCGGCGGCTGGATAAGCGGTATGAGCGCCATATACGAGTACGCCGCAATAGCGATGGCGGGCAGGTAATCCGGCGCCAGACGGGAAGCGACCAGAATGGAGGTCGGACCGTCCGCACCGCCGATGATGGCGATGGCTGCCGCTACTGCGCCCGGGAAGCCGAGCACCAGCGCCAGCAGGAATGCAGAAAAGATGCCGAGCTGTGCCGCTGCACCCAGCAGCAGCGAGGACGGGCGCGCGATCAGCGGGCCGAAGTCGGTCATAGCACCGATACCGAGGAAGATGATGGACGGATAAATCGCATGCTGGACGCCCTGATAGAACACCCACAGCATACCGGGACTGGAACCGTCAACCGGTGCATTGAGCAGGCCGGTCAGCGGCAGATTGGCCAGCAGCATGCCGAATGCGATCGGAACGAGCAGCAGCGGCTCAAACTTCTTGCCGATACCCATGTACAGCAGCACGCATGCAATGATGATCATGATCAGGCTGCGCGGGTCCTCCGCGAAGGACGCGAAGCCCGAGCTTGCCAGAATGCTGCCTAATGCACCGAAAAACGAAAATTGCATAGTACGCGCCTCCCGTTACATCGTGCAGAGTGCTGCGCCGGTCTGTACGGAAGCGCCCTTCTGTACGCAGACAGAGCCGACCGTGCCGTCATGCGGTGCACATAAACAGCACATCGCCGCCCTTAACGGCCTGACCGGCCGTGCATCGGATATCCAGAATGGTGCCCGGCATGGGCGCTGCAACGGTCTCGCCGCCTGCAGGCGCTGCTGCGGGTGCGGGTGCTGCTGCCGGAGCCGGCGCTGCCGCGGGTGCCGGCGCTGCTGCAGCCGGTGCCGGTGCGGGAGCCGCGCCGGTCGGAACTGCGCTTACCGACCCCTTTTCTACTTCTACTTCAAACTGCTTGCCGTTAAGCGATACCTGATATTTCATGTTTCTTTCTCCCCTTAAACCGCCTTGATGGACTTAAATACAAGCTGATCGAGCGGAATGCCCGTTTCGTGGCTGACGATAGCCATAACGCAGGCCGCCTCCACCTCGCTGACGCCTTCCAGCTTGACCTGCGGAGCCGGAGCAGGTGCCGGTGCTGCTGCCGGAGCCGCCGCCGCCGGAGCCGCTGCACTGACCGAAGCCGGATGCGCAGTGTGCTTTTCGAGCGCGCCCATCACACGGGAAATAACAGCGATGACACCCCAGAGAAGTGCCAGCATCAAAAATACAATAACGATACCGGACAGGGCGATCATGAGCGCGTCCAGTACGCTGATCGGATCGTGTACCATGCTCACTTAACCTCCTTGAACGAATAGCTTGCGGTGAAGGTCTGCTCCCGGCGCTCAAAGAACTGCTCTGCCTGCTGCGGGAATGCGATATAGGACAGGACGTCCTCTTCACTGCGGGCATGCGTGCCGAGATGCTCGCGTGCAGCCGGAAATTCCGGCTCAAGCGTATCGGCAAAGCGGCCGGTCATCGGCTGCTCGTCACCGAGCACCTGCTTGGCGAGTTCGGGATTGACTTCGCCCGGTGCCTTGCCGTATTCGCCGCGGATGTAGCTCTTGATCTCCTTGCCGATCGACTTATAGCGGCCGCCGAGGAGAACGTTGACCGTTGCCTGTACGCCGACCATCTGCGAAAGCGGCGTTACCAGCGGCGGATAACCCATATCGGCACGCACGCGCGGCGTTTCGGCGAGTACCTCATCGAGACGGTCGATTGCGTTCTGCGCCTTCAGCTGTGCCACCAGATTGGACAGCATGCCGCCCGGGATCTGGTAGATGAGCGCATCGGTCTTGGTGGACAGGACATACGGGTCGAACATACCGCTCGCCGCGAACTTGTCCTTGACCGGCACGAAAAATTCGTTGATCTCATGCAGCGTTTTGGAATCCACGCCGCAGTCATAGCCCATCTGCTGGAGCGCATAGACCATGGACTCGGTTGCCGGCTGGCTGGTGCCGCCCGACATGCACGAGGTTGCACAGTCGATGCCGTCCGCACCGGCTTCCGCTGCCTTTAGATAAGTCATATAACCCAGACCGGTGGTCGCGTGTGTATGCACATAAACCGGGATTTTGATGTTCTGCTTGAGTGCGGTAACCAGGTCATAGCACTCCTGCGGAGACATGATGCCCGCCATATCCTTAATGCACAGCGAGTTGCAGCCCATGGCTTCGATCTGCCTGCCGAGCGAAACGAACATCTCCAGATTGTGGATCGGACTCAGTGTGTAACAGATACAGCCCTGTGCATGGCCGCCTGCCTTGAGGCATTCGTCTACGGCGGTCTCGATGTTGCGCAGATCGTTCAGCGCATCGAAAATACGGATGATATCCATGCCGTTCTCGATGCACTTGCGGACAAAACGGCGCACGGTATCATCCGAATAATGGTGATAGCCGAGCAGGTTCTGACCGCGCAGCAGCATCTGCAGCTTGGTGTTCTTCATGTGAGATTTGATCTTGCGCAGACGCTCCCACGGGTCCTCATGCAGATAGCGCAGGCAGGAATCGAAGGTCGCACCGCCCCAGCACTCAATCGAGTGATAGCCGGCCCGATCCATCTCATCGAGAATGCCCTCGAAATCCTCAAACGGCATTCGCGTCGCAATCAGCGACTGCTGCGCGTCACGCAGCACCGTTTCGGTGATGTGCATTTGTTTCACAAGTATGCCCCCTCCTTCGGGAAATAAATGGGTTTCGTGATTCCCCTCATTAATCCCATATATGTAATTGTATCATATCACTTTCTGCACCCGCTTGCAAGAATATGATTCTTTAATTTTGCACAGCTGCACTTTACTTTTTTCACCGCATTCGGAATTGACTTTTTGCTCTCAATGCAGTAATATAAATATATCGCATGCTGCGACTTTGCGCGAAGGAGCCGCTCGCAAAAACTTTTGTTTTTATGTCTCAGTAGCTCAGTTGGATAGAGCACATGCCTCCTAATTATCGGATGCTTCTTGTTCTTTTTCCTGTGAAAACTTCATATTTTTTCATTTGTCTCAGTACCTCAGTTGGATAGAGGGTTCGCCTCCTAAGGTTGCGTTACAACGGCCACCTCAAAAAAAACTAAATAAGGGATTGCAGTTCGACTTTGATCGGGCTATAATCATATATCAGACACGTCCATATAGCTCAGCTGGATAGAGCACACGCCTCCTAAGCGTGGGGTCGGAGGTTCAAATCCTCTTATGGACGCCAGTGAACAACGCCGAAAGCCTTTGTTTTCAAGGGTTTTCGGCTTTTCTTATATAAAAAGCTACGAAAAAGCTCTTTCACTGTATGAGATAAAATTCTACTCCAAAATTTGATTTTTGACAACCCCTCCAGAATCGAACGGTTGTTATAAGACAAAATCGCCAGCTAATTTTTAGCAGAAAACGGGCTGTTCTTGCTAATGAAAATGCCCTTCCTGCTAATCAGCCCCAAAATCGTGCCAAAAATCCAGCTAATCAAAAAAGGCGGATGTTTTGAATACCATGCAGTTATAGCAGATAAAATTAAATATCGTTATGTACATAGAGCGTCTATTTGCCCCGCATTGGGGATGGATAGGCGCTCTTTTTTTATGCCCAAACCCATGGGCAAATACAAGAGATTGGAGGTGTTTTATTTGAGCAAGCCTGTTTATACCGCAGACAAGCCGAGCGACTGTCATTACTGCTACTTCTGGACGAATGGCAGAAAGGGCTGCCGTCTGGGTAGAAATAATTGCTACTACTTAATCTCTTTGCCGCCGAAACCCAAGTCGGAATGTGATGGCTGTCCCTATGGGCGAGATCACCCGTGCATTGGTTGGTGTACGAAGAAGGTTATGCGTGAAGTGGGGCTTCGTTGATATGGATGTGTATGAACAGGAATACCGCTTCTACTATTTTGCCCGATGTCCTTACGAAAAGACGGATACGACTTTCCGCAGCATTCCGCTGACAACAGAAAGTTTTCCGCAGAAAGAAGGTGGTGAAGCCGTGTGAGTTTTGATTATTTTTACGGTCAGCAATCCGATCTATTCACATTCTATCGAGTTCCGAAGGTGTTGTTCACGAACGAGAGGTTCTGGAATATTTCTGCCGATGCCAAGATGCTGTATGGCATTTTGCTTGACCGCATGAGCCTGTCTGCCAAGAATGGTTGGATAGATAAAAACGGTAGAGTGTATATCATTTTTACAATCGACGAAGCGAAGATGGCTCTGAACTGTGCTGAACAAAAGGCTATCAAGCTGCTCAGTGAACTTGAGAAGAAAGCAGGATTGATTGAACGTAAGCGCCAGGGTTTGGGAAAGCCCAACCTGATCTATGTGAAGAACTTTATCTCTGCTGTGGATTCACAACTCTTGAATTGTGAAAATCACAATTCTGGAACAATGGAAATCACAACTCAAGAACTTCCGAAATCACAATGTAATAATACTGATATTAAAAATACTGAATTTAGTGATACTGATTCTATCTTTCCTTCCGGAAATGGTGGAATGATGGACGAGAATGACCGGTATCAAGAATACTTTGATTATTTCTCGGATCAGCTCAGTATGGATTTGTTGAAGAAGGATTACCCTTACGATTCCGAAATGCTGGATAACATTCTGGAGTTGATCGTTGAAACAGTTTGCACGAAGCGACCGTTGATTCGCATTGGTGCAGAGGAGCGTCCGGCAGAAATTGTCCGCAGTCGGTTTATGAAACTGAATGCCGAACACATTCGATATGTTATGGACTGCTTCAAGGAGAACACCACAAAGATTAGAAATATCCGTCAGTATATGCTGACTACGATATACAATGCGCCGACGACAATAGACACCTACTACGATGCTCTTGTTCGGCACGATATGTCACACGGATATTTGGAAGGAGGATTTAAGAAATTGAAAATGAAGCGAGAGGAAGGAGAGTGACGATAAATGTCGAAAAAAGCAACCATCATTGCGGTGGTCAATCAGAAAGGAGGCACTGGAAAGACCACCACCACCGAGAATCTGGGCGTTGGCTTGGCTCTTGAAGGAAAAAAGGTGCTTCTGGTAGACACCGATCCCCAGGCTTCCCTGACGGTCAGTTTGGGCAATCCCTGCCCGGATGATCTGTCTCCGACACTTTCCGATCTGATGGGAAAGATTATGATGGAAAACCCTATTACTCCCGATGAAGGGATTCTTCATCATCCGGAGGGCGTTGATTTGGTGCCGTCCAACATCGAACTCTCAGGTATGGAGGTAGCACTGGTCAATGCCATGAGCCGGGAAACCATTCTCCGGCAATACCTGGATACAGTCAAACAGAATTATGATTACATTCTTCTTGACTGTATGCCGTCTTTGGGTATGCTGACCGTCAATGCGTTGGCAGCTGCCGACAATGTGCTGATACCGGTTCAGGCAGCATACCTTCCTGCAAAGGGTCTGGAACAGCTGCTTGGAACCATCAACAAGGTCAAGAGGCAAATCAACCCGAAACTGAGGATTGAAGGGATTCTTCTGACGATGGTGGACAGCCGCACCAACTACTCCAAAGACATCAGCAATCTGATTCGGGAGAGCTACGGCGGAAAGCTGAAGGTTTACAAGACCGACATTCCCCGCTCTGTCCGTGCAGAGGAAATCAGCGCAGAGGGAACCAGTATCTTCAAGCATGATCCCAAAGGCAAAGTTGCCGAAGCCTATAAAATTCTGACGAAGGAGGTGTTAAACAATGCAGAAAAAAGGCGCAAACATCAGCTTGAAGGGGTACGATGATATTTTCTCCACCGATCAATCCAGAGCTGAAGCCCAGCAGGAGCGTGTGCAGGAAATTCCGCTTTCTGAGCTACACCCCTTTGAGGGACACCCCTTCCGTGTGGTTGATGATGAAGAAATGATGAAAACGGCAGAGAGCGTCCGAGATTTCGGAGTTCTCACTCCTGCGATTGTCCGTCCTGACCCCGACGGTGGTTATGAAATCGTTTCTGGTCACAGGCGGCACCGGGCATCGGAGCTTGCGGGTAAGGAAACCATGCCTGCGATTGTTCGTGACCTGGACGATGATGCAGCCATTATTTTGATGGTTGATGCGAATTTGCAGAGGGAGAGTATCCTGCCGAGTGAAAGAGCATTTGCTTATAAGATGAAGCTGGATGCGATTAAACATCAAGGTCAACGCACCGATTTAACTTCATCCCAAGTTGGGATGAAGTTGCAGGCAATGGATATAGTCGGTCAGGAGGCAGGAGAAAGCAGAAATCAGGTACACCGTTATATCCGTCTGACCGAACTGATTCCGGAACTGCTGGATATGGTAGATACGGGTCAGATCAAATTCAATCCTGCGGTGGAGCTTTCCTATCTGGCAAGTGAAGAACAGAAGGATTTTCTTTCTGCAATGGATTATGCTCAAGCAGCTCCTTCCCTTTCGCAAGCACAGCGAATTAAAAAGCTCGCACAGGAGGGCGAGTGTACGCTGGATGCGATGTGCGAGATTATGAATGAAATCAAGAAGGGAGAGCTGGACAGAGTAACCTTCAAAACGGATTCGTTGCGAAAATACTTCCCGAAGTCCTATACCAACAAGCAGATGGAGGATAAAATCATTCAGCTTTTGGAGCAATGGCAGAAAAAAAGAGAAAAATCAATGGAAAGGTAAGGTAAAAAATGTTTACACCCAAAAACATTCAGGGCGCTTTGGAAGAACTCTACGACCTTTGCGATCCTGATTATATGGTAGATATGCTCGTAAACTACAGTGAGGAGTTCGATGATATTTCTCCTGCGCTTCTGGCAAAGTCGTTTCAGAAAAATGCCGAGATGATTAGCGAGTATCGAGTATTGTCCTCTGCTGGTGAGGGTATCGACTATCAGGGAAAGGTACTTCTGAACAGCAGAGCCGTGCGGCTTCTGTCCTATGTAGAAGATATGAGCGGCGATGAAAAAGTTCGCACGATTCAGAGCAAGGAGCTGTGGTTAGCAGAAGATATGACATTCTATGTGGTGTCCTGTATGTCTACGATCACGATGGACAAGGAAGAAGCCATTTGTCTTAACGAACACCGCAGCGTGGTTACTACGGTGGAATGCGAGGACGATATTTTCTTCGACATGGGTTCCCTGATTTGCGAACTGGACGATATTTGCTTGTTCGAGCTTTTAGCCGATGTGGATGCGACTATTTATGAACTGTAACAGGTTCATGGATGGTCGCTTTTCTTATTTTCAAAGAAACGGAGGTATCGAAACTTGAAAGAATACGATGTGAAGATCACCGAAACCTTGGAGAAAACGGTTACGGTGCAAGCAGAATCTCACGATGCGGCAGAGGAACAGGTTAGAGCCGCTTATTACAATTCGGAGTACATTCTGGACTCCGAAAACTTTACCGGTGTTGCGTTCGGCACGACCGAGGAACGGGAGGTTCAGAAAGAACAGGCAGATACCATGAATGTGTTGCTGGTAAAGCCGTTCATGTATCCGCAGGCTGTGCAGATCGGCTGTGAGCTGGAGGATTTGCAGAAAGCCGTAGGTGGCGATATTGAGGCAACTTATCCGTTCAATGAGCCGGTTGCACTGGTGATGCACGACGAAGGTAAACTCGTAGGCAAAGAACTGAACCGTGCGCTGCGTGATGATGACGGCGATATTTATGACATTATCGCCGGTGATTTTCTGGTTGTGGGATTGGGCGAGGATGATTTTTGTTCTCTGTCCCCGGAACTGATGAAGCAGTTTGAGGAACACTTTCATCAGCCTGAGACTTTTGTACGCATGGGGCGCAGCATTATGGCGCTTCCCCTGCCGGATGACATGGTGAAGAAAGAAGATGCACCTGTCAAAGCTGATTCGGTTCCCCACAAAAGTAACCCTGACCGAGATGTTCTGTAAGGAGGTTCTTATGCAAAGAAATTCGACGATTGGAGAGCTGATGGAGCGAAAGCGGATTCAGGATGGTGCCAAGGAGTACCAGGGACATACCTATATGGACTTGGCACGATTTGATGACGCCACCAAGCACATGATTATTTTCGATGTGCTGACCGATGAATCGCCTGTCGGTTGGAAAGGCGAAAGAAATCGCCTGTATTTGAGCGATGTGGGTTATCAGAAGGCTCTGGATAACCAGAAAGCTGGCAATATCAAGATTATCAGCCATGCCGCAGTTGCCAAGGGCAATCTGTATTACGACCACAGAGATATGGCACGATAATCTGTTCACTCTACTGCTTGCAGGAGGTGATGAATCATGCAGGAAGAAGTTGAAAACAGAACAGTAAACCTGGCGATCAGCACAACCAAGCTGACGGGGCGCACTATCATTGCCGGTATCCGCAAGTATTTGCAGCACCGGGAAAAAGTGAAGATGAAAAAGGCACGAGACCCTGCCGTTCATGGAAAGCAATCCGTGAAACAGCTTTTGGGACAGAATCAGGGTGCTACGAATGTTGAGATCGACAAAGAGAGTATCCGTGATTTTGAAAAGCTCGCCAAGAAGTATGGCGTGGACTTTGCCGTAAGAAAAGATAAGTCCGTTGATCCTCCCCGGTTTCTTGTTTTTGTCCGTTCTAAAGATGCAGATGCTTTGGATGCAATCTGCAAGGAACATCAGGCAAGGGCATTAACCAAGAATGAAAAGCCGAGCGTTCTGGCGCAGCTGAAGAAGTTCAAGGAAATTGTCGCAGCGATTCCGAAG
The DNA here is from genome assembly GCF_014648015.1 of Butyricicoccus faecihominis. Taxonomy (NCBI): domain Bacteria; kingdom Bacillati; phylum Bacillota; class Clostridia; order Eubacteriales; family Butyricicoccaceae; genus Butyricicoccus; species Butyricicoccus faecihominis. The sequence continues at coordinate 42,240 of NZ_BMQH01000015.1, forward strand.
AAGGTTCGAGAGAAGAAACAGGAGCGTGATCTGTGATGGATAAGAGAAAAATGAAAAAGCTCCTGATTCTGAATTTACCGTATTTTCTGGTAGGGTTGTTCGCTACGAATTTAGGAGAAGCATGGAGATTGGCTGAGGGGGCAGATTCATCTGCGAAAATCCTCAGCTTTTTTCATGCCCTTCCGATAGCCCTGAACAATCCGTTTCCCAGCTTTCACCCGTTGGATTTGCTGATTGGTATTCTCTGCGGCGCAGGACTTCGGCTGGCTGTCTATCTAAAAGGCAAAAACGCAAAGAAGTACCGACACAATGTTGAGTACGGTTCTGCTCGTTGGGGAACGGCAAAAGATATTGAGCCGTTTATTGCACCAAAGTTCGAGGACAATGTGATCCTGACGAAAACGGAGCGGCTGATGATGAGCAATCGCCCGAAGAATCCTGCCAATGCCCGAAATAAGAATGTTCTGATTATCGGCGGTTCGGGTTCCGGTAAAACTCGCTTTTGGTTGAAGCCAAACCTTCTCCAGATGCACAGTTCCTATGTGGTCACTGACCCGAAAGGCAGCATCGTGATTGAGTGCGGCAACGCCCTTTTGAAGCATGGCTACACCATCAAGATTTTCAACACCATCAACTTTCAGAAGTCGATGCACTATAACCCATTTGCCTATATCCATTCAGAAAAAGACATTCTGAAACTGGTGACAACGCTGATTGCCAACACAAAGGGTGATGGAAAAGCCGGTGATGAGTTCTGGACGAAGGCGGAAACGCTGCTCTACTGTGCCTTGATCGGATATATCCACTATGAAGCTCCGGTTGAGGAACAGAATTTCTCCACCCTGATTGAGTTCCTGAACGCAATGGAGGTGCGGGAAGATGATGAGGAGTTCCAGAACCCGGTGGATCTGATGTTTGAAGCCCTGGAAAAGAAAAAGCCGAATCACTTTGCAGTCCGTCAGTATAAAAAATACAAGCTGGCTGCCGGCAAGACCGCTAAGTCGATTTTGATTTCCTGCGGCGCTCGTCTGGCTCCTTTTGATATTCAGGAGGTCAGAGATGTGACTGCCTATGACGAGTTGCAGTTGGATACTCTCGGAGATAAGAAAACGGCGCTCTTTCTGATTATGTCAGATACGGATGCGACGTTTAATTTTTTGATCTCCATGATTTACACACAGCTGTTCAACTTGTTGTGCGAGAAAGCAGATGATGTGTACGGCGGCAGACTGCCGGTTCATGTGCGCTGCTTGATTGATGAGATGGCAAACATCGGTCAGATTCCCAATCTGGAAAAACTGGTAGCGACAATCCGAAGCCGTGAAATATCGGCTTGCCTTGTTCTCCAGGCACAATCACAGCTGAAAGCCATTTATAAAGACAATGCCGATACCATCATCGGCAACATGGATTCCCGAATTTTCCTGGGTGGTTCTGAGCCAACCACGCTCAAAGAACTGAATCAGGCATTGGGAAAAGAAACTATCGACACCTACAACACCTCCAACACCAGAGGTAACAGCCCGTCTTACGGCTTGAATTATCAGAAGTTAGGCAAAGACCTTGCGAGCGTAGATGAGCTTGCGGTTCTGGATGGCAGCAAGTGTATTTTGCAGTTGCGTGGTGTCAGACCGTTTCTTTCTGACAAGTACGATCTGACGCAGCACCCCAATTATAAGTACACATCAGACTTTGATAAGAGAAATGAGTTCAACATTGAGCAGTTTCTGAGTCGAAGGTTGAAGCTCAAGGCAGGTGATGAGTTTGTGGTAGTCGATGCGGATTAAGGAGGTTTCTGTTTGGAAAATCTGAAAACGGTATCTGCCCTGGTTAAGAACATCTTGGAACACGACCACAAGGCAAGAAATACCGACAATCATTTGTACCTGATGGTACTGGAACACTATTCCGGTCTGCGTGGCATCGACATTCATGCCATGACGGTTCCTGTGTTTTTGAAGGAACTGGATAGACGCAGCTTTCCGGGGTTTGAAACTGTCCGCAGAAGCAGACAGAAAGTGCAGGCAACCTACCCTGACCTTGCTCCCAGTGAAGCCGTAGGCAAGCGCAGAGCAAAAAATGAGGTTGTATATCGAGAATTTGCAGAAAGCGAGGTGTAAAAAAAATGACTTGGTGGATCACGGATACCTCTATTGGGCAGCGATTGAAGTTCGTTAGACGATTTCGCCGCCTTACCCAGAAAGAGCTTGGACTCCTGATGGGGTATTCCGAGAAAACAGCGGATGTCCGTATTGCTCAGTATGAGAAAAACGCTCGAACCCCTAATGCAGAAACCACAGCGAAACTCGCAGAGGTTCTGAAGGTTTCACCTGTCGTTTTTTCACCGACAATCTGTGCTTCTCGTGAAGATTTGTTGCAGTCAATGTATTGGCTGTTTCTTATGAAAGGTGGTGGTGATATATATGATTGTGAAACTGAATATGCAAGAAGCAGAATGGAACAGAAACTTGGCGTGATAACCGTCGAGGAGTTCCTTGAAAAGATTCTCGTAAACTAAGCCTTCCGTCCGGTTTTGATGCCGGTAGTACGGAGGGCTTTTTCTATTCTCAAAACAATTTCAAATTTTAGGAGGAAAATATTATGGCATTTTTCAATAGCGCAGTAACCGTTCTTCAGACTCTCGTTATCGCTCTGGGCGCAGGTCTTGGCATCTGGGGTGCAATCAATCTGCTTGAGGGCTACGGCAACGATAACCCCGGCGCAAAGTCCCAGGGCATGAAGCAGTTCATGGCTAATTAAAGGGAACAAAAAAGAAAGGAAAACCAATCCAGACGGTATCAGCGGCAGGATACAAGAATAAATTGTGATTTCACAAGATTGGTGCTATAATAAGAGAAAAGTTCCTGCCGGGGCAGCCGCCCCGGTGGTATGGATAGAAAGGCAGGAAAACAATATGCACATCAGCTATAAACCACTCTGGCACACACTGTTAGAGCGTGATATGAGGAAAGAGGATTTAAGGCTTGCCGCTGGTATGACAACGAATATGATTGCCAACATGAGCAAAGAGGGAAAGCACATCAGCATGGACACATTAGCCCGTATCTGTGAAACGCTGAATTGTGAGATTACCGATGTGATTGAGTTAGTACCAGACGAGCCTGCTTCCACAGGAGGTAAGGAACATGAGAGAATTGAAACCAAGAATAACGGAAAACGGAATTGATTATATCCTTGTCGGAGATTACTACATCCCGGACTTGAAACTGCCGGAGGAACACCGCCCTATCGGAAAGTACGGACGGATGCACCGGGAATATTTAAGGGAAGTCCACCCAGCCAGATTGAATACATTGATACTGACCGGAGAATTGTGGACATATCTTGCAGACCTGAACGAACAGGCACAGGAACGGTTAGACACTATCATGGAGCAGATGAAAGCCACCGAGGGCGTGACAGAGGAATTGAAGCGAACTCAACAAATGGAATGGGTGCAGCGTTGTAATAACATTCACAACCGGGCAGAAGAAATTGTTTTGCATGATATAATTTATTCATACGGGAGTAATTAAATCGGAGGTATATAAGATGATTGAAATTGTATTTGGTGAAAGTGCCTGTGGAAGTTTGAAAATTGCCCAAACTTACGGTAAGGGAAAGTATAGAGGAAGTGCAGTTTCGGTCTTTATGAGGCACGAAGATGGGAGTGTTCCATCTTCAGATGAAATGAAAGAAGCACAAATTCAAGCACAGGAACAAGAACATATTGCTTGGGAGAATGCTATTCCATTGGGAGGCAAGAGCAGTGATGTTTATTGTTTTGATATGGCTCTTAGTGTGGGAGATATTTCTGATAATGGAATTGGCGAACAGCGGAAAAATGTTCTCAAGAAAATGCTGTCTGTCTGGTTTGTAGAGGATTTAGACTATCAGGTTGAAGAAAAAATACAGAAAATTAAAACTACATTGTCTTCGGTTATTGAACGATATGTAGCTGGGGAAGAAGTTCGTATTTGGTATAGCTATAATCCGGATGAATTTTGCGGTATGTACTGGCTTATGAAACAACTTCGACCATTAAACTGTCAGACAACAATTTATTTGGTTAAGTTACCTGCCTGGGAATATGGAAAAGAAAATACTATGACATCCAAAATAGCATGGGGTGAGGTTTCTCCTGGCGAATGGGGAAAATATATAACTCTACAAGAAAAAGCTAAGCCTGTATTTCTTTCAGCTTGTGCTATGAAATGGAATCAACTTCAAAATGAAAATGCACCTTTGCGTGCAATGCTAAATGGTAAATTGCAAAGTGTTTCAGAAGATATATATGATAGTTTCATTCTTCGTGAAATTGCGGAACAGCCAGAGCAATTCAAAATGGCTATTGTTATAGGTAATGTTTTAGGAAAATATCAACTTGGAATTAGTGATGTATGGATTTCTAATCGCATTGATAAAATGCTTGAAGATGGTGTGTTGGAAATTATACAGGACGCACCAAAGGGAGAAACAAATTATCGCCGGATATTAAGAAAACGAATGAAATAATAACCACAGCAAGAACCGCTGCTACATGGAAGGCACCCCAACCATGCAACAGCGGTTTTTTTTACCGTTTTTTCCTCTGGCTGATAGGCGTTCCCATTTTCTTTGATTTTTTGAGAATCCGAATCAGCCAGCGAAATTCTTCGTCTGACAGATTTTTATAGTTGATACCGAGCTGCTTGCAGTAAAGGACAACCAGCTTTTCATCCCGGCTGCCCTTGAAATTTTCGACTGCTTCGAGATTTTCTTTCAATTCATCGGCAACGGTGGTCTGGGGCGCACTCTCACTGTCCTTTTTGTGGGCTTCCCGAATATCCCGGATAATCAGGTTGAGGTCATCCAGAACCATGTGACTGAAATACTCATCATCACTGATATGGGCGGCTTGCAGCACTTTCAAATGCGGGTCATCTTCGCCTGGGCGATACCGTTCAATGATTTCATGCCGGACGGTATCGACAAGTGCATTGAGGTTTTGAATCTGCATGGTAGCAATCCCGTCCACATAAATCTCAATGTCTGCAAGAAACTTGATGAAATCTTTATGTGTAGCAAGCTCACAGAGCAGACGGTTGTTAATCCGACCGCTTTTCAGCAGTGCCACCATCTCATCATTCAAATGCAGCTCCGTCAATGGTGTGTTGATCTGCTCCCTGTTCTCTGTCCGGCACAGTAGATAATCAACAGAGACCCCATAGAAGTCTGCCAGCGTGATAAGGTTGCCATGATTGATTTCCTTAAAATCCTCTTTTTCATAACTTCCAAGAGCTGATTTGGAAATGCCTGTCAGCTTTGATAGTTCTTCCAGATTTAAGCCTTTGTCCTTGCGGAGTTCCCAAAGGCGTTCCTGTATGCTTGTTGCTCCTTTCATGGGCGCACGCTCCTTTCCAATGGTTTCATTGCTGCCGCTTATCTGGATTATATCACACTTTCCGCAATCGTGGAAATTTCTGATTTTTACCCCTAATTCCTACTTTGTGGACATACGGCACAGGGCACAAAAATGTTCTATGATACAGGTAGTTCATCGATGGATTATTCCAATCGAATGACCAGCCTGTGTGGGATATGCTTCCCCGGCGATGTAGTGCCATGACTTTTGGCAGGGATGTGGAGGAACCCTGACCGAAACGAGCGTACCAAAGGGAGCGATACGCCGCTGTGAGATTCAGGGGAGGAACGACACCGGGGAGAACTGGCGAACTGACACCGAAA